>CAMATN010000009.1 GCA_945861155.1 Rhizobium sp. Q54
CGACCCCAAACACATCACAGATCTGCGGCTGAACTGACGAGGCAACCAGCCCCCACCCTCCCACGCCTGCGGCGCGGGTCCCTCCCCTGGCGCATCTTCGATGCGCCATCCGACAGGCGCGCGCACGCGCGCGCCGAAAGGGCGCTTGCGGGGGAGGGGCTCTCGGCGCACCGGCGGCTCCCCCTCCCCAGCAAGCGGGGGAGGGTTGGGGTGGGGGTTTTAGCGGCGCAAGGAGGGCAACATGCTCGCCATCGTCAACACCCCGGGCGGTCCCGAGCCGGTCGCGATCCGCGAGGTCGCGGAGCCGGATTTGCGGCCCAACGAGGCGCTCGTCGCGGTTCACGCGTTCTCGCTCAACCGCGGGGAGTTGCGGCTGTTCCAGATCAGGCCCGAGGGCTGGCGCCCCGGTCAGGACATCGCCGGGGTGGTGCTGCGCGCCGCCGCCGATGGCAGCGGCCCCGCCGCCGGCAGCCGGGTCGTCGCCCTCACCGACTGGGAGGGCTGGGCCGAGCGCGCCGCGGCGCCGAGCCACCGGATGGCGCCGCTCACGGATGTCGTGTCGTTCGCCGCCGCGGCTGCGTTGCCGGTGGCCGGGCTGACCGCGCTGCGCACCTTGCGCCACGGCGCGCCGTTGTTGGGAAAGCGCGTGCTGATCACCGGCGCCGCCGGCGGGGTCGGCAATCTCGCGGTGCAGCTTGCCGTGCGCTCGGGCGCCCGGGTCACCGCGGTCGTCGGCAGCACCGGGCGCGCCGGCATTCTCGATGGGCTCGGCGTGGTCGAGATCGTCACCCGGATCGAGGACGCGCCGGGCCGTTTCGCGCTGATCCTCGAAGCCGCCGGCGGGGCGTCGCTAAAGGCGGCGATCGAGCGGGTCGAACACCGCGGCATCGTCGTGATCTTCGGCAATTCGTCGGGCGAGCCGACCGAAATCAATTTCCGCGACTTCGCCGAGCACCAGAACGCCCGTATCCAGGGCTTCCATTATTTCACCTGCGAGGCCGAGGACCGCTTCGCGCCGGATCTGGCCCTGTTGGCCGGGCTGATCGCGGACGGCTCGCTCAACCCGCGCATCGTCGAGCACAACTGGCGCGACCTCGCCCGCATCGGCCCGCTGCTGCGGGACCGGCGCATCGCCGGCAAAGCCGTCTTTCATATCGACCAGAAATGAACGAGGAGACCGCAATGACGATCAAGATTGGCGATAAAGTCCCGTCGGTGACGCTGCGCTATGTGACCCCGGAGGGGGTCAAGGCGGTCCCGTCGGAAGAGTTCTTCGCCGGCAAGAAGGTCGCGCTGTTCGCTCTGCCGGGCGCCTATACCCGGACCTGCTCGTCGCGCCATCTGCCGGGCTATGTGACCAATTCCGCCGCGCTGAAGGCGAAGGGCATCGACACGGTCGCGTGCCTCTCGGCCAACGACCACTTCGTGATGAACGCCTGGGGCCAGGAGCACGGCGCCGGCGACAAATTGGTCATGCTCGGCGACGGCAGCTGCGAGTTCACCGAGGCGATGGGCCTTACCGTCGACCGCCGCGAGGCCGGCATGGGCATGCGCTCGCAACGCTATTCGATGATCGTCGACAACGGCATTGTCACGGCGCTCCACGTCGAGCCGTCCGGCGAATACGGCGTGTCCAGCGCCGAGGCGATGCTGGAGCGGCTGTAACGAGTTCTTTTGGGGGGGCCGCGCGCCTCCGGAGCCACCCCCACCCTAACCCTCCCCCGCTTGCGGGGGAGGGAAGAGGGGCTTCTGACCTCCCGCACTCGCGGGGGAGAAGCGGTTGAGTTTTTACCCTCCCCTGCTTGCAGGGAAGGGCAGGGTGGGGGTAACGCGGGCGTTCGCCCGCGCTCCTGAAACGCGCGCACATCGTTGAGGGTTGTCGGACATGCGTTTTCTGGTGCTTGGGGCCGGGGCGGTCGGCGGCTATTTCGGCGGGCGGCTCGCCGAGGCCGGGCGCGACGTGACCTTTCTGCTGCGAGGCCCCCGCGCCGCCGCCCTTGCCGAGCACGGGCTCGCGGTGACAAGCCCGCTCGGCGATTTTCGCGTGCCGGTCAAGGTCGCGACGGCGGACCGGGTCGGCGGACCCTTTGATTGCGTGCTGCTGACCGCCAAGCATTACGACCTCGACGCCGCGATCGAGGCGATCCGGCCGGGCGTCGGAGCGGGCACCGCCGTGTTGCCGCTGCTCAACGGCCTCGTCCATCTCGACCGGCTCGATGCGGCGTTCGGCAAGGAGCGCGTGCTCGGCGGGGTCGCCTATGTCGGCGCCGCGCTGCAGCCCGACGGCAGCATCCGACACCACAACCGGCTCTCGGGCATCGCCTTTGGCGACAAGGGCGGCGGGATCAGCGAGCGGGCGCGGGCGATCGAGGGAGCCTTTGCCGGCACCCCGGTCAGCGCCCCGGCGAACGACAACATCCTGCAGGAGATGTGGGAGAAATTCGTCATGATGGGCGCGATGGCCGGGATGAATTGCCTGCTGCGCGGCAATGTCGGAGACATTATCGGAACCCAGGAAGGCGAGGGGCTGATGCTCGACGCGCTCGCCGAATGCCGGGCGGTGGCCGCCGCTTCCGGCCATGAGCCGCGGCCGCAGGCGCGCGAGCGGGTTGCGGCAATGCTGACCGAGCACGGCAGCATCAACAGCGCCTCGATGCGCCAGGACCTCGATTCCGGGCGGCGTACCGAAGCGGACGCGATCGTCGGCGACATGCTGCGCCGCGCCCGCTCCTTCGGCATCGCGACGCCGCTGCTGCGCGCCGCCTATTGCCACCTGCAAGTGCACGAAAACCGCCTGGCGCGGCGCTAGAAAGGGCATCCCCGTGAAAATCGCGCGCATCGAGAGCTTTATCCTCGGCACCGGCAGCTCGAAGGATTTGCTGTTCTGCCGGGTCGAGACCGAGGACGGCACCTATGGCTGGGGCGAGGGCTATGTCACCGCCGGCAAGGAAACGGTCATTGCCGAATGCGTCAAGGCGATGGCGCCGCACGTGATCGGCCGTGGTGTCTTCAACATCCGCCATACCGGCCAAATCATGTTCGAGGATTTCGCGATCCGGCGCGGCTCGATGGAATTGTTGTCGGCGTGGAGCGCGATCGAGATCGCCTCGTGGGACATCATCGGCAAGATCGCCGGGCTGCCGGTCTATAATCTGCTTGGCGGCGCCTCGCGCGAGCGTGTCAGGGTCTACGCCAATGGCTGGGCCGGACGTTCGACGATCGAGGAGGGGGTCGAGCGCGGCCGCAAGATCAAGGCGATGGGCTTTACCGCCGCCAAGTTCGACCCATTCCCGGGGCCGTGGCGCAGCCATGTCGACCGCAAGGACGAGGATTTCGCGATCGATTACGTGCGGGCGATGCGGGAAGCCCTCGGCCCCGATTTCGAGATCCTGGTCGAGGCCCATCGCCGCTTCTCGCCGAGCCATGCGATCCGCATCGGCCATCGACTGGTCGAACTCGGCATCGACTGGTACGAGGAACCCTGCCTCGCCGACAATCTCGCGCTATTGGCCGAAGTGCGCCGCGCGGTGCCGATCCCGATCGTGACCGGCGAGGCGCTTTACACAAAGGAGCAATTCTTCGCCTGCCTGGCGCTGCGCGCCGCCGACATACTGAACCCCGACATCTGCGCGATCGGCGGCATCTCGGCGCTGATGGATATTTCCGTCATGGCGCAGCCGCAGGCGGTCGTCATGTCGCCGCACAATTACAATTCTCCCCTTATCGGCATGGCGGCGACGGTGCACGTCTCGGCGGTCATCCCGAATTTTCGCATCACCGAGTATTTCGTCAATTTCGAGGACATCTGCCGCGACATCGCGACATCGGGGCTGACGGTCAAGGACGGCTGGATCGACCTGCCGACCGCCCCCGGCCTCGGCATCGACCTCGACGTCGAGCGCCTGCGCGCCCACCCGCACCAGGAAGCCACCAAACACGGCTTCCGCCAATACTGGGAAGAATATCCGCGCAAGGGTTACGTGCCGCGATTGTCGGAAACAAAGATCTGAACGGAATGCCGCGGGCGGGGCCTTTGGCCTACTCGCGAATCTCTAGTGTCATACCGGCGAAAGCCGGTATCCACGGCGGACATGGATCCCGGCCTTCGCCGGGATGACAAACTCCTGGGAGGAGAGGCTATGCCGAGACTGGCGGGCAAGGTTGCGCTGATCACCGGGGCGGCGGGCGGACAGGGAGTGGCGGAGGCGGAATTATTCGTGCGCGAGGGCGCTGCCGTGATGCTGACCGACGTCGATGCCGCCAAGGGCGAGCAGCTTGCGGCGCGGCTGCGCGAGCAGGGCGGCAAGGCGCGGTTCCTTGTGCACGACGCATCGAGCGAGCAGGCTTGGATCGACACGGTCGCCGCGACGCTGGCGGCGTTCGGCGGGTTGCACATTCTCGTCAACAACGCCGGCACGATCGCGCGGCAGGGTATCGTCAACACCACGGTCGAGGCGTGGAACCGCACGCTGGCGGTCAATCTGACCGGGCCGCTGCTCGGCATGAAGCATTGCGCGCCGGCCATTCGGGATTCGGGCGGCGGGTCGATCGTCAACATTTCCTCGACCGCCGGCCTCACCGCGCATGACGACGCGGCCTATACCGCCAGCAAATGGGGGCTGCGCGGCCTGACCAAGACCGCCGTCCTGCAATTTTCGCCGTGGAACATCCGGGTCAACTCGATCCATCCCGGACAGATCGCCGATACCGGGTTTTTCCAAAGCGGCGGCGATGCGTTTGCCCAGGCCGCGCGGGCCGCGATCCCGCTGCACCGCCAGGGGACGCCGAAGGAATGCGCCGACCTCGTGCTGTTCCTCGCCTCCGACGAATCGAGCTTTATCAGCGGCGCCGAGATCGCGGTCGACGGCGGCTACATCGCCGCCGGCCTCGCCGGCCTCCGCAACCGGGTGCGCGACGAATACGCGAAAAGCCGCGAGACGTAACGATTTACGCAACGGAATGACCGGCCCCTTTCGCGCCTCGACCTGGATCGCGGCAGCTGTGGCCGCAATCGCGGTGGTCGGGGTGTTTGTCGGGGTCGCATTTCTGTGGGCGGATATCGGCGATGCCGGCATGAGCGTGGCCGGCTGGGTCGCGATGGCGTTGGGCGTGGTGGTGACCCTTGCTCTCGGGATCGGGCTGATGGCGCTGGTGTTCATCAGCAACCGGCGCGGCTATGACGATCCGGGCGGTCCGCCGCGCTAGTCTGATCCCCCGGCGGATCTAAGGCGGGTCTACCGGCGCTGTTGCAAGCACCCGGCGCCGGGACGATGATAGGCGCTGCAATTTCACATTGAGCAGGCACCGTGAACAAATCAGGAGACGAGAGCGGCGGCGCTCGATACGGGCGGGGCACCGGCGTACCCGATCCGGTCGACGTGCATGTCGGCGCCCGCATCCGCACCAGGCGATTGTTGATCGGGATGAACCAGGAGACGCTCGCCAACGCGCTCGGGCTAACCTTTCAGCAGGTGCAGAAATACGAGGGCGGCGCCAACCGGGTCAGTGCATCGCGATTGTCGCAGATCGCCGAGATCCTCGGCGTGCCGATTTCCTATCTGTTCAGCGAGCTGGACCCTGCTGGCAGTACGCCGGACGCACACGAGCAGGCGGCGCGCGAGCGCATGCAGCGCCCGGAGGCGATCGAACTGATCCGTTCCTATTACGCGATCGCCGATCAACGAATTCGTCATCAATTTCTCGATATGGTGAAGGCGGTGGCGCAATCGCACCAACGCGAGCAATAGCCGGGCAAAGCCGGGTTTGCAGCGGGGCGGGCGCGCCTTTCCGGAATTGGGATGCGTGCCGATGAATAATATTTTTCCCGAATTCACCGGTCTGAAGACCGGGCTGAAGGCCGGGCTGAAGGCTGGCGAGCCGGCTGATGTCGATGCCCTCGTCGCGCGGTTTCGCGACCGCAGCGCGACGATCGGGGTGATCGGCCTCGGCTATGTCGGGCTGCCGCTGCTGCGCACCGCGGCCGAGCGCGGGTTCGCGGCGCTGGGCTTTGACATCGACGGCGCCAAGGTCGAATTGCTCAACGCCGGCGGCTCGTATCTGCGCCACATCAGCGCGGCCAGCATCGCCGCGGTGCGGCAGAGCGGCCGGCTGTCCGCGACCGGCGATTTCTCCCGGCTGGCCGAGGTCGACGCGATCCTGCTGTGCGTGCCGACGCCGCTGACCCGGCAACGCGAGCCCGATCTGAGCTTCATCGTCTCGACGACGGAGGCGGTGGCCCCCTATTTGCGGCCCGGTCAGCTGGTCGTACTCGAATCGACGACCTATCCGGGCACCACGCGCGACATCATGCAGCCGATCCTGGAGCGCGGCGGGCTGCGCTCGGGGCGCGATTTCTTCCTCGCCTACTCGCCCGAGCGCGAAGACCCCGGCAACGCCGATTTCGCGACCGGCGATATTCCCAAGGTGGTCGGCGGCGACGGGCCCGACGCGCTGCGCCTGGCGTGCGCGCTCTATGACGCGGTCGTGACTCGCACCGTGCCAGTCGCCTCGCTCGAAGCCGCCGAGGCGGTCAAGCTGACCGAGAACATCTTCCGCTCGGTCAATATCGCGCTCGTCAACGAATTGAAGATCGTCTTCGAGGCGATGGGCATCGATGTCTGGGGGGTCATCGAGGCGGCCAAGACCAAGCCGTTCGGCTACATGCCGTTCTATCCCGGCCCCGGGCTCGGCGGCCACTGCATCCCGATCGACCCGTTCTATCTGACCTGGAAGGCGCGCGAATTCAACATCTCGACCCGCTTTATCGAATTGGCGGGCGAGGTCAACACGGCGATGCCGCAGCGCATCGTCGAGAAGACCGTCGAGGCGCTGAGCGAGCGGTCGGGCAAGGCGATGCGGGGCGCGCGGGTGCTGGTCCTCGGCGTCGCCTACAAGAAGAATGTCGACGACACCCGCGAGAGCCCGGCGCTGACGATCATCGAATTGCTCGAACGGCGCGGCGCGGAGGTGTCGTTCCACGACCCGTTCCTGGCCGAGATCCCGCCGACCCGCGAGCATCCGCAGTTTACCGGCCGCCGCTCGACCCCGCTCTCCGCCGCCAGCGCCGCCGGGTTCGACGCCGCGATCATCTGCACCGACCACGATCCGGTCGATTACAAGCTGCTTGTCGAGCACAGCAAGCTGATTATCGACACCCGCAACGCCTGCGCCCGCCGCGACCTTGCCGGCGACAACGTGGTCAAGGCGTGAGGGTACCTTGATGCCTGGAGGTTCTGGCGACAGTATGGGCGATCGAGCGGGAGGAATTCGCGACCCCCGAGTCGATGCCCCCGAGCGGATCAGTGTGCAGGGTCGCGGCCTGCCGGGCATCGGGCTCATCAAGGACGGCGGACAGGGCGGTTATGAGCGAGGCGGATAGCGGGCCGATCGTCGAATATCTGGAACGCTCGCGCGACGCGGTCGCGGCGGCGATCGCGGACCCGGCATTCGTCGCCACGATCGGGCGCATGGTCGAGCGGGTCGCGGCCGCGCTCCAAGCCGGGCACAAGGTGCTGTTGGCCGGCAATGGCGGCAGCGCCGCCGATGCCCAGCACCTCGCCGGCGAGTTTCTGTCGCGGCTCAATTACGATCGGGCGCCGGCGGCGGCGCTCGCGCTGACCACCGACAGCTCGGTCTTGACCGCGATCGGCAACGATTACGGCTATGAATTCGTGTTCGAGCGTCAGGTTCGCGGGCTCGGCCGGCCGGGCGACGTGCTGATCGCGCTGTCGACCTCCGGACGCTCGGCGAACATCCTCCACGCGCTCGCGGCGGCGCGGGCCACCGGCCTCTTCGTGATCGGGTTCACCGGCGGAAGCGGCGGCGACATGGCGACGCTGTGCGATTTGTGCCTGCGCGTCCCCTCGGATTCGACGCCGCTGATCCAGCAGCTCCACATCACCGCCGGGCATATTCTGTGCGGGCTCGTCGAAGAGCGGCTGTTCCCGCGTGTCGAAACGCCGGCAGCATTGGTCGCCGTCGCCGGCTGATCGGCGTCGGCAACAGCACACCGAGGGAGACAAGCATGGCGGCGACATTGCGCAACGCCGCGCGCGAGCGGCTCGATGCCGGCGAGTTGGCGCTCGGGGTCATCCTGCGCCAGGCGCGCACGGTCGACATCGCGCCGATCATGAAATCGTGCGGGTTCGACTGGCTGTTTCTCGACCTCGAGCACAATTCGATGGACCTCGACACCGCGGTGCAGATCGCGGTCGCCGCGCTCGGCGCCGGCATCGCCCCGATCGCGCGGGTGCCGGCCGGGCAGCTGTGGCTGGCGACCCGGTTCCTCGACGGAGGCGGGCTCGGCATCGTCGTGCCGCATGTCGATACGCCGCAAGAGGCGCACCGCATCGCCCAGGCGCTGCGTTACCCGCCGCTCGGGCACCGCTCGGTCGCGGGCGGCTTGCCGCATCTGGGCTACGCCCCGGCCGGGCTCGCCGAGACCTGTACCGCGATCAATGCCGCGACCTTGGTCATCGTCATGCTGGAAACCCCGGCCGCGATCGGCAACGCCGCGGCGATCGCCGCCGTGCCCGGCATCGACTCGCTGTTGATCGGCACCAACGATCTGGCGATGGAATTGGGCATACCGGGCAGCTTCGCCGACGAGCGCATCGTCGCCGCCTATCAGAACGTCTGCGATGCCTGCCGGGCATATGGCAAATCGGCTGGCGTCGGCGGCATCGCCGACGAGGCGCTGCTGCGCCGCTATATCAGGATGGGCGTGCGCGTCGTGCTGCCGGGCAGCGATCTCAGCTTCATGATGGCCGCCGCGACCGAGCGGGCGGCGGCGATGCGCGCCTGCCTGTGAGGAGGAGCGCAGCCAGACTCCTGAGCGCCGTCACGGCGCCGTGACGGCGTAGGGCGGAAAAGCGAAGCGCATTCCGCCGATCCGCGGTCGCGACGGCGCCGTCTCGGATGCATCCGGCTTGGCGGAATGCGCTTCGCTTTTCCGCCCTACATCCTCCCCTTGCGCTACCCCCGCCTACTTCATCGCGAGATAATCGCGCGCCTTCGCCAGTTCCGGGCGCGGATCGGCCGAGCCCGCCAGCTCGACGAGACGGGTGTAATGAAGTCGCGCCTTATCCTTGCTGCCGGCCTGGGCCGCAGCCTGGCCAGCCCCCCAATAGCCGCGGAACCGGTTGGGATCGCGCGTCTGCGACGCTTCGTATTCGACGAGCGCCTCGGCCGGCCTCCCATTCTCCAGCAGCATGTCGCCGAGCAACTCGCGCGCCGGAATGAGACGGCCGGGGCTGACGGGGTGCTTTTCGGTCTTGTCCTCGATATCGGCGGCGGCGCGCATCATGGTCAGCCCGCGGTCGCGCTCGCCCTTGGCAAAGACGATCCACGAATCGGCGGCGCCGCGCTGAACCTCGACCTCGGTCGCCCAGTAGTCGTTCTTCGCGGCCTTCAGCGCGTCGCCGATATGGTGCAGGTGAACGAGGTCCTTTTCCGCCGCCGCCGCATCGCCGCTGCGCGCCGCGCCCAGCGCGCGGGCGAAATAGCGCATCGCCTGGGTGTACGGCAAGCTGCCCTTGTCCGGGTCGTCGAGCTTAGCCGCCTCCTGCCACATGCCGCGTTCGATCGCGTAGCGCGCCGGGATTGCGGCGCGGGCGTAGGCGCTGCCGATCGCGGTCGCGCCCTCCCCGACCACCTGTCGGGCCTCGTCGATTGCGGCCGCGGCATCCTTGTCGCGGGCCAGCTGGAGCGAGGCATAGACGAGATAGTCCAGGGCATGCAGCTTGTCCGATCGCTCGGCCTCGCCCTGCGCGGCATTGGCCGCTCGCCGGTTGGTGGCGGCCGATTCCTGCCACAACCCGACGCGGGTGAAGATGTGCGACGGCATGTGCAGCGCGTGCGGCGCCGATGGCGCGATATCGGCATAGCCCTTGGCCGCCGGCAGGCCCTTGTCGGCGAGCGCCGGGTAGTCGTAGGCGTGGATCAGATAGTGCGCCGCGCCGGGATGGTTCGGGTGCTTCTTGAATTGCAACTCGAGGACCGCGGCGCCCTGCAACGCCCGCGCGAAGGTCTTGTCGGCCGGCGGCTGGCTCGACACGAGATAGATCGCCGAGAAGATCTGGGTCTCGTCATCGGGGTACTGTTGCGCCAGCTTCTCGAACGCGTCGGCTAGCGAGCGCAGCCTTGCCGGGTGCGGCCGCTCGGCGAAACGGTCGTAATAGCCGGCGATCGCCTCGATATAGCCGCGTTCGCGCTCGGTCTTGGCGCCGGTCGCGCGGGCCTGCGCGATGGCCTCCTGGGCGCGCTTTGCGCCGTCCGGGTTGGCGCCGGTGGCGTAGGGGTTGCCGATCGCGATCGTCGCGATGCCCCAGGCCGCGATCGCGCAGGAGGGATCGCGCTGCAGGACGTCGCGAAACGCCTTGTCGCCCTCGCCCCACCAGAACGAATGGAGCATCGCGACGGCGCGCTGCAGATGCGGCTGCACCGCCTCGCTGCAGGAATTGGTGAACGCGACGCTGCCGAGTTTTTCGGCGGGTTGCGCCGACGCAGCCGATGCGGCGGCTACAACAGACGCGAGCGCGAATGCGCTGCGAGCGATCAAGCGCGACATGACGCCCCTCCCCAGTCAGTAAGTTCGCGAGCCACATTTTCCCCCGACGGTGTGTCGCGGTAGCTCGGAGGATCATTAAACCAGAATCTGCAAATTTGACCACACGGCATCACGACCGGGGTCCAGTGTCGCGTGCTTGACCGTCCTGCGGGCCTGCTCGACGATGCGCCGTATCAGGTGTGGAGCCGAGCATGGATTTCACTATTCCCGACGAACTTCTTGAATTGAAGGAGCGCACCGAGCGCTTTGTGCGGGACGAGATCCTGCCGCGCGAGAATGACAAGCGGCAGGGCGCGCACGGGCCGAGCGAGGCGTTCCGGCTCGAGCTGGTGGCGTTGGCCAAGCGGGCGGGGCTGGTCTCGCCGCATGTGGCACGCGAATGGGGCGGGCTCGGGCTCGACCATCGCGGCAAGGCGGTCGTCTTCGAGGCGGCCGGCTATGCCCCGCTGGCGACGATCGCGATGAACATCTTCGCGCCGGACGAAGCCAACATGCATTTGTTGGAGCAGGTCGCCGACGAGCGCCAGCAGGAGGAATTTCTGCGGCCGCTCGCCTCGGGCGCGATCCGCTCGTGCTTCATGATGACCGAGCCCGCGCCCGGCGCCGGCGCCGACCCCGCGATGCTGCTGACCGCGGCGCGGCGCGCCAGCAACGAAGCCGGCGCCGATTTCGTCATCGACGGGACCAAATGGCTGATCACCGGCGCGGTCGGCGCGCGCTTTGCGATCATCATGGCGCGGACCGAGAGCGACCCGCTCGGGCCGGCCGGCGCGACGATGTTCCTGGCGCCGATGGACGCCCCCGGCATTCATATCGAGCGGGTGCTCGACACGCTGGACACTTACATGACCGGCGGCCATGCGGTGGTGCGGCTCGACGGGCTGCGGGTGCCCGAGACCGCGGTGCTCGGCAAGGTCGGGCAGGGGTTTCGCTATGCCCAGGTGCGGCTCGCCCCGGCGCGGCTGACGCATTGCATGCGCTGGCTCGGCGCGGCGCGGCGGGCGCACGACATCGCCACCGATTACGCCCGCCGCCGCACCGCGTTCGGCAAGCCGCTCGGCGAGCACGAGGGGGTCGGCTTCATGCTCGCCGACAACGAGATGGACATCCACACCTGCCGAATGGTGATCTGGCACGCCGCCTGGGTGCTCGACCAGGGCGAGCGCGGCCGCCACGAATCGAGCATGGCCAAGGTGATCTGCTCGGAAGCCATCTGGCGCGTCGTCGACCGCAGCATGCAGGTCTTGGGCGGGCTCGGCATCACCGACGACACGATCGTTGCGCGCCTCTTTCGCGAGGTCCGCCCGTTCCGCATCTACGACGGCCCCTCCGAAGTCCACCGCTGGTCGATCGCCCAGCGCGTCTTGCGCGGCGGCGGCGCCGTCGCTTCTTAAGCTCAAGTATTCCGATTCTGACAGTCGATCTTTTTAAGAAAATCTCGTCATTGCGAGCCCACGGGTCGGCGCTTCGCGCCGCCCGAGGACAGGCTCCGCGAAGCAATCTCGGGCCGCAGAGACCTCCCGGCACGGGATTGCTGCGTCGCTGCGCTCCTCGCAATGACGGCGAAAAGAAGCAGCCGTTTGAACCACAACACCGATGGCGGGAACCAGACCCGGTCCGCGCTGGTTATCCATGCGCTGAGTGCCTCGCTCCAGGAGCGGGGACATGTTCTGGGAGCCGGGCTTCAACATGAAAAAGATAATTCTGAGCGTCACCTCGGTCGTGTTCGGAACCATGGCGTATGTCATGGTCGGAATTGCGCTGGCGAGCGTGAGCTGACGAAACTGTAGGAACCCGTTGTAACGAGCCCGCCTTGACAGCGTCGCGGGTGCCCTCCTAAAAATGCGGCCATCCGGGACCCGGTCCCGGGGCGGGCGCGTAGCTCAGCGGGAGAGCACTGTCTTCACACGGCAGGGGTCGTTGGTTCAATCCCAACCGCGCCCACCACGCCCCGGCCCCGGTCTACGCCGCTAGATTGGCGCGGGCGATCTCTTCCCACTCGGCGTCGAGCGTGGCGGTTGACGGGGTCTTGCCGGCGCGTTTGTACCAGCCGCCGGCATTCATCGCGTCGCCTTCGACCCGGTGCAGATAGGCGTGCGCCCAGGCGCCGTTCCCGTCATGGGCATCCTGGCAGCAGCGATGAGCCCGGTGCCAGTCGCCCTTGGCCTGCCACCACAGCGCCTGCGCCGGCAGACTGGTCCCGGCCGGTGGCGCGGCGCCGGCGAGCGATGATTTGAACGCGTCGAACTGCATGGCGGTCCTCCTCGTGCTGGGTGGCAGCAATACTAGCGCAATTTCCTCCCGTCAGGCGAGCAGGCGATCGAGCCGGTCGCGCATCCGGTAATAGCCGCCGATCACCGGCAGAAACCATGGGTTGCCGGTATAGAGCGGGTGGTCAGGGAAATCGGGGGCGTCGAAGGCGCAGGGCGCGTTCGCCACCCCGGCGATCTTGCGCGCGGTCTGGGTCCCCAGATAGGTCATCATCGCGACCCCGCTGCCGTTGCATCCCAGACAGTAATGGAGCCCGCCCTCTTCCCCCATATGCGGCAGCGCATCGAGCGTGAAGGCGGTGTTGCCGGTCCAGCCATGCGTCACCCGCACACCCCGCAATTGCGGAAAGCGCTCGGTCATGTAGCCGTGCAGAACGCGGGCGCATAGTCGCGGGTCGGCCGGGGTGAAGCGGGCGCGGCCGCCGAACACCATGCGGGTGCCGTCGGGCGACATCCGGTAGTAGCACAGCACGCGCTTGGTATCCGAGATGCTGCGCCGCTTCGGGATCAGCGAATTGGCCAGATCGGGCGGCAAAGGCTCGGTCGCGATGATATGGCTGGCAATCGGCACGATGCGGCGGCGCAACGCCGGGGTAATCGCGCCGGTATAGCCGTTGGTCGCGATCACGACGTCGCCCGCGGTCAGCGTGCCGCGGCTCGTGTCGACCCGCCATCCCGTTCCGTTGGCGGCGATCCGCTCCACCGAAGCCTCGGCGCAGACCGCGACGCCGCGACGCCGGCAGGCATCGAGCAGGCCCTTGTAATAAAGCGCCGGATGCAGGCTCGCCGAGCGCTCGACGACCATGCCGCCGAAATAATAATCGCTGGCGATCTCGTCGCGCTGGCGCTCGCGCGGCACCATGTAGGCGCCCGATTGCGCATCGTCGTTGAGGCTGGCGACCCGCTTTTCCTGGTAGGCGTAATGCGCGCGCGTCCAGGCGCCGACGAACCGGCCGCGCTTCTGCCAGAAGCATTGGATCGCCTCGTCCTCGATCAGCCGCTCGATCAGCGAGAAGGCGTCGGATGCATCGGACAACAGGCGATGGGTGCGTTCCGGGTCGACCGCGGCCGCGCGGCCGGAAAAACTCTTGCCGATATTGACGCCGCCGCTGACCGAGCCGCCATTGCGCGTGCTCGCGCCGATGCCGAGGGCGCCCTGTTCGAGGACCACCGAATCGACGCCGTGCCGCGAAAATTCCAGCGCCGCGGCGAGCCCGGCATAGCCCCCGCCGACGATCGCGACCCGCGCCGAGGCCGGCACCTCGACCAATTCCCCCGATGTAGGCCGATAGGCCTCCCACCAATACGGGACCGGCGCGAAATCGGGGTGAAAGATGTCGGCGGACGGCATCGCGCATTGCTCCCGAGCCCGCGCATCCGCCGCGAGCGTGAACCTCCGGCGTCAATCTCGGGCAGCGTGGGCATTAGTTTAGACTACAGTTTGCTCCCGCGCATATCCGCGCGGGAATTGTCTGAATTCGGTTCGTTGATCGGTCGGCCCAGCGAACGGATTCGGAAAAGCCATACCCCGGGCAGCATGACCAGCGCGGCGATCGCCATCGCCTGGAAACAAAAACTGTAGGCTTGCGCCGCCGCGATCTCGAACAGCTCAGGGGAAATCGCCCCGCTCGAGCTGCTCAAATCATTGTGGATGTCGATCATATTGGCGTCGATCGTCGCGCGCAGCACCGCTGTCATCAGCGCCACGCCCGAGGCGCAACCGAGCTGTCGCAACAGGCTGTAGACCCCCGCGGCGTCGGTCCGCATTTCCGGGGCGAGCGTCGAAAAACCGACCGTGCTGAGGCATGTGATCAGCGCGCCGCCGCCGATCGCTTGCAGCGTGCTGCCGACGACGATCCACATCAGCGCATCCGGCGGCTGGGCCTGCGCCAGCATCCACAGACCGGCCGCCGTCAGCCCGATGCCGAGAGTCAGCAGGATGCGGCCATCGATCTTTGCGATCAGCTGGCCGACCAGCAGCATCATCAGCATCGTCGCGACGGCGCGCGGAACCAGGGTCAGACCGGCTGTCGTCGCGCTAAATCCGAGCGGGCCTTGGCCCAGCGCCGGCACGAACACGATCACGACGAACAGCAACGCGCTCGTCGTGAAATTGTAAAAAGCGGCAAGCGCAAAATTGATGTCGGCGAACACGGCCGGCCGGAAAACGGTAAACCCGGTGCGCTGCGCCCGCATCGCGAGCGCGATGAAGGCGATCGCGGCGGTCGCGGCCTCGGCGAGCAGTTCGAGCGAATCGAGCCAGGATTGGCCGACGCTGCCCGTCAGGCAAACCTGCAACGCGCCGACGGCGATTGCGAGCAGCGCTATCCCGAGCATGTCGATGGGCAGATCGGCGCCGCGGTCGGTGTTCGGCAATGCGCGGCACATGCCCCATATCGCCAGAGCGCCGATCGGCAGGTTGATTGCGAAAACAAACCGCCACGACGACAGGTCGGTGATGATGCCGCCGAGCGCCGGGCCGATGATCGGTCCGAGCATGATCGTCGCGCCCCATGCCGCCAGCATCCGGCCGTGTTTTTCTCGCGGATAGAGGTCGAGCAGGATCGCCTGGGCCAGCGGGTGGATCACCCCGCCGCCGGCGCCCTGCAAAATGCGGAAAAAGATGATCGCCGCCGGCGAGGGTGCGAGCGAGCACAGCAACGACGCGGCGACGAACGCGCCGACCGCGCCGGCGAACAAGGCCCGCGCCCCGAAGCGCCGGCGCAACCAGCCGGTCAGCGGAGCGACGATCGCCGTCGCGCAGAGATAGCTTGTGACGACCCAGGAGCTGATCACCATTCCGCCGCCCAGGTCGCGCTCGAGCTCGGGCAGCGCGACGTTGGCGATGGTGGCGTCGGCGGCCTGCATCGCTGACGCCACCATCAGCGCCATCGTGGCAAGCAGCCGCTCCGACCGGGCCAAAGGCATGGCGCGCGACGCGACGGCGCTCTCGCTTTCCGGCGGATCTGTCACCGTTCAGTCCCATCGCTCCGCGCCCGCGTCAACGCATTCTGAATTGGCCGGGTTTACCTAATCTTAAAGGCCGTCATCCTAGATTGCCCAGCCGCGTGTCAAACAAGGGGGTCGCGCGCGTGCCGGAGGACTTTCGGGTGCAGAATCTTACAATCTTGATCACCCCGGACGGCGAGTGGGTATTGCCGGATACGCCGGATTTTTTCGCGGCGCTCGGCGATCCGGATCCCGACTACGATGCCGTCGGGTTCGCCGTCAAGAACCTCGGTTTTATCAAGTTTCAGGTGATCGAGCGCTCGATCATCGAGATTGAGCTGCATCCGCGCAATGTCGAATTACCGGCTCTGCTCGCGGTCCAGCAGCGGCTGTTGACGTCCGACGTGCGGCTGTTCCGGATCAAGTATTTCGACACGACCTGGCAATCCGAGATTGCCTCCTCGGTCGAGTTTACGATAACGCGATTATCGGAGCTGTGCGCCCCGCAGTTCCTGCCGGGGGCGCAGGAGCGTTTTCTGGTGGAGCCTCAGGACTTCACGACGCTGTTCGAGGACGAGCCGAACCAAATGCGTCCTCTGGCTCAGAAATGGCGGATGTCGTTCGGACATTTCGACACCACGATCATTCCTCTGGCGATGCGCAACCAGCTTCTCTCCCGCCTCGTGGTGATCGGCGTCAAGCCGCGTCACAACGACCCGATCTGGCGCTTTATCGGCGACGGCCATCGCTGGCTCGCCGGCGGGCAATTCCTGCAGACCGGCCTCGGCGAGAAAGTCGTGAACATACCCGACAAGGATTATGGGGAATGGGCCAGCGGGTTCTATCGTTCGGTCGCCGAGACCAGCCGGCCGCGCTATGATTTGATTACCACGTCGATCCAGTACCAAAACGAAAACGGCAAGCCCTGGCGGCCGATCCGTTACGAGAGGCTGTTGCTGCCCTGGAAGACCCCGTCGGATGAGATATTCGTCACCATGTGCTCCAAGCTCGTCGTCGACAGCCCCGCTCCGGCGGTCCGCTGGATCGGGGACGGCTCGGAGATCTCGGCGAGAAAACTCGTCATATCCTCATAGACCTCGGCCGCCGTGCTGTACGCGAGGACGATGTCGAGCCACGGCGTGCCGGGATAGGAGACGCTGTAGCTGACGTTCTGCTGGCCGTAACTGGCCGCCAGCCCCTGCTGGACATGCTTGCGCGTCACATAGCAGAACGACCAGTCGATCGGCCAGCGGCCGCACGCATAGGCTTTGCCGATCCGCGGAATGAGACGGGACAGGTGTTGCCGCCGATAATCGGGGTGCACCCAGGATGCGACGCCGCACACGACGACGCCCGAAATTCGCTTTGCCGCCTCCGCGGTGACGAGGCAGGGCTGGCCCCGGTCCTCGCCGTAAAACATCGCGCAGGCCTGCTCGGCGAGGTCGGTGCCGGTCCAGTCGAAGATGCGGGCGCCCCACGTCACGACGATCTCGCCCGCGGCGTTTTCCCCGGAGATCCAAAACGCGTTCTCAGGGGTCAACGCGACCTGTTCGGGGTTGAACATGTCGACGATCGGATACCAGTTGCCGCGGGCTGCCTCGTATCTGTTCAGCGCCAAAAGCTCGTCAAAATCGTGCCGGACCCGCAGGTGGATCCCCATCCGGCGTGCCGCCTTGTCGCCTTCGAGCACGAAACGGGCGAGCAATCGCCGCGGCCCGTGCGTGATCGTGATCGCATCCGGCAGACGCAAATTGTTTTCCGGCACGATATTCGGGATGTCGAGCGGCATGCGACGACTTTCGCAGCCCTCGACCAAACCGCCGGGGGCAACATGGTTAACTGAATATTAACGAGATGATACAAATTCTGACGATCTGTCAAGTTCGCCAAAACAGGGTAGTGTCTCAGTTACAAGTTGGATGATCCTCGTGCGTCCTTCGAGACGCGCCCTTCGGGCGCTCCTCAGGATGAGGTTAAGATATTGATTGCATTAAGAAAGAGCCTCATCCTGAGGAGGCCGCGACGCGGCCGTCTCGAAGGACGCACGACGCTCATGCAGCGCCAAACTGAGACACCACCAAAACAGCCTTCAGATTGCGGGGTTTTTCCGCTGGCATCCGCGCGATGGTCGCTCACCGAGCGGGGGCCGCCAACCACAGCCCGATTTCGACCAGCACCGCAACCAGCGCGATTAAAAACACGGCGATCGACGCGTGTTTAAGGAGGCGTCGCCAACGTTCCGAGTGTGGTAGACGCGCCGAGACAAATAGCGCCACGACCAGCGCCATCAAGGCGGCCAGAAATTGCTGCCGATCGAACGCGTTCATATCAGCCGTTCCGCAACAGCACCCGCCAACCGTCGACGCCACGCGGCCAATGCCTGTATCATCGGGCTATCTTTCCGCGAGGCCGGGTTTCGGGTGGCGCATTGCCGCATCCGGCGATCAGCGATTGGAGGGCTCAATGGACGGCAACGACGCGCTGGCCAAGGAAAAACTGAAACAGGCAGTGTGCGAGGCGATCGACCGCCACGGCAACGAGATCATCGAGCTTGGCGAAACCATCCTCCATCATCCCGAGACCGGGTTCAACGAGGCGAAGACCGCTGCCATCGTCGCCGAGCGCATGGCGGCGATCGGGCTCGCGCCGCAGACCGGCCTCGCGCTGACCGGCGTCAAGGGGCGCATCCGCGGCAAGCGACCCGGCCCGCGCCTCGCCTTTATCGGCGAACTCGACAGCCTGCGCACTTCGGACCACCCGCTCGCCGACCCGCATAGCGGCGCGGCGCACAGCTGCGGCCACAATGCGCAGATCGCCGGCATGCTCGGCGTCGCGATGGGGCTGGCGGCGATCGACGCGGCCGAGCACCTCGCCGGAGAACTGGTGTTTTTCGCGGTGCCGGCCGAGGAATTCATCGATGTCGAGGAGCGGCTGAAGCGCCGCGCCCGCGGCGAAATCGAGTTCCTGCTCGGCAAGCCCGAGCTCGTCGCCAAAGGCCATTTCGACGATATCGACATGGCGATGATGATCCATGCCGGATCGCACGACCAGATGACGACGCGTTCGTTGATCGCCGATTCGTCGAACGGCGCGCTGGTCAAGCAAGTGCGTTTTCTGGGCCGCGCCAGCCACGCCGGCGGCGCCCCGCAGCTCGGCATCAACGCGCTCGCCGCGGCGATGATCGCGCTCAACGCGATCAACGCGCAGCGCGAGACCTTTTGGGACAAGGACACGATCCGCATCCATCCGATCATCACCAAGGGGGGCGACGCGGTCAGCGTCGTGCCGGCCGAGGTGACGCTGGAGACCTTTGTGCGCGGCGGCTCATTGGAGGCGATCGTCGACGCCAACATGAAGGTCGATCGGTGCCTGCGCGCCGGCGCGATGGCGATGGGGGCGGAGGTTGAGATCAACACGATCCCAGGCTATCTGCCGCAGCGGAACGACCGCCAGCTCGGCGAGATGTTCGGCGCCAATGTCGCGGCCCTGTTCGGGCCGGGCGAATTCGAGATGAACGGCCACCGCACCGGCTCGACCGACATGGGCGACATCGCTCATTTGATTCCGGTCATCCACCCGTATGTCGCCGCCGCGACCGGCAAGACCCACGGCGCCGATTTCCGCATCACCGAGCCGACCCACGCCTATCTGACCCCGGCCAAGCTGTTGGCGATGACCGCGATCGACCTGTTGTACGGCGACGCCGCGCCGGCCCGCCAGGTCATCGCCGACTTCAAGCCGGCGTTCACCAAGGACAGCTACCTCGCCTTCGAGCGCGGCCTGTTCAAGACGGAACGGTACTCAGCGGAGGCGTAGGTGACGCCTCTCACCGCTTCGGCCGCAGGCGCCGCCAGCGAGCGTAGGGCGGAAAAGCGCAGCGCATTCCGCCACCTATCGCCGCACCCGGCAAGGCATCGCTCGGCGAAGGCCGGGCGGTAAGCCCATCCTCGCCACGCGTCGCGCCAGGTTTCCGACGGGCATTTCCCATTGAAACCGCGCGCGCCAGCTGTCACATCTAGCGCGACACTCGGCGGGAGATTCCGATGGCGGCGCGAGCGGAACGCGAAATGCCGGCGGGCGACGGCGGAGAAATCGGCCGGACGGCGGAGCTGCTCGGCGGGTCCCGGGTGTTGCACCGGCGGCTGCGCGATTCGCTCGATGTCCACGAGGTTCTGAGCCGCGGGCTGCCCCGGCAGGCGCTGACGCATCTCGTCGGCAAGGTCCGGGTTCTCGGGCAGCAAGCCGTGCTCGAACGGGGCATCGGGGTCAGCCTGCGCACCTCGCAGCGCTTCAAGCTGACGCCTGACAAACCGCTCAGCCCGGAGCAGAGCGGGCGGGTCTGGAAATTCGCCGAAATCCTGGCCAAGGCCACCGCGGTGCTGGGGTCGCAGGAGGAGGCGGAACAATGGCTGGAGCGCCCCGCCATGGCGCTTGACCAGCGGCGCCCGATCGATCTGTTGGCGACCCCCGCCGGCGCAAAGCTCGTGGAGACACTCCTCGGGAGAATCGAGTACGGCGTCTACACGTGACGCCGCTGCCGCCGCCGCTCGGTGCGGCGGAGCTAGTCATATGGCGGCTCGACCAGGCCGCGTACCGCACGCGCTGGGACAGCGGCGAAGGCGCCTACCAATTCGGCGGGCGATGGAACAGCCGAGGCGTCCGGGCGGTCTACTGCTCGCTCGACCCCGCGACCGCGATCCTGGAGGTCGCCGCGCACGAGGGCTTCAAGGTGCTCGACACGGTGCCGCACGTGCTGACGGCCGCAACGATTACCGACCCGTCGCGGGTTCACGTCGTCGACCCCACCTCGGTGCCCAATCCGAACTGGCTGCGGCCAGGCAATCCCAGCGCCGGCCAGCAGGCGTTCGGCGACGCCCTGTTCGCGCGGCATGGCTTTATCGCGATCCCGAGCGCGGTGTCGACCCATAGCTGGAATTTGATCTTCGTTGCCGCGACGGTGGCTGGCGCCTACACGATGCGGCTCCAGCAGGATTTCGCGCTGGACACCAGGCTTCATCCCCCGATGCCGTGAGTATTTTTTCGCAACGATAAAATTGCCATAATCGCATAGTACCCTGCGCCTCATTGCGGCGCCTGCAATCGGGCGCGGCGGAAAAGAGAGGCGAATGGCGATGTCTGATGTGGGACTGCAAAAAACAGGAGAAACAGGAGGGGTGCGCGACGGTCGCGGCCGGTTCCGCAAGGGCTCGTCGGGCAATCCGGCCGGACGGCCGCTCGGCTCGGTCAACCGGACGACGCGCGCGGCCACGCTGTTGCTCGATGGCGAGGCCGAGGCGCTGACGCGCAAGGCGGTCGAGTTGGCGCTCGCCGGCGATCCGGTCGCGCTGCGGCTTTGTCTCGAGCGCATCGTCGGGCCGCGCCGCGGGCGGCCGGTGGAGCTGGTCGGCGAGCTTGCCCTGCCGCGGCTCGCCGACGCCCGCGATCTCGCCGGTGCGATGAGTACGGTCGTCGCCGCGGCGACGCAGGGTGCGATCACCCCCGACGAGGCGGTCGCGCTGTCGCAAATGGTCGAGAGCTTCACCCGCACCCTCGATGCCGCTCACGTCGAGCGGCGCCGGCACTGGCGCGGCGCATTGTGGAAGCAATCCGTGATGAGGATGATCAAATCGCGGAAGGCGCGCGGCAGTCGCCGAGGCGACGCCAGCCCGGCTAATTCTGCTGTGCGGAAAACTTGAGGCCACAATCGGCTGCCAAATTCACTCCGGCGGCGGTTACTCCGGCGTTCGGTCGCCGCTCTCGCTGACGCCGCGCGCCCTGGTCTGCTTTTCGACGGCGGCGGCGATGTCGGCGTCGTTGTCGGCGAAACGTTCGGCGATCGCCGTGAACTCGTGCGTGTGGGCGAGAAACGCATCCAGGATATCGGGGTCGAAATGGCTGCCGCGGCCCTCGCGCATGATCGCGATCGATTTTTCCTGTGAAAACGCCGGCTTGTAGACGCGGCGGCTGATCAGCGCGTCATAGACATCGGCCACCGCCATCAGCCGGGCCGAGAGCGGAATGTCGTCGCCACGCCGCGCCTCGGGATAGCCAGCACCGTCCCATTTCTCCTGGTGCGACAGGGCGATCTCCTTGGCGTAACGCAGGAAATCGACCGAGCTGCCGAGCCGCTCTTCGGCCTGGGCAATGCTCTCGAACCCGAGCGTCGTATGGGTTTTCATGATCTCGAATTCGTCGGGCTCCAGCCGGCCGGGTTTCAGCAGGATGCGGTCGGGGATGCCGACCTTGCCGATATCGTGCAGCGGCGCCGATTTGAACAACAGATCGATCGTGCCGTCGTCGAGCGTGTTCTTGAAACGGGAATGGGTCTGCAGATGGGTCGCCAGATTACGCACGTAGTATTGCGTACGCCTGATGTGGTTGCCGGTCTCGTTGTCGCGCGTTTCGGCGAGCGAGGCGACCGCGAGCACGGCGACGTCCTGGATCGCGCGCATCTCGGTGGTGCGGCGCAGCACCTCCTGTTCGAGGAACTGGTTCTGGCTCTTTAGAAAATCGACGCTCGCCTTGAGCTGCAGGTGGGTTTTGACGCGGGCGCGCACGACCGGCGGGCTGATCGGCTTGGAAATATAGTCGACCGCACCCAGCGCGAAGCCGTGCTCCTCGTCCTCGCTTTCGGTCCGGGCCGTCAAAAAGATCAGCGGAATGCCCGCGGTCGCCGGATCGGCCTTGAGACGCCGGCAGATTTCGAACCCGTCAAGCCCGGGCATCACGATGTCGAGCAGGATCAGATCGGGCGGCGGGTCGGAGGCGGCGATCTGCAAGGCGCCCGCCCCATCTCGGGCGGCTTTGACGCGGTACTGGTCGGCGAGGGCTTGGGTCAGCAGCATCAGGTTTTCCGGCGCGTCGTCGACCACCAGCACCGTCGGGGGTCGAATGAAGCCGTGCAGTTCTTCCATGGCGCTTGCCCTCGCAACCCCCCGCTACAATGCGATTTCGCGATCGTAGGCGGCACGTTTCAGTGCGCCAAGCGCCGCCGCGAAATCGAATCCCTCGGTCGCCGCCTGAATTTCACTAAAATGCTCACCCAAGGTGTCGCGCAGTACCGCTGAATTTTCCGTTAAGAAGGCGATTGCCGCCACGTCGCTGTCGGCGAGCAGCCGCGCGAGCTGCCGCGACGCCGGCCCGGCCCCTTGGCGATCGAGCGGGCCGGGCAGCGGCGCTGCCGGAAGCGGCAGGACGCGGCGAATCTCGGCAATCAGCGCGTCGAGCGCGGCGCCCAGCGTCCCGATCGCCGGAGCGAGTTCGCGCGGGGCGGCGCCGGCCCGGATCGCCGCCTCGACCTGTTGCGCCCGCGCCGTCAAAGCCTCGGCGCCGATGCCGCCGGCGACCCCGCGCAGCGTATGCGCCAGGCGTTCGGCCGTTTCGCGGTCGCCGTCCCGCAGCGCCGCCGCGATCTCGCGCGGCGCGCTCTGCTGCCGGTCGGCGAATTTATGCAGCAGCGCGATGTAATGGGCGGCATTGCCCGACATGCGCCGCAGCCCGGCGACGACATCGAGCCCCGAGATCGCCGGCAGACTGGCGGCCGAGGCGGCAATCGCCGGCTTGCCTGCCTCCGGTTTGTCGGTCGGTTTATCGGCCTCCGGGTCGTCGCCGCCGATCCAGCGCAGCAGGGAAGCGCGCAGGGCGTCGGGCTCGACCGGCTTCGCCACATGGTCGTTCATGCCGGCGGCGAGGCAGCGCGCGCGATCCTCGATCATCGCGTTGGCGGTCATCGCGATGATCGGGAGCTCGCGGTGCCGCGGCGACCGGCGGATTGCCCGGGTCGCGGTCAGGCCATCCATCACCGGCATCTGCATATCCATCAGGACCGCGGCATAGTGATCGGGTTGGTGGGCCAAGATCTCGTCGACCGCGACCGAGCCGTCCGGCGCCAGCTCCACCGCGAACCCGAACTCACCGAGGAGGCCCAGCGCCACCTCCTGGTTCAGCTCGTTGTCCTCGACCAGCAGGATGCGACGGCCCCGCCAGGATGCGGGGGTGTTCGCCGCGGCTTGGATGGCCGGCTCCGGCTCGGGCCAGGGGCCGCCCTCGGGATCGTGCAGCGCGTGACTGATGATGTTGAGCAGCAGCGACGGCGTGAACGGCTTCGGCAGCAGGTATTCGACCCCGACCTGCCGCGCCTCGTCGGTGACCTCCTCGCCCCACGCGCCGATCATCAGGATGATCCGGGGCGCCGGATCGAGGCCCAGCGCGTTGATTTCCGCGGCGGTTTCGAAACCGTCGAGATCCGGCATCTCCGCATCGAGCAGCACCAGCGCGAACGGTTCGCCGGCAGAAGCCGAATCGGCGACGGCGGCAATCGCGGCGCGGCCGGTGCCCGTGCTGCTGGCGGCAAAGCCCATGCCGGTCAACATCGCGGCGACGATTTCGCGGGCGCGCGGATGGTCGTCGACGACCAGAATCGGCAGGTCGCGCAGATCGGGCGCGGGCACCGCGATCTGTCCGGGGGAACCCCTGCCGAGCCGCGCGGTAAACCAGAACAGGCTGCCGGCGCCCTCGGTGCTGTCGACCCCGACCGAGCCGCCCATCGCCTGCGCCAGGCTCCGGCAGATCACGAGGCCGAGGCCGGTGCCGCCGTACCTGCGGGTGACCGAGCTGTCGGCCTGCTGAAACGGCTGGAACAGGCGCCCGCGCTGCTCCTCGCTGAGCCCGACGCCGGTGTCGCGCACCGCGCAATAGAGCAGCACCTCGGTGTCGGTCTCCTCGCGCACCTCGACGATCAGCTCAACTTCGCCCTGTTCGGTAAACTTGACCGCGTTGGCCCCGTAATTGACAAATATCTGGCTCAGCCGCAGCGGGTCGCCGATCAGCGTGAAATTCAGCCGCGGATCGACGTTGAAGATAAGTTCGAGCCCCTTGGCGGCGGCCTTCCCGCCGATCAGATTGCCGACCCGGTCGAGGATCTCGTCGGGCTCGAACTCGGTCCGCTCGAACGCGAGCTTGCCGGCCTCGAGCTTGGAAAAATCGAGAATGTCGTTGACGATCTCGAGCAGCATCTGCGCCGCCTGCTGAATTTTCGCCAGATACCCGCGCTGATGCGCCGTCAGGCTGGTCTTGAGCAGCAGGTTCGACAAGCCGATGACCGCATTCATCGGGGTGCGGATCTCGTGGCTCATATTGGCGAAGAAATCGGCTTTGACGCGCGCGGCCGATTCAGCCAGCTCGTTGGCGGCGCGCATCGCCGCCTCGGCCTCCTCGTGTTCGGCGGCTGACGCGGCCCGCCCTTCGCTGTCGGCGAGCCGCGCCCTCAGGCGATGGTTGCCGACCGCCAGCAATACACAGAGCACCAGCAACAACCCGGCCAGCACCCAGCCAAATTTCACGCCGTTGTTCCTTACCGGTGTGCCGGCCGATCGCAACCGGCGTCAATTTTCAGCCACCACAATAGCAGATTTTACCTCCACCAATAAAAGGCCGGCGCATAAAAAAACGGCCGGGCGCGAGGCCCGGCCGTCCGGAGGTCTGTTGATCGGTTTGCCGTCAGTCGCGGCGGACACCGAGCAACTGCATTAGCATGACGAACAGGTTGATGAAGTCGAGGTACAGGGTCAGCGCGCCCATGATCGCCTGCTTGCTGACGGTGTCGCCGTCGGCGTACTGGTACTCGTAATACGTCTCCTTGATCCGCTGCGTGTCCCACGCGGTCAGGCCGACGAACACAAGAACGCCGATCACCGAGATCGCGAAGTGCAGCGCCGACGAGGCGAGGAAGATGTTGACGACGCTGGCAAGGAGGATTCCGATCAGCCCCATGATCAGGAAGGAGCCGAACCGGCTCAGATCGCGCTTTGTCGTGTAGCCGTAGAGGCTCATCGCCGCAAAGGTGCCGGCGGTGATGAAGAACACGCGCGCGATGCTGGCTCCGGTGAACCTCATGAAGATCGACGCCAGCGACAGGCCCATCAGGGTGGCGAAGACCCAGAACAAGGCCTGCGCCGTACTCGCCTGCATCTTCTGGAGGCCGTAGCTGATCCATAGAACGAGACCGAGCGGCGCCAGCATGATCAGCCAGATAAACGGCGTCTGTGCGACTTGCGCGTACATCCCGGATTGCGCAAAGACGTAGGCGACGATGCCGGTCAGCGCCAGACCCGACGCCATGTAGTTGTAGATGCGAAGCATATAGTCCCGCAGACCGACATCGATGTCGGCCGGGACTCCCGTAACCGCCGGTCGCACCGTCCAGCGGGGCTGCGATCCCAAAGCCATAGACCCCCTCCAGCGAGAGCGCGAGGATGATTCCTCGCCTCCCGATATTGGCATATCCCGGACCTGATTCAATAACGACCCGACACCCTATACCAAGTGGCTGCAAATCCAGCGGGGGCCGGGGTTACGCGTCGCGCAGATAGCGGGCCGGCTTGGCGCCAAGCGCGCGCCAGGTCCCGGCGAAGCCGATCGCCAGCGTTAGCAGCACCGCGCTCCCCGCCGTCGCCAGCAAGGGGCCGGGCAGGAACGCCCACTCGGTCTTCATCGGCCCGGTGACGAGGCCCCAGGCGGCGAGCGTGCCGACCCCGGCGGCGGCGAGCGCCGTCACGACGCCGAGCAGCATGTGCTCGATCAGGAAAGCGGCGGCGAGGCGCCCTCGGGTCGCGCCGAGCACCTTCAGCAACACAGAATCGTACATCCGCTGACGATGGCCGGCGGCGACGGCGCCACCCAGCACCAGCATTCCGGCGGCCAGCGTGACCAGCGCGACGATGCGGATCGCGCCGCCGATCGTCGCGACGACCCCGGCCACCGCGGCAAGCGCCTCGCGCACCGGGATCGCCGAGACATTGGGAAAACGCTCGGTGACCTGGCGAACCACGCGCTCCGCCTCTTCCGGCGCCGCGTAGAGCGCGGCGAGGTGGGTCCGCGGCGCCGCTTCGAGCGCGCCCGGCGCGAACACGATCGCGAAATTGATGCCGAGCCCGGTCCATTCGATCTGCCGCAAATTGGCGATGCGCCCGGTAATGTCGCGCCCGAGCAGGTTGACGGTCAGCGTGTCGCCGACCCCAAGCCCCATGCCGCGCGCCAGCGCCGCGTCGAACGAGATCAGCGGTGGGCCGCGATAGTCGGCCGGCCACCACGCGCCGTCGACGATCCGCGCGCCGGACGGCAGGGCCGCCGCATAGGTCAGCCCGCGCTCGCCGCGCAGCGCCCATTGCGCATCGGGGGCTACCCGCGCCTCCTCGACCGGGGCGCCGTTGAGCCGGGTGATCCGGCCGCGCAGCATCGGCACCTGCTCGACGCTGGCGCCGGCCGCGGCGCGCACGATCTCCTCGAACCCGGCGAGCTGATCGGGCTGCAGGTCGATGAAGAAATCGGCGGGAGCGCGCTCGGCGAGCCGGCCGTCGATCTCGACCGCGAGATTGCCCTGCACGAGCGCGATCACGATCATCACGCTGAGACCGAGCCCGAGCGACAGCACGATCCGCGCGGTCGGCGCCCCCGGCCGGTGCAGATTGCCGAGCGCCAGCCGCAACAGCGGTGAGGCGGGGCGGGGCAGCAGCCGCGCCCCGGCGACGATCAGCCAGCCGGCGACCCGAAACAGGACGAACGCCGCGACGGCGCCGGCGATATACCACAGCGCAAAGCGGCGCTCGGGCGCGCTCAACACGATCAGCGCCGCGAGGCCGAGGGCGGACGCCGCACTGGCCGCCGCCGCCAGCGGCCGAAGCCGCCGCGGCGCCGGCGCGACCCGGTCGCGCCACAGCGCGCCGGGCGGAATGCGGCCGATCGCGGTCAGCGGCCACAGCGCGAACAGCAAAACCGTCAGCAGCCCACAAATCGCGGCGACCGCCAGCGGGACGGGATAGATGCCGAGGGGCAGGGACACCGCCATCGCGGCGGGCAGCAGCTTGCCGGCGAGCGGCCCCAGCAGTGCCGGCGTGACGCCGCCCAGTACCAGGCCGGCGGCGATGCCGAGGATCGCGAGCGCCAGTATCTGCAGGAAATAGGCGGCGAAGACGAGCCGGGTCGAGGCGCCGAGGCATTTCAGCGTGGCGATCGCCTCGGTCTTGCTGGCGATATAGCCGGCGACGGCGTTGCCGATCCCGACCCCGCCGACCAGCAACGCGGTGACGCCGATCAGGTTCAGAAAAAATCCGACCCGGTCGATCAGCCGCTGCAGCGCGGGCGAGGCATCCGCGCTGCTCTGCAACTGCCAGCCGGCCTGCGGGAAGGCGGCCCGCGCATCGCCGATCCATCGGGCGGCGTCCAGCTCCAGCGGGAAACGCAGCCGGTATTCGTAATTGACCAGCGCGCCCGGGCGTAAGAGCCCCGTCCGCGCCAAAGCGGCCTCGGCGACGATGACCCGCGGTCCGAAAGCGAGCCCGCCAAACGCCGCGTCCGGCAGGCGCTCGATCGTCGCCGCCAGACGCAGCACCGCCTCGCCGACCCGGAATTCGTCGCCGATCGAAAGCCCCAGACGGCTCGCCATCGCCGTTTCGGCGACCGCACCGAACGCACGCTCGTCAGAGACCGGCTCGCCAGGGGCCAGGGCAGTCGCGAGCGGCCCGGCCGGCATTAGCGCCACCGCGCCGTACAGCGGATAGGCGGCGTCGACCGCCTGCAGCTCAATCAGGCTGCGCCGCTCGCCGTCGAGCGAGCGCGCCATCGCGCGCAATTTCGCGGTCTCGGAAAGGGCGCCGGCGCGTGCCAGGAACTGACGCTCGGCCGCGCTCGCCGGCCGCAACGCGAGGCGGGCTCGAACATCGCCGCCCAGCAGGCGCCGCGCATCGGCGCGCAAGCCCGCCTCGACCGCGGCGGCGAGCGAGCCGATCGCGGCAATCGCGCCGACCCCGAGGACGAGACAGGCCAGAAAAATCCGAAACCCGCGCACCCCGCCGCGCAGTTCGCGGCGCGCCAGGCGAAAGGCCAGGCCGAGAGCGCACAACTCCCTCATCGCCGATAGCTTCATAAGCTCATCGGGAGCCCACGCTCGGGACCACCCTCGCCGAACAGGAAGCAGCAGCATTGCGCCGCTCGCCGACGACGCGGCCGTCTTCGAGCTGCAGCTGGCGTTCGCAGCGCTCGGCGAGCCTCTCGTCGTGGGTGATCAGCAGCAGGGCCGAACCGAGCCGGGTATGTTCCTCGAACAGGCAATCGATTACGACGCCGCCGGTCTTGCCGTCGAGATTGCCGGTCGGCTCATCGGCCAGCAGCAGCGCCGGGCCGGCGACCAGCGCGCGGGCTATCGCCACGCGTTGCTGCTCGCCGCCGGACAGCTGGCCGGGATAATGGCGCAGCCGATGGCCGAGCCCAATCCGAGCGAGCGCCGCCTCGGCCGCCGCCGCGGCGTCGCGGTCCCCGGCCAGTTCCAACGGGATCGCAACATTTTCGAGCGCGGTCATCGTCGGCAGCAGGTGAAACGCCTGGAACACGATCCCGATATGGCGGCGCCGCAGCCGCGCCAGCGCATTCTCGTCGAGCTGCCCAAGATCGTGCCCGGCGACGACGACCCGGCCGGCACTCGGCCGCTCCAGCCCGGCCAAAACCATCATCAAACTCGATTTTCCCGACCCCGACGGGCCGAGCAGCGCGACGGTCTCGCCGGCCTCGATCGCGAGCGAAATGCCGCGTAGAATCGCGACCGGCCCGGCCGCACTCGCCAGGCTGAGGGACACGTCGTCGAAGAGGACCAGCGGGCTGCCGGGGGAAACCGGAGGCGTCATGCGCAGGATAAGCCGCGGCAAGGCAAGGGTTTCGACGATATGGCCCAGCGCCTTCGCATTTCAACGCGCCGCCGCTTTAATGCGGCTCGGGGTCGATGTTTAGGGCTACCCGTCGCTCCCCAGTGTTACAAGTCGCAGTGGGAACGAGGGGAATCGCGTGGGTCGGAGATCTTGTGGGTGGCTGGCGCAACGATGCGGCCTGCTGCTCGCCGCGCTGATCGGCTGCGCCGCACCCGCGGCGGCGCAATCCCTCGCGGTGCTGGCGTTCGGGGACAGCCTGACCGCCGGCTTCGGCTTGCCCGTGGAGGCCGCCTTTCCGGCCCGGCTCGAAGCGCGGCTGCGCGCCGACGGGATCGCCGCGCGTGTCGTCAATGCCGGGGTGTCGGGCGATACCACCACCGCGGGGCTGGCGCGGCTCGATTGGGCGCTCGCCGAGAAGCCCGACATCGTGATCCTGGAACTCGGCGCCAACGACGCGCTGCGCGGCATTGACCCGGCCGTAGTGCGCGCCAATCTCGACGCGATGATCGTCAAGACACTGGCCAGCGGCGCCACGCTGCTGCTCGCCGGAATGCGCGCTCCGACCAATTGGGGCGAGGAATATCGACAAAAATTCGACCGCCTCTACCCCGAGCTTGCGCACGCGCGCGGGGTAACGCTTTATCCGTTTTTTCTCGACGGTGTGGCCATGGATCCAGAGCTTAATCAGGCGGACGGTCTCCATCCCAACGCGCGCGGCGTCGCGACGCTGGTCGAGCGCATCGCGCCCTCTGTCGCCGACCTAATCAAAAGTCGGCTGATCCAAAGTCGGCTAATCAAGAGTCGCCTGATCGGAGGCCGGCCATGACCGCGCCGTTCGCCGCCGCCTTCGCCGAGGGCGATCCCGCGACCCTTGGCGCGCGCCTGCTGGCGCAGCTGCCGGCCGGGCCGGGCGCCACGCTCGGCATCCTCTACGTCAGCGAGCCGGCGGCGCCGGTCCTGCCGCAGCTGGTGCGCGAGCTGACCCAAGGCCTCGGCATCACCGCCTGGGTCGGCGGGGTCGGGCTCGGCGTTTGCGCCGCCGGGCAGGAGGTCTACGAGACCCCGGCCGCCGCGGTGCTGACCGCGAAGCTGCCGCCCGAGGGCTTTCGCTTGTTCGGGGCGACTGGCGATCCGGCCGCCGAACTGCCGCGTCACCATGCGCGCTGGATCGAGACGGTCTCGCCAACGCTCGCCCTGGTCCACGCCGATCCGCGCTGCGCCGATGTGATGCGCGCGACGATCGATGCCGGCGCGGCGAGCGGCGCCTTTCTGGTCGGAGGCCTGGTCTCGCATCGCTGCTCCGAGCCGCTGCTGGCCGGCGGCACCGGCGGGCCGGAAGGCGTCGCGCCGGCGTTGGGCAGCGCCGGCATTGCCGGGCTGCTGCTGGCGCCCGAGATCGCGGTCGCGACCGGGCTGACCCAGGGCTGCATGCCGATAGGCCCGGTGCGCCGGATCGACGAGGCACGCGACAATGTCGTGATGGCGATCGACGGGGGTCCGGCGCTCGCGGCGTTCTATCAGGATATCGGTCCTGAGCTGGCGCGCGACCCGCGCGGGCTCGGCGGCGTCATTTTCGCCGGGCTTCCGGTCGCGGGGTCCGACACCGGCGACTATCTCGTCCGCAACCTGATGGCGATCGATCCGGGGCATGGCTGGATCGTGCTCGGCGCCGAGGTCGCACCGGGCGACCGGATCGTCTTCTGCCGCCGCGATCCCGACAGCGCTCGCGCCGACCTCGGCCGCATGCTGCGCCAGCTCAAGGGGCGGCTGTCCGGTCCCCCGAAGGCCGGCGTATATGTCAGCTGCATCGCCCGCGGCCGGGCGCTGTTCGGCGAGAACGGCGTCGAGACCGCCCTCATTCGCGAAACGCTCGGCGATTTTCCGCTGGTCGGGTTTTTCGCGAATGGCGAGATCTCGCGCGACCGTCTTTATGGCCATACCGGCGTGTTGACGCTGTTCGCATGAACCGGGCGGGGAAATTTGCGGGGAGCGCAACATCGTGCTGCGCCTGTTTGTCGGGATCGAATTTCCGCCGGAGCTGAAGCTGCGCCTGTCGCTGTTGTGCAGCGGGATCGCCGGCGCGCGATGGCTCGACCCCGGCAATTTCCACCTGACGGTGCGCTTTATCGGCGAGGTCGCCGAAGACGTCGCTGCCGATGTCGACGAGGCGCTGGCCCGCGTCAAGGCGCCTCGTTTCCCGCTGCGCCTCGCCGGCGCCGGGGTGTTCGGCGGCAACCGGCCGAATGCCTTGTGGGTCGGCGTCGAGCGCGATCCCGCGCTCGTCGCGTTGCGCGACAAGATCGAGCTGGCGCTGATCCGGGCCGGGCTCGCGCCCGATCAGCGCAAATTCGCGCCGCATGTGACGCTGGCGCGGCTGCGCGACCCGGCGCCGGGAGAACTTGGTTATTTCCTCGCCGCGCACGCCCAATTCCGCGCCGACCCGCTGCCGGTCGAGCAGTTCAGCCTGATCGCCAGCTTTCCGACCAAAGCGGGCTCGGTTTACGAGGACCAGGCCGACTATCGGCTGACCGGATAACGATCGATCCCGTCTCGCTGTTTACGACAGCAGCTTGCGCAGGCGCTGCGCCATCGCCTCGGCGCCGCTGTCGGGGGTGAAGGTCGCGGTGAAGCGGCCAGATTTGTCCATGACGTAGATCAGCGCGCTGTGGTCCATGTCATAGGAGCCGTCCGGGCGCGGACGCTTGGCGAAATACGCCCGGTACGCCTTTGCCGCCTGCGCGACCTGGTCGGCGCTGCCGCTCAACGCCGCGATCGGCGCGTCAAAGCTCGCGACATATGATTTAAGCACTTCGGGCGTGTCGCGCTCGTGATCGAGCGAGATGAACACGATCCCGACCTCGTCGCGCTTGCCGGCGAGCCGGTCGAGCGCCAGCGTGACCTCGTTGAGGGTGGTCGGGCAGGTATCGGGGCAATGCGTGAAGCCGAAGAACAACAGGTGCCACTTGCCCTTGAGATTGGCCTCGGTGAATTTCCGGCCGTTCTGATCGACAAGTTCGAACGGACCGCCGATCGCGCTGGCCAGGAGAGTTCCGGCGGCGCCCTTCGGGTCGTCCCGATAGGCGAAGGCGAGGAGGGCGCCGGCGGCGAGGATCAGCAGCCCCGCCAGGACGACCGCGATCAGGGCGAAGCGCGGCGAGCCGGCCGGTTTTTGCGGCGTCTCGGGATCGGCCATCGAAGCGGCTCCGTTCAGTGATGCTTTTGCGTCGGCATGTGCATGCCGGCGCCGGTGTGGCCTTCGGGTCGCATCGCGCCGGGCTTCTCGACCGCGACGGTGATTTCGCGCGTCCCGCCGTTTTCGAGTCGCAACATCAGCGGAAAGGTCTGGCCGGCGCGCAACGGGGCGCTCAGTCCGACCAGCATGATGTGCAGGGCGCCCGGCTTCAGCGTAACCGGCTGGCCTGCCGGCAAATCGATCGCGGCCAGCGGGCGCATCGTCATGATCCCATCCGCCAGGGTCATGCGATGCAGTTCGGCCTGTTTGGCGACCGGCGTCGACACTCCGGTGAGCCGGTCGGCGGTCGGCGATTCGATCGTCAGATAGGCAGCGCCGTTTGTCGCCGTGCCGGGGGTAGCGCGAGCCCAGGCGTCGGTGATCTCGACTGTGCGCGTTTGCGCGATCGCGGCGGCGGCGATCAGCACGGAGCAGGCGACGGGCAACAAAATTTTCGACATCCGAAAATCCCTCACGCGCGGCTCGGCTATTGTGCCAGCAGCGCCTCGATCTCGGCGATCAGGTGGCGCAGGTGAAACGGCTTGGCCAATATCCGCGGCCGTTGCCCGGCGAACCGGTCGTCCTGCAAGGCAACCGCGGCGAACCCGGTGATGAACATGACGCGAATTTCCGGCTGGCGCGCAGCGACCCGCCGGGCCAGCTCGATCCCGTCCATGCCGGGCATCACCACGTCGGCGAGCAACAAATCATAATCAGCGTCGTGCGCGCGATCGAGCGCGGCGTCGCCATCGCCGACCGCATCGACCGCGTGGCCGGCCCGGCGCAGCCCCAGGCTCAGGAATGCGCGCATGCGGTCGTCGTCTTCGGCAAGGAGAATGCGCGCCATTGCCCGCGATACCGTTCGTTAATCAACACCCGGATCAACACCCCGGATCAAATCCCGGTCCGGCTCGTGACCAGGGAGCGCTCGCCCCGACCGACGGAAGCATTAACACGCGCGTCCTCCCGGCGGAAGGTAAGGCGGGTGACTTCCTGGCGACTTCTCCGGGTGGGGCGCGGTGGAGGTGACATCGCCACGGCGGTTCACTAAGCTTGACGAATGGACCGTGCGGGTGTGCGACAGCCGGATGGCGAAAGCATCGTCGACTTGCGGGAGCCGGCGCGGGGCGCTGTCCCGCTCGTCCTCGCCTCGCCCCATAGCGGCGCCGATTATCGCGAGGAATTCCTGGCCTCCTCGCGTCTCGACCCGCTGACCTTGCGGCGCTCCGAGGACAGCTTTGTCGACGAGATCTTCGCCGCCGGGCCGGGTCTCGGCGCGCCGTTGCTCGCGGCCCGTTTCCCGCGCGCCTATCTCGATGTCAATCGCGAGCCGTGGGAACTCGATCCGGCGATGTTTTCGGACGCGTTGCCGGGTTTCTGCAACATCCGCTCGCCGCGGGTGCGCATGGGGCTCGGGACGATTGCCCGAATCGTCGCCAGCGGCGAGGAGATCTATGCCCGCAAGCTGCGCTTTTTCGAGGCAAGGACGCGGGTCGAAACGCTGTACCAGCCCTATCATCAAGCGCTGCGGCGGCTGGTCGGCGAGACCGAGGCGGCATTCGGCGGGTATCTGCTGATCGATTGCCATTCGATGCCGTCGGGCGCGAGCGAAATCGGCGGCCAGGACGGCGCGGATATCGTGCTCGGCGACTGCCACGGCGTCTCGTGCGCGCCGCCTGTCTTCGAGGCGGCCCGCTCGTTTCTCGCCCAGCGCGGTTTCGCGGTCGCGCTCAACGCCCCCTATGCCGGCGGGTTCACGACCGGTCACTACGGAACCCCGCGACGGGGCCGCCACGCGTTGCAGATCGAGATCAACCGGGCGCTTTACATGGACGAGCGCAGCTACCGGCGCAAGCCCGGGTTCGACCGGTTGAGGACGGAAATGACCGGGCTTGTCGCCCATCTCGCGCAAATCATGCAGGATTGGCTCGGCGAGGCCCCGCGCGCCGCGGCCGAGTAATTCCTGAGTTATTCTGCGCCGAATCGTAGCTATAGCGGTCTCGGGCTGATAACTAATTGTCGTCCCGGCGAAGGCCGGGACCCATTTTCCGGCCGTCTCGGGCTCGGATCGATGGGTCCCGGCCTTCGCCGGGACGACAGTTTTTTGGACCGCCCGGGCGGGACTCCGCGCGCAACTCCGCGCCGCGGCGGTGTTAATGGCTGTAGGGCGGGTCGGTGGCGCGGAGAGCGCGATGGACGACATCCGGGACTACACGATCGCGCAGAACTGGTCGGATTACAGCGCGGACGAGCACGCAATCTGGCGGCTGCTGTTCGAACGCCAACAGCATTTGCTGACCGGCCGCGCCTGCCGCGAATATCTCGACGGTTTGGAAGGGCTGCGCGTCGCGGCCGATGGGATTCCCGATTTCCGCCGGCTCAGCGACATCCTCGACCGGGCCACCGGATGGCGCATCGTCGCGGTGCCGGGGCTGGTCCCCGACGATGTATTTTTTGCGTTTCTCGCGCAGCGCCGGTTCCCCGCGACCTGCTTCATCCGGCGGCGCGACCAGCTCGACTATCTGCAGGAGCCGGACGTCTTTCACGACATCTACGGCCATGTGCCGATGCTGGTGAACCCGGTTTTCGCCGATTACATGCAGGCTTATGGCGAAGGCGGGTTGAAGGCGCTGCGGCTCGGCCATCTCGAAATGCTGGCGCGGCTCTATTGGTATACGGTCGAGTTCGGCCTGATTGCGACAGCGGAGGGGCTGCGGATTTTCGGCTCCGGGATCCTGTCCTCGGCCGGGGAATCGGTCTATTGCCTCGATGACCCAAGCCCGCACCGCTTGCGGTTCGATCTGCGCCGGGTGATGCGGACGCAGTATCGAATCGATCGGTACCAGGAGACCTATTTCGTCATCGATGATTTCGCCGAGCTGTTCGCGGCGACCCGTCCCGATTTCGCGCCGATCTATCGCGAGCTTGCGGTGCTGCCGGATGTCGCCGCCCGGCTGCCCGGGGAAACCAGGTCCCGGCCTGCGCGCAAAAAAGAAGGGCCGCGCAGAAGCGCGGCCCGAGTTTAGGGAGGAAACGCCTAGAAGACGTACGGTAGAACCACCAGAGGCGCTTCATACCGCACCGCACAATTTAGTGAGCGGCCCGGCGAAGTCAACCCCTCTGAAAAAAAGGCTTCCACACAAAAATGGCTGGCAGACTTGGGCATTTCTCATAGCTCGGGTGTTATAGGTTCCGGCGCCTTGTGTGCGCCGCACAATTTAGCGCCGGCGAGCGGGGTGCCGGTTCGCGACCGGGCGGCTCGATGAGGCCGCCGCCGCTCGATCGCCAATCCGCCTTGTTCCTCGATGTCGACGGCACGCTGCTGGAGATCGCGCTGCGACCTGAGCTTGTGCGTGTGCCGGCCGAGCTGCCGAAATTGCTCGACGGCTTGGCGCAACAGCGCGGCGGCGCGCTTGCGCTGGTCAGCGGCCGTCGGATCGACGAGGTCGATTGGTTGTGGCGGCCATGGCGCGGTCCGGCGGCGGGTTTGCACGGCGCCGAGCGCCGTCGCGCCGACGCCAGTGATGTGCCGGGCGGAAGCCCCGCCGACCGCGCCGCCGCCGCCGCGCTCGACCGATCGCGACCGGCGTTGCGGCAATTCGCGCTGCACTCGCCGGGGGTCAGGCTCGAGGACAAGGGCATGGCGCTTGCCTTGCACTACCGCGAGGCGCCCGACAGAGAAGCAGCCGCCCGCGACATCGCCGAACGCTGGGCGCGGCAGGAATGCGACAGCCTGCAACTGATCGCCGGCAAGATGATCTTCGAACTGCGGCCGTTGCATCATAGCAAGGGCGTCGCGATCGCCGCTTTCATGGCCGAGCCGCCGTTCCGCGGTCGGCGCCCGGTATTCCTCGGCGACGACACCACCGACGAGGACGGGTTTGCCGAGGTCAATCGCCGGGCCGGCCTGTCGATCCGGGTCGGGGAGTCGGGTGAGCCGACCGCGGCAGGCTACCGCCTTCCCTCGGTGGATGCGACGCTCGCATGGCTGGGGGCCGAACGCGCTGCCTGATTCACCGGCCATCCGAGGAACGGCGACGGTACGGCGCCGTTGCAATCTCCGGTGGCTGGAGGGACCCCTCGCGGGTTTGCGTGGAAGGCGAGTGCAGGGAATGGCGGCATACGATGCCGGCTGGACCATCAGTGAAAGGCGGGTTGGCGGGTCGCCGGCGCCGGCGGCGCGCGTCTCGGCCGTCCGCAGCGCCAACCGTCGGCTCGTCGTCGTGTCGAACCGGGTTGGGCCGGTCGATGCCGGCAAGGCCAGCGAGGGCGGTCTGGCGGTGGCGTTGCGCGCCGCGCTCGAACATGCCGGCGGGATCTGGTTCGGTTTTAGCGGCTCGGTGGTCGAGCGGCCGGGCGAGACGCCCCATCTGGCCTCCGCCGGCGACATCACCTGGGCGACGCTCGATCTGACCCGGCGCGATTTCGACGAGTACTATATCGGCTACGCCAACCGCGTGTTGTGGCCACTGTTCCATTATCGGCCCTCGCTGGTCGGCTTTTCGCGCCGCGACCTTGCCGGCTATTTGCGGGTCAACGCGGCCTTCGCGCGCGGCCTGCTGCCGATGCTCGAACCGGACGATCTCGTATGGGTGCATGACTACCACCTGATCCCGCTCGGCGAGGCGCTACGGGGATTGGGGTGCCGTCAGACCATCGGCTTTTTTCTGCACACGCCGTTTCCGGCGGCCGAATTGTTGCGTCTGGTGCCCAATCACCGCGAGCTGGTCGCGGCGCTGTGCGCCTATGATCTCGTTGGGTTTCAGACCCTGTCGGACCTCGAAGGCTTCCGCGACTACCTGCTGCGCTGGGGCGGCGGGGAGGATCTCGGCGGCGGAAAGTTGCGCGCTTTCGGCCGCACGCTTCGGGCCGCGGTGTTCCCGGTCGGCATCGACGTCGATGCGATCGCCGCACAGGCGCTGGCGGCTGAAAAATCGCGCCACACCCGCCGGCTGCGCGACAGCGTGCGCGAACGCTCGCTCTTGATCGGCGTCGACCGGCTCGATTACTCGAAGGGGCTGCCCGAACGCTTTGCCGCCTACGCGCATCTGCTCGAGCACTATCCGCGGACGCGCGGCCGCATTGTGTTCCTGCAGATCGCGCCGCCGTCGCGCTCGGACGTTCCCGAATACCGCGAGATCCGCCAGACCCTCGAAGCCGCCGCCGGCAACATCAACGGCCGCTATGCCGAATTCGACTGGACCCCGCTGCGCTATCTGAACAAGAGCTTCAACCACCGCATCCTGACCGGTTTTTACCGAACGGCGCCGCTGGCGCTGGTAACGCCGTTGCGCGATGGGATGAACCTCGTCGTAAAGGAATATCTGGCCTCGCAGGACCCCGAAAACCCGGGCATGCCGGTGTTGTCCTCGTTTGCCGGAGCGGCGCGCGAGCTGGGCGAGGCTATCCTCGTCAATCCGCTCGATCGCGAGGGCGTGGCCGAAGCGATCTTGCAGGGGCTGGAGATGCCAACGGGCGAGCGCAAGGAGCGATGGAACGCGATGATGGCGACGTTGCGGCGCAATGACGCCGCTGCTTGGCGTCAGCGCTTTATCGAGGCGCTGGCCACGCCATGATCACCCCTATGAGTTGACGGGCGACGATCGGGTGATGCCGTCGCGTTCGAGCGCCCAGGCGACGCGCAACGCATCGGCCTCGCGCCACGGCGCCGCGACGATCTGCACGCCGATCGGCAAAGTGTCGGCCGCGCGCAGCGGCGCCACCACGACCGGCAACCCGATGAACGACAGCGGTTGGGTATAGACGCCGAGATAAGGCCGGGCCGGCACCGTCGCGCCATCGATCTCGATTGTCTCCTGCCCGATCAGCGGCGCGGTGCACGGCGTCGCCGGAGCCAGCACAATGTCAACGTCGCGGAACAGTTTCAGCACCTGTTCGCGGTACCACCGCCGGAAACGCTGCGCCTCGATCACCCAGGAAGCCGGGACCAGCGCGCCGGCCAGGAAACGGTCGCGGGTCATCGGGTCGAAATCGCCGGCGCGGGATTTTAAATCGGCGAAGTGCAAACTGCCGCCCTCCGCCGCGGTGATGATAAAGGCCGCGGCGCGCGCCCGCGCCGCTTGCGGCAACTCGACCTGGGCGGTCGCGCCGAGCGCGCCGGCGACCGTGGCGACCGCCGCCGCCGCGACTTCGGTGCCGGCGAAATGACCGCTGGCGATGGCGATGCGCAATCCCGCGGCGCCCCGGGCCAATTCGCCCGAGGCCGGCTCGGCTGCCCGCCCGGTACAGACCGGGTCCCGCGAGTCGGGGCCTTGCATCGCATCGTAGGCGGCGGCGAGATCGGCGACCGAGCGGGCGAACGGGCCGACATGGTCGAGGCTCGCCGAAAACAGCCGGGCGCCGGCCCGGCTCAGCCTGCCGTAGGTCGGCTTCAGCCCGAAAATGCCGCACAACGCGGCGGGAACCCGGATCGACCCGTTAGTATCAGAGCCGAGCGACAGCGGCACCAGCCCGCCGCCGACCGAAGCGGCCGAGCCGCCCGAAGACCCGCCGGCAACCCGCGCCAGATCGTGCGGGTTGTGGGTCGGACCGTAATGGGTGTTCTCGGTGGTAAAGCCGTAGGCGTATTCGTCCATATTCAGCGCGCCGATCGGGACCGCGCCGGCGGCGATCAATCGGCCGACAACCGTCGCATCGGCGGTGGCGGGGGCACGCTCCGCATCGATTTTCGATCCGGCGAGGGTCACCACGCCGGCCAGGTCGAACAGGTTCTTGACCGCGAACGGCACCCCGGCGAGCGGTCCCGGATCGGCGCCATTGGCGCGCCGGTCATCGACCGCCCGGGCCGCGGCGAGGGCGCGTTCGCCGGTGATTGCGGTAAAGGCGTTGAGCCGGGGATTGCCCGCTTCGATCCGCGCCAGCGCGCTTTCGGCCACCTCGATCGCCCGCACCTCACCCGCGCGCACCGCCGCCGCGATTTCCAACGCGCTGGCGAAAATGCTGCCGCTCACGGCCGGAACACCGCGGCCGGCTCGATCTCGTCCGGCAGTGGAAAATCCATCACCAGCTTCGCCATCTCGGCGATGCGCGCGACATTGACGATAACGCCCGGCCGGTGCGCCGGATCGAGCGGCAAGCCGATCAGCCGCGCCGCGGCGTCGACATAGGCTTCGGCATCAAAGGGCGGTTCCGCCATCGCGTCTCCTCTCGGCTCCTATTGGGCTCAGCCCGCCGCCATCAGCCGCGGTTCGACGGCATCGGCGATCGGGTGGTGACAGGCGGCGAACTGCCCGGCGGCAATCTCGCGCAGGACCGGCATGGACGCCACGCAAGCCTCGCTCGCCCGCCCGCACCTTCCGTACAGCGGACAGATCTGGGGCGCCGGGTCGATCGGGCTGCGCGGCTCGCCGGGCAGGCCGATTCGCGTCGAGCGCCCAGCTGAGGCGCCCGGCCTTGGGACGGCCGACAGCAGCGCCTGCGTGTAGGGATGCGCCGGCGCGGCGAATACCTGCCCGGCCGGCCCGCTCTCGACGATATGGCCGAGATACATGACGAGGATGCGGTCGCACAGCAGCCGCACGACATTGAGATCGTGGCTGACGAACAGATACGACAGGTTCAGCTGCCGCTTCAGATCCTGAAGCAATTGCAGGATCACGACCTGGACCGACACGTCGAGCGCCGAGGTCGGCTCGTCGAGGATTAGGAGGCGCGGCTCGACCGCGATTGCCCGGGCGATCCCGACCCGCGCCTTCTGCCCGCCGGACAGCTGGTGCGGGTAGCGGCCAAGCAGATCCGCCGATAGTCCGGTCAGCCGCGCCACCTCCGCGACGCGAGCGCGCAACGCCGCACCAGAGAGCCGGCGCAACCGCAGCAGCGGGTCGGCGATAGCGCGGAACGCGGTGAAATGCGGGTTGAGGCTGTCGGTCGCGTCCTGGAACACCATCTGGATCTGCCCGCGCTGCGGCGCCAGGCCAAAGCGCCGCGCCGGCACGGTGCCGATTTCCTCTCCGTCAAACCTAATCGAGCCGTCGCTGGGATCAAGCAGGCGCGCGATCAGCCGGACTAGGGTGGATTTGCCGCAGCCGGATTCGCCGACCAGCCCGACCGTCTCGCCCCGCCCGATCGCGAAGCTGACGCCGTCGACCGCATGGAGAAAGGACGGCACCCGGTTGCGCGGCCAGATCGCGCGCTTGCCCACCGGGAACAGCTTGCGCAGCCCCTCGACGGCGAGCAGCGCTTCACCCGCCATCATAGCGGGAAATGGCAGGCGACGTGGTGGCCGGCGCCGAGCGCAAGCCGCCGCAGCGGCAGCTCTTCGCAATCGGTCGCAACGCGCTCGCAGCGCGCGGTGTAGCGGCAGGGCGGCAGGTCGGCGCGACGCAGATCGGGAAGCGCCCCCGGGATCGACGCGAGGCCGGCGAGATCGGGCGCGCCGCCCGGGGTCGCCGCGATCAGCTTGGCGGTATAGGGGTGACGCGGCGTCGCGAACAGCGCGGCGGTCGGCGCGGTCTCGACGATGTGCCCAGCATGCATCACCGCGATATGCCCGCAATACTCCGCGGCGAGCCCGAGATCGTGGGTGATCAAGAGGGTCGCCATGTTCTGCTCGGCGGCGAGCTCGGCGATCAAATCCATGATCACCGCCTGCGTCGTGATGTCGAGCCCGGTCGTCGGCTCGTCGGCGATCAGCAATTGCGGCTCGCAGGCCAGCGCCATCGCGATCATTACCCGCTGGCACATGCCGCCCGACAGCTCGAACGGATAGGACAGCGCGCGGCGCTTCGGGTCGGGAATGCGCACCCGCGCCAGCATGTCGATCGCGTGTTGCGGCGCCAGCGCGGCGGTCACGTTGCCGTGCCGCAGTAGGATGTCGGCGATCTGCCTTCCGACCGGGCGGATCGGGTTCAGCGCGGTGCGCGGGTTCTGAAAGATGATCGCCAGTTCGCGCCCGCGGATTTCGCCCATCGCCTTGTCGTCCGCGTGCACCAAATCGAGCCCGCCGAAGACGATGCGGCCGCTGGTGGTCCGCGCCGCCTCGTCGAGGATGCCCATGATCGCGTAGGCGGTGACGGACTTCCCCGAGCCGCTTTCGCCGACCAGCGCCATCGTCTCGCCGCGATGCAGCTCGAAGCCGATCCGATCGAGCGCGCGCACCGTGCCGCTGCGGGTGCGGAACTCGACGCTGAGGTCCTCGACCGCCAACAGCGGCACCGACGCTGGCGCGGTATTCATGTCCGCCGCCGGGGATCGACCATGTCCCGCAACCCGTCGCCCATCAGGTTGAAGCAGAACACCGCCGCCATCAGCACGATTCCCGGGAAGAACGCGACCCACCACTCGCCGGAGACGATAAAGCTCGCCCCCTCGGCGACCATGATCCCCCATTCCGGGGTCGGCGGGCGCACCCCGAGCCCGATGAACGACAGCCCGGCGGCGTTGAGGATCGCGTAGCCCAGGGTCAGCGACACCTGCACCATCATTAAGGGCATGATGTTCGGCAGCAACTGCGCCAGCACGATGCGCGCCTCGCTGTTGCCGCACAGCCGGGCCGCCTCGACAAACCCGGCATGGCGCCGGACATTGGCCTCGGCGCGAGCGAGCCGGGCATAGATCGGCAGGTTGATGATCGCCGTCGCGAAAACGATGTTGGCGACGCTGTTGCCGAGCGCGGCGACGATGCCCATCGCCAGCACGAACAGCGGAAAGGCCATGATCGTATCGACCGAGCGGCCGACGACGCGGTCGATCCATCCGCCGTAATACCCCGCCGCCAGCCCGAGCAGCGCTCCGACGCCAAAGGCGAGCGCGACCGAAAAGACGGCGATGCCGAGGTCGAGCCGGGCGGCGACGACGATGCGCGAGAAGATGTCGCGGCCGAGTTGGTCGGTGCCGAACCAATGCGCGGCGCTCGGTCCGGTCAGCGCCTGTGCGGTGTCGCTGGCGAGCGGGTCGTAGGGCGCCAGCGCCGGGCCGAATACCGCGCACAGCACCAAGACGAAGAACCCGGCAAAGGCCAGCGCCGTGACCGGGTTCTCGCCGAGCACGTAGCGGGCATGGCGCAGCGTGTTCACGCTTCGAGCCGCACGCGCGGATCGACCAGACCATAGACGAGGTCGATTCCCAGGTTGAGCAGCACATACAGCAGCGCCATCGTCAGCACGAAGCCCTGCACCGGTGCATAGTCGGAGGCGATCAGCGCCTCGACCGCATAGGAGCCGACCCCCGGCCAGGCAAAAACCTTCTCGACCAGCACATTGGCGCCGAGCAGGAACGAGAACACCATGCCGAGCGTCGTGATGACCGGCAGGACGGCGTTGCGAAAGGCGTAGACGTAGACGATGCGGCGGCGGCTGAGGCCGCTCGCCCGCGCGGTGCGGACGAATTCGCTGCCGAGCGCCGCCAGCATCGACGCGCGGGTGATGCGCGCGAGCGGCGCCAGCGAAAAGATCGCCAGGGTCGCCGCCGGCAGGACCAGCTGCGCCAGCGCCGCGCCGAAGGTCGGCAGATCGCGCGCCAAGAGGCTATCGATCAGATAAAAGCCGGTCCAATGCGGCGGCGCCGAGGAAAAGACATCGAGCCGCCCGAGCGGCGCCGGGGCGATACCCATCAGGTAATAGAACACATAGACCAGCAGCAGCCCGGTAAAGAACGTCGGCAACGACACGCCGGCGGTGGTGACCACCCGGCAAAAATGATCCACTGGCGCGCCCGGCCGCATCGCCGCCGCGATGCCGAGCGGCACCGCGATCACCACCGAGAGGACAAGGCCCAACAGGGTCAATTCGGCCGACGCCGGCAGCCGGGTCAACAGTTCGGCGAGCACCGGCTGCCCGGTGCTGAGCGAGGTTCCGAGGTCGCCCCGCGCGAGCTGGCCGAGATAGTCGAGGAATTGCACCGGCAGGCTGCGGTCGAGCCCAAGCTGGTGGCGGATCTCGTCGATCGCCTGGGTGGTCGCGGCCGGCCCGGCGAAATAGGCCGCCGGGTCGCCCGGCAGAGCGCGGGTCAGCAGGAAGGTGACGATGATCACCCCGGCAATGCTCGGCAGAGCGGTCGCCAGGCGGCGCAGCAGGAGCATCACAGCGCCCCGGTCACGTTTTGGCCAGTTGCCGGTAATCGAGCTGGCGGTGGAACCAGTAGCGGTAGCCGGTCACGTTCTTCTGCATCGCGACTTCCAACGAGGGCTGGAAGATCGGGATGCGCGGCACATCGGCAAAGGCGATGCTGACGAAGCCCTCGACCTCCTCCTTATATTTTTTCGGATCGGTCTCGAACCGGGCGGCGTCGATCAGTTTGTCCATCTCCGGGTTCTGGTAGGACATCGTGTTGAAGATCGCGTTCTGTCCGTGATAGGTCCAAAAAAAGAAATATTCCGGGAAATTCAGCCAACCGCCAAACGCATTGGCGATGAACGGCAACGTCTTTTTCGTGAACTCGGCCCGCCAATTGGCGCCGGGGATCTTGTTCAGCGTGACCTTGATCCCGATCTGGGCGAGGCTTTCCTGGACCAGCACGCAAAGCGGCTCGTTGGTGACGGCAAAGCCCAGATCGAACGACAGCGTCGTCTCGAACCCGTTGGGCAGCCCGGCTTCGGCGAGCAACTGTTTGGCTTTGGCCAGATCGGTGACATAGGGGCTCGGCTGCGGCCATATCGGCGCGCTCACCTCGGCCGGGCCGCCGAACATCGGCTTGCCGCGGCCGAACATCACCGCGTCCATGATCTTCTGGTAGGGGATCGCGTAGGCAACCGCCTGACGCACCTTGACCTTGTCGAACGGCGCGATCTTGACGTTCATGCCGATATAGTTCAGCGCGTTCTCGATCGGGGTGCCGATCACCGCGAGCTTTTTTTCGTGCGCCAACTCGGCCACGTCCTTCGGCGGGAGGTCGAACGACACGTCGGCGTCGCCGCGCTCGATCAGCGCCCGGCGGTTGCCGGCGGACGGCACCATGCGCCAGATCACCCGCTGCAGTTTCGGCAGCGATCCCGATTTCCACTCGTCGAAGCGCTGGTAGACCAGCTCCTGTCCCGGCGTCCATTTCTCGATGCGGAAGGCGCCGCCGCCGGCTTCATTGTTCTTCAGCCACTCCATCGCCCACGGGTCCTTGTCCGTGGCGTGCTTTTTGGCGAGCTGCGAATTGATCACGATCGGCACCGGCACGCCGAGATCCGGCAGTGTCAATTTGTCCTTGCGCACGAAATCGACCCGGAAGGTGTGGTCGTCGACCGCGACGAACTGCTCCGGCTTCTGCAATGAGCCGGCGGCCATCTGGAAGGTCGGAAACCCGCCAACCGTCACCGCCCGATCGAACGACCATTTAACATCCTTGGCGGTGACCGGAGCGCCGTCGTGGAAGGTCGCGTTGCGGCGCAATTTGAAGGTGGCGGACATGTCGCCGACATCCCACGATTCGGCGAGCTCCGGCTCGATCTTGGTGTAATCGTAATGGTCGTGGCCGTTCGGGTCCTTCTTGACGCCAAACGTCACCAGCCGATCATGGGTGTTCCACGATGCCTCATAGCCCGGCCGGTTGGTGCCGACCCCCATCACGTCGAGATTGTTGGGGCCGCTCTCGGACAGCGTCAGCAGGGTGTCCTTGCGCGCCTGCCCCCGCGCCGGCCGGGCCGGAATGACATAGGCGGCCGCAATCGTCCCCGCCGCTGCCGTCGACCGCTTCAAAAATTCTCGCCGTCTCATCGCGGTCCCGCCCCTGTGATCCACAGCGATTACAGCAACCGGCGTGCCACCCCGGTCAGGGCGTCGATATTCGCCGCTCGGTGCGTTAAACGCCTAATAAATAGGCGAATCTGTGCCACTGCCGGTCAAAAAATCAGCAAAATGCTTTCGTCGTGTTCTCGTCGTGGCAGCGCGCTTGCGTGCCGCTCGGGATGCGGCAGACTCGACCGAATTGGGGGGCACGATGGATCGGCAGCGCATGGCTCTCAGTCTCGACTTCTCCTCGTTGCGCCGCGCCTTGGCCGCAGGCGAGACGAGCCCCTCCTCGATCGCGCGCGAAATCATCGCCGGGATCGCGGCGAGCGGCGACGATTCGGTGTGGATCGCACGCGTGCCGGCGGACGAATTATCGGCCGCCGCCGCGGCGCTGGAGCGGCGCGCCGCGGCGCACGGAATGGAGACGATGCCGCTCTTCGGGTTGCCGTTCGCGGTCAAGGACAATATCGACGTTGCCGGAATGCCGACGACCGCCGCCTGTCCCGGCTTCGCCTATACCCCGCAGCGCACGGCGCCGGCGGTGGCGCGCCTGCTCGACGCCGGCGCGATGCTCGTCGGCAAGACCAATCTCGATCAGTTCGCCACCGGGCTCGTCGGCGTGCGCTCGCCCTACGGCGTGCCGCGCAACCCGTTCGACCCGGCCTATATTCCGGGCGGATCGAGCTCGGGTTCGGCAGTCGCGGTCGCGGCCGGCCTCGTCGCGTTTTCGCTCGGGACCGATACCGCCGGCTCGGGCCGGGTGCCGGCAGCCTTCAACAATGTCGTCGGGCTGAAGCCGACCCGCGGCCTGATCAGCGCCAACGGCGTCGTTCCCGCCTGCCGGTCGCTCGATTGCGTCTCGGTTTTCGCGCTGACCGTCGCCGACGCGGCGGCGGTGCTCGACATCATCCGCGGAGCCGATCCGCAAGACGCATATTCGCGCGCCGCACCAGCCGGGTTCGGCACCGTCGGGACCGTTCCAGAGCGGTTCGCCTTCGGGGTGCCGCGGGTGGACCAGCGCGAGTTCTTTGGCAACGCCGACGCTGCCGCGCTGTTCGAGCAGGCGATCGTCCGGCTCGAAGCGCTCGGCGGGACGTTGGTGATGGTCGATCTCGCGCCATTTCTTGAAGCGGGGGCGCTGCTCTATCGCGGCGCCTGGCTGGCCGAGCGGATGGCGGCCGTCGACGATGCGATCGGCCAGCAACGCGATCTGCTGCACCCGGTCACCCGCCGCATTATCGACGGCGGCGCGGCGATTTCCGGGGCCGACGCGTTTCGCGATCATCGCCGCCTCGCCGCGCTGCGCCAGCGTGTCGATCCGGTCTGGCAGAGGATCGATCTGTTGCTGGCGCCGACCACCGGCACGATCTACCGCATCGCCGAAGTGGCAGCCGACCCGCTCGGGCTCAACGAGCGGCTTGGCCGCTACACCGGTTTTGCCAATCTGCTCGACCTGTGCGCGATCGCCGTGCCGAACGGGTTTCAATCGAACGGGTTGCCGGTCGGGGTCACGCTGCTCGCTCCCGCTTTCCACGACCCGCTGATCGCCGCCATCGCCGCCTCCTTCGAGGCCGCCACCGGATTGCCGCTCGGCGCTACCGGAGCCGCGCCGCCATCGCCGCAAGCAGCGCCTGGGGCGACAGGCTACCCCTATCTGCCGATCGCTGTTGTCGGCGCGCATCTGTCGGGTCAGCCCCTGAACGACGAACTCGTCGCGCTCGGCGCCCGGCTCCGAGCGGAAACGCGAACCGTGCCCGAGTACCGGCTCTATGCGCTGCCTGACGGCAAGCGTCCCGGGCTGGTGCGCCGCCCCGGAGCGGGCGCCGCGATCGAGGTTGAAATCTGGGATGTGCCGACACAAGCGGTTGGCGCCTTGCTCGCCGGCATCGCGCCGCCGCTCGGTCTCGGCACGCTCGTCCTCGCGGACGGCAGCGAGGTCGCCGGATTTCTGTGCGAAGCGCACGCGGCGGAGACGGCCGAGGACATCACCGCCTTCGGCGGCTGGCGGGCTTGGCGCGCCCGACGCTGATCGCTTGCCGGCCAATAATGACCCTCCCGTCACGCCCATCGCCTCTCGCGGGGCCGACACATCGAATCTCGTTGCCGTAGCGCCGCCGCGAGACGCAAAATCCCGGGAATGCCGATCAGATTGCCAATGCCTCTCAGGTATCGGTTTCGGAATCCGCCGTATTGATCAGTTTGGGAGGAGAGCCCGTGTTCAGCCGCAGAACGTTCTTGTCACTGGTCGCGGGCAGTATCGCCGCTCCCGGATTGTCTTCCGCCCAGCCGGCGCCCGGCAAAGTCGCGCTATACGCAAATGTCGGGGCCGATCTCACCCATTACGAGGTTGATGTCGCGGGCGCGCAATTGACCAGGCAGGCGACGGTTACCCTGCCCGCCGCCGTGCAATATGCTTGGCCGCATGTGTCGCGACGCTATCTCTATGTCGCGACGAGCAGCAGCGCGCCAGGGTACGGCGCCGCCGGGACCGACCATCACGTCACCGCGTTTCGCATCGATCCGGCGACTGGCGCTCTGGCGCCCCACGGAGCCCCGATACGGCTGCCGACGCGCCCAATCCACATGACCACGGACATTCCATCGGAGAATATCCTGGTCGCGTTCAACAACCCGAGCGCGTTGCGCGTCTATCGCATCAACAAGGATTTTACGCCGGGCGAAGAGGTCATCCAGCCGGGCCCGATCGACGCCGGCATCTTCGCCCATCAGATCCTCCTGACGCCGGACAATCGACTGGCGATTCTGGTAGCACGCGGAAACGAAGGCAGCCCTGCCAAGGCGGAAGACCCGGGGGCGCTGAAAGTGTTCGAGTACAAGGCCGGCGTGCTGACGAACGCAGTGTCGGTCGCGCCCAACGGAGGGAAAGATTTCGGCCCGCGCCACCTCGATTTTCATCCGACCAAGCCGTGGATCTACGTGTCGGTCGAGACGCAGAACAAGATGTACACGTATGTGATGGCCGGCGGCAGGATCGGCCCCGATATCGCATACCGCGCTGAAACTCTGTCCGAGCCGAAGAACATCAGAGCGCGTCAGGCGGCGGGCACGGTCCATGTCCACCCGAACGGCCGGTTTCTATACGGGGCAAACCGCGCCCAGGAAACGATCGAGTTTCAGGGCCAGAAAGTGTTCAAAGGCGGCGAAAACAGCATCGTGGTGTATTCGATCGATCAATCCACCGGCGAGCCGACCCCGATCCAGCACATCGAAACCGGCGCGATACACCCGCGCACCTTTCACATCGACCCGAGCGGGCGAATGCTGGTCGCGCAACACAATTTGCCGGTCAACGTCAGAGACGGCGATGCGGTCAAAGCCCGACCCGCAGGCCTCTCGGTATTCCGCATCGGCGATGACGGCAGACTGAGTTTTGTGCGCAAGTACGATATCGATGTCGGCGACAAAGCCATGTTCTGGATGGGGATGGTGCCGCTGTAGGCGCCAGCGGGGGCTTTCGCACCCGGTGAAACGGCGGTCCACGATAGGGGGCGATCATGCGCGCGGTTTGGTACGACCGGCAGGGAGCGGCCGACGAAATTCTGGTTTGCGGCGAGCTGCCGACCCCGGAGGCCGGTCACGGCGAGGTCCGGGTGCGGCTGGAAGCCTCCGGCGTCAACCCGTCGGACACCTATCGGCGGCGGGGTCCGCCGGCGATGGAGTACCAGCGGGTCGTGACCAACAGCGATGGCGCGGGCGTGGTCGACCAGGTCGGGCCGGGCGCGCCCGAGCATTGGCTGGGAAAGCGAATCTGGCTCTATAACGGCCAGCGCAACGGAAGGTGGCAAGGCACCGCGGCGGAATTCATCGCGCTCTCCAGCGATCTGGTGACCGAACTCCCGGACCATGTGTCATTCGCCGAGGGTGCGACCCTGGGCGTTCCGGGCATGACCGCGCATCGTTGCGTATTCGTCGCCGGCCCGGTCCAGGGCAAGACCCTGCTCGTGACCGGCGGCGCCGGAGCGGTCGGACATTACGCGGTGCAGCTCGCCACCTGGGCCGGGGCGAGAGTGATCGCCACGGTCAGCTCGGCGGAAAAGGCCGAACGCGCCCGCGCCGGCGGCGCGGCGCATGTCATCGATTATCGGCGCGAGGATGTTGCCGCGCGAATCCTCGACATCACCGGCGGCATCGGGGTCGACCACATCGTCGAGGTCGATTTCGGCGGGAACCTCGCCGCGGCGCTGCGCTGCGTGCGCGTCAACGGCAGCATCGCCGTCTACGCCACCAATGGCGACCGGGAGCCGCGCGTTCCGATGCGCGAACTGATGCAGCGAAATCTCGCGGTCTATTCGATGTCGCTCGCCGGCGTCCCCCATGCGGATCGGCGGCGGGCGCAGTCCGATATCGCCGGTTGGACCGCGTCGCCGGGCCGTATCCTGTCAGTCGCCGCCCGCTTCCCGCTGTTCGAAACCGCCGCGGCACACCAGGAGGTCGAACGCGGCGGCAAGGTCGGCACCGTGATCGTCGAGCCGCAGCGGTGACCTCCGGGCGAATATGGCGGCCTGACCGCGGGCGCTATTTCGGAAAAATGCGCCGGTAGACGCCGGGCGAGCCGACATCGTGGCGCAGGTTCGGCGACATCCGCCGGGTCCACGGATTGCTCGCCCGCGCCTTGTTCCAGGCCTCGCTCTCCGGCACCTGAGCGTGCTCGAACTCATACAGCGTCAGGTATCTCGGCTGACCCTCGACGGCGAGAAAGCGGCGGGCGCGAAGAACCCCCGGCACGGTCAGGTATGTCGGGATGTAGACCGTGTTGTACCAGTCGTTGAACTCCTCCTCGACCGCGCCGGGAATGTCGATGCGCCCCATCTGCAGCACCGGAGCCATCTCCATGGTCTGCTCGATCGGATCGGTGTGCATCGGGAAGATCTGGCGATAGGCATTGCGCAGGAAATTGCGCCCGACCCGGCTGGTGCCGGTTTTCGAGCGCTGCGGCGAGGGCTGGTACTTCACCGCGTCGAGGTAGGCCGCGCTGCGCAATACGTTGTGATCTTCAAGCTCGTAGATCGCGAGGTATTGCGGTCCCCCCTTGAGCGCGACATAGCGGCCGGCGCTGAGAAACCCGGGAATTTGCAGCAACCGCGCGACGTGCTCCTCGTCGTACCAGCGGTTGAACTCTGCGTCGACATCGGCGTCGATGTCGGTCCACACCATCAACAGGCCGGTACCGCGCGTCTTTGCCATCGTTGTTTCCTCCGCTCTGCATTGGCGAGACCGCGCCGGTAAAGCGCGGGCCTCCCGGTTACGCTACCACAGCCGTGGGCGTCATCGCGGATCGCGGGCGGCATGGCTGATCTCCGCGCAGCCGCCCTAGTGGCGCTCCCCGGAGATCCCGGGCCAACGCCGGGCCATGTCCCGCTGGCACCGGAACCAGCCCTAACCTAACATCGCCACCGGACCACGCCGGCCCGCCACTCAATTCCAAAGGAACCGCCGGTTCTGTCCCCAAAGGATCCTCCATAAATTGTCCCATATGTTGATCGCCCTCGCGGCGATGTTTCTGCAACAGACATTCGCCTCGGTCGGCAAGGTGCTTCCCGCGGTGATCGCGCCGCTGGTCATTACCGAGCTTCACGCCGATCCCGCCTGGGTTGGCGTCTATTTCGGCCTCTCCGCTGCCGCCTCGCTGTTCGCGCAAATGGGCTGCGGCAGCTTCATCGTCCGCTACGGCGCATTGCGCATGAGTCAGGTCTCGCTGGTGCTGCTGGGCGCCGGCATGGCGGTGGCGGTCGAGGGGCGGCTCTTCGGGTTCGGCGCCTCGGCGATCGTCGGCGGCGGCGGCGCGGCGATCTCGACCCCGGCCAGCTCGCAATTGCTTGGCCGGGTGGCGCCGCCCCGCCTGGCCCCGTTGGTGTTTTCGATCAAGCAGACCGCCGTACCCGCCGGCGTATTGATCTGCGGCTTTCTGGGCCCGGCGATGGCGGGCGCTTTGGGATGGCGCGGCGCCATGCTGGCCACCGCGGCGGCCTGCCTCGCGGGGGCGGTGATGCTGCAGCCGTTGCGGACTCGTTTCGACGACGACCGCGTGCCCTCGCGGCACTTCCGGCTGTCGGATTTTCCCGCCACCATTGCATCGGTCGTGACGACCCGCGAACTTCGCGCTCTGGCGTTCGCCTGCTTCGCCTTCAACGGCGTCCAATCTGTCTTTATCGCCTATTTCGTCACCTACCTCGTAGCGCTCGGCTACGAGCTGGCGGCGGCGGGCTTCCTGTTCTCGGTCATGGTTGCCGTCGCCATGCCGTGCCGCGTGCTGTGGGGCTGGCTCGGCAGTTTTTACCTCGCGCCCCGTCTCGTGATGGCGGGCCTCGCTCTCGGCATGGCGGTCAGCGTCGCGGTGACCGGATTGTTCAGCGCGGCGTGGTCGATGGCAGCGATCGGGCTGGTGGGCGCCGTGCTGAGCGCCACAGCGGTGTCGTGGCACGGCATTCTCTTGTCCGAGACCGCCCGCCTCGCGCCCGCCGGCAGGGTCGGTGCGGTGACCGGCGGCGTGCTGTCGTTTGGTCAGATCGGCGCTTTTGCGGGGCCTCTTGCATTCTCTCTGCTGCTCTACCTGACCGGCGGTTACGGCGCCGGCTGGGCCGTATGCGCCATTCCTGCCGTGTGGGTGGGCATCAGCTTGTTGCGTCCACGCGCGTCGGCGCAGCGCACCGAATAATTACTGCTGGGGGCGCGCGGTTCGGATCGCGTTCCAAACGCGCTCCGGCGTCGCCGGCAGCTCGATGTGCTCGATGCCGAACTCCGCCAGGGCGTCGACGATCGCATTCGCGATGACCGCCAGCCCCGGCGTAATGCCACCCTCGCTGCCGCCGCGCATCCCCAGCGGATTGGTCGTCGACGGCACTTCGCTGATTTCGGTTTGAAACAGCGGCAGGCCGTCGGCCCGCGGCATGGCGTAATCCATCAACGACCCGGACAGAAGCTGAGCCGACTCGCGATCGTAGAAACATTCTTCCCAGAGCGCCTGACCGACGCCTTGTGCGATGCCGCCGTGGCTCTGGCCATGGATCAGCATCGGGTTCACCGCCCGGCCGCAATCGTCGATCGACGTATACCGGACGATCTCGACAATGCCGGTGTCCGGGTCGACCTCCACTTCGCCGACCGCGCAGGTGTAGGCGAACGAGGGAAGGCTCATGACTTGATCGGAAACCCCGATCAACGGCCCCCGCAGATCGGGCGGAAGGCCAGTCCCGAGGGCAGCGGCGGCGGCTTCAAACAGACCGACGGAGCGGTCGGTCCCGGTCACGATAAAGCGCTGTCGAACGAACTCGACATCCTCCTCGGCGGCCTCGAGCAGCGCGGCGGCGATCCTGCGTCCCTTCTCGACGATCTGATCCGCGGCCTTGGCCATCACCCACCCACCGAGCCGCATCGATCGCGCCGATGCCGAGCCCCCGCCTGCCTGCACGCGATCGGTGTCGCCGGTGACCAGCCTGACTTGCTCGGGATCGACCCCGAGCCATTCGCTGACGATCTGAGCAAAGCTCGTTTGGTGACCCTGACCCGCCGACATCGTGCCAAGCACCAGCTCGACGACGCCCGACTGATCGCCCGGCGGGATGATCGTCATTTCGGCGCGCTCGCGGGGCGAGCCGGTATTCAGCTCGATCGAATTCGCGATGCCGATGCCGCGATGCCGGCCGCGACGGCGAGCCTCGGCGCGGCGCGCCTCAAATCCGGCCCAATCGCCCAGTTCGATGGCGCGCCGCAGCGATGCCGGGTAGTCGCCGCTGTCATAAACCAGACCCAACGGATTGCGATAGGGCATCGCCTCGGGCGGCACGAGGTTGCGCCGCCGCAACTCGATCCGGTCGAAGCCATGGCGGCGGCACGCGATGTCGATCATGCGCTCGAGGACAAACACGACCTCCGGGCGTCCGGCGCTGCGATAGGCCGAAGTCGGGGAGGTGTTGGTGACGACGCCGACGCCGCGCATATACGATGACGGGATATGATAAACGCTGGACGAGACCGCTATTCCCTTGGCCAACGGCACAAAGGAAATCGCGCTAGCCCCGAGGTTGCTGGTGTTTATCGCTCGCAGGGCGAGGATGTTGCCATCCTCGTCAAAGGCAAGTTCGGCCTCCGACATCAGATCGCGGCCGTGAAAATCGGTCAGGAATGCGTCGCGGCGTTCGCAAACCCACTTGACCGGCCGTCCGGCGCGCTTGGCCGCCCAGGCGACCAACGGACATTCGGGATAGGTGTTGTTGCGGATGCCGAAATTCCCTCCGACGTCGCCGGAGATCACGCGGACCGCGTCCTTCGGTACCCCGAGCGCTCCGGCTATGTCGTCGCGCTGACGGATAACGCCGCCGCCGGCCCCGGTGTAAACGGTGAATCGCGCCGCAACCTCGTCGTAGACGCCGAGCGCCGCCCGCAATTCCATCGGCACGCCGGTAACGCGGTTGATCGTCGTCTCCAACCGCACAACATGCGCCGCGCGCGCGAAAGCCGCCTCTGTCGCCTCCTTGTCGCCAGTCTCGGAGTCGATGCACCGATTTGAGCCATGCTGCTCCCAAACGAGCGGCGCTCCGCGCGCAAGCGCATCCCGCGACCGGGCGACAGCAGCAAGCGGCGCATAGACCACATCGACGCGCTCGGCGGCATCCATTGCCTGGGTAAGCGTTTCCGCGACAACGACGGCGACCGGTTCCCCCACGTAGCGCACGGCATCGAGGGCGAGCACCGGATGCGGTGCGATGAAGAAGCCGGAGCCGTCGCGGTTACGCAGCTTCACCTCGTGCGGGTTGGCCGGCACCGGGCTGTGAGGTATCGGGCGCAGGCCGTCGGCCGCCGCATCGCTGCCGGTCAGCACCGCGATGACCCCTGGCCCGCAGATCGCCTCCGCCACATCGATTTTGACGATCGACGCGTGCGCGTGCGGCGAGCGCACGAGATACGCATAGGCTTGGCCCGGCAGGCTGAAATCGTTCGCGTACTGCCCTGCGCCCGTCAGCAGTCGCGCATCTTCGCGCCGCGGTACCGATTTCCCGATCCCCTGCGGCGAAAGTTTCTCGCGCGAGTTCAGGAACGACATGGAGCGCTCAGGCTCCGCTGAGCGCGATGCACTCGATTTCCACGCCGTTGCCGTTGCTGAGTTGCAGGGCGCAGGTGGTGCGCGCGGGCGGTTCCTCAGGAAAGAATTCCCGCCAGACGCGGTTCATCTCATCGTAGTCCCGGATATCGGCCAGGACGACATTGATCTTGACGATCCGGTCGAGCCCGGAGCCGGCGGATTCCAGCATGTGCGCCATGTTTCGCAAGGTCTGCCGGATCTGCTCGGCGATCGGCCCGAGATTGCGTCCGCCGGTCACCGGATCGACCGGCCCCATCCCGGAGAGGAAGACGTACTCGCCGATTCGAATGCCCGGCGAGTGCGGCAGGTTGGCGTTGCGCGACACATTCAGCTTCGGATTTATGGGCTCGATCACGGTGCGGGACAGACGGTCGGTCATCGCTTCAGGCCCTCGCGCCTTTCATGTCCCATGCCTTCAGGCCAGCGCGACGCATTCGATCTCGACCTTGCTGCCCCCGCTGAGCTGCACCCCGCAGACCGTCCGCGCGGGCGGATCGACCGGAAAGAACTCGCGGTAGACCGCGTTCATGTTGTCGTATTCCAGCATCGAGTAGATCAGCACATTGACCTTGACCACCTGGGCCAGCGTGGAGCCCGCCGATTCCAACAGATGCGCCATGTTGGTCAGGATCTGCCGCGTCTCGGCCGCCACTGTGCCAGGTGCCCGCTCGCCGGCGACCGGATCGACCGCTACCATGCCGGACAGAAAGATAAACTCGCCAGCCCGGATGCCCGGCGAGTGCGGCAGGTTGAAATTCCGCGACGCGTTGAGCGCCGGATTCTCGGGTTCGATCGCTTCGCGTTTCAACGCCATGGCCGGCTTTCCCGCGACTCTCATGCAGCGGCGATGACGTCGAGCATCACCTTAAATCCGGCCTCGATCTGCACGCTCATCACGGTGCGGGCCGGCGGCGCATTGGGTACGTATTGGCAGTACACCCGGTTCAACACATCATATTCGATGCGATCGTAGATCATCGCGTGAACCTGAACGAGACGGTCCAGCGACGAGCCGGCAGAGTCGAGCAGGAGTTTCAGGTTCTCGAATATCCGGTGGGCCTCGGTGGTGACCGTTCCATGCTCGCGCTCGCCGGTCTCCGGATGGATCGCCACCATTCCGGAACAAAAGATCAAGCCGCCGGCGCGGATCGCCAGCGATTGGTGATGGCCGTACTGGCGGCGCAGATCGAGCCCCGGAAACGGTGCGGCTATGATGTCGCGCATTTGGCCGCCCCCTCTCCTGTCGTCTCCACGGGTTGCGAATTGGCGGCGCCGGCGGCCGTCCCTCCCGGCTCGAAGCGCTGCTCGGCCTTAGCGGAACCAGCGGTCGGACATGACCAGTTCGACCTGCTTGTTCTCGACCGAGTCGCCCCGCATCTCGCTGCCGTCGGGGTTGATGCGGCCGTGGCGGTCGACGCCGTCGAACGCGGCGGCGCCGATGCGCACCATCACCAACGGCTCCTTGCTCGTTGCCTTGAACCAATAGAACGTGCCGTGCGGCAACAGCACGCCTTCATTCTTGCCGACTGTGCGGGTCTCATCGTTGGGCCCGTAGAACATCGCCTCGCCCTGGAGGACGACGAAGGTGTGGTCCTCGTTCGGATGGGCGTGCAGACCGTTCTCGCCGTCTGCCGCATAGGTCTTCAGCACGACCCACATCTTGTCCGAGGCGGCAACCGGCGTGTCGGTGCGGCCCTGCTGCGGCAGCTGGGCCTCGAGCTTGAAGAAGGTCGGCTTTGCGTCGACGATTTGCGCCCTGACCTGGGCACGGAGATCGTCGGGGCTTTGGGCGATGGTGGCGGTTCCGTCGGGCGGCATGGGCAATTCTCCTGCATCAAGATTCGGCGGGTCCGCCGGCGCGGACCGCCACCGGCTACCGGCCGCGGAAGTTTCGGTAGAACTCGACGACTTCCGGGGTTTGCTGGAAACCGAGGACGATGCTGAGGTCGCCGGGCGGCCGTCCGGCGAGCGGGATGATCTCCTCGATACGGTCGCTGACCCCGGAGCGTCTTGCGTCGGGGGCAATCGCGATGCGGACGGGTAGGGTGCGTTTGCTGAGGATCGCCTGATCGGGTCCGGTTACCGCGACAAAATACTGCAGATCGAGGGTGCCCGCCGCGCCCGCCGCCGGTCCCCGTTCGCCGACGAGGACGATTTCGAGCGACGCGCGCAGGGCGCCCGCGATCCGATCGCACTTGACCTCGACATCGCTCAGGACACCGTAAAAGGCAACCCCGGCCGGCTGGCGCGCGGCGCCCGGCGCGAACACCGCGGTCTGCGCCAGCGGCCGCAGGATGACCGCGCTCGGGCACGACGCTGCCGCGCCCTTCGGGTCGGAGGAGGACGAAAACCAGCCGCAACCCGACAGCGCGGCCAGCCCGCAAAGGGCCAGCGCAGTGCGCGCCAACGCGATTGGCCGCCGCCGCAAAAGGCTTGAGTCGGACGGCATTCCCGTAAACCCGCGATTCGCGTGGGAGGGGGTCAAAGAGATTCGTGCGTGCCGTCGCAAAACGGCTTCCCGCTGGTCGCCTTGCAGCCGCAGAACCATAGTTCCTCGGATTTGTCGGCGGTGAACAGCATCGGCGTCAGGCCGGTGCCCTTGTGCGCGCCATCGCAGAACGGCTGGTTGGCGCTGCGACCGCAGGCGCACCAGAAGTAGCGCTTGCCTTCCTCGACCATGACATTGTACGGCGCCTTTTGCGCCGGGATCGGTCCGTCCATGTTCTTCCCTGTCGTTGCTCTTGCTACTGTCCCGCACGCATCGCGCGGCGCCGCGACTTTAGGCGAGCCCCGCCCAGGGCACAAGACACGGCACAGGGTCGCGGCACAAGCCGGCGGAGCGTGGCGGCCCGCGTCGCGGCGCCGGCCGCCCGAGTAAGGATCTGGACTGATCGATGGCGGTCTATACTGAAATCGGCGACGACGAATTGCGCGACTTCGCGGCGCTCTACGATATCGGCGAGGTGCTCTCATGCAAGGGCATCGCCGAGGGGGTCGAGAACTCGAATTTCCTGCTGACCACGGCGCGCGGCAATTTCATCCTGACCCTCTACGAAAAGCGGGTGGCGCGCGCCGATCTGCCGTTTTTCATCGCGCTGATGGACCATCTGGCGCATCAGGGCGTCGCCTGTCCAACGCCGGTGCGGGCGCGCGACGGCGAGGCATTGCGCGAATTGTGCGGCCGGCCGGCGGCGATCGTCACGTTTCTGAACGGCATGTGGCCGCGCCGCATCGACGCGTCGCATTGCGCCGGGATCGGCGGCGCGCTGGCGCGGCTGCACCTCGCCGGCAGATCGTTTGCGATGGTTCGGCCGAACGATCTCGGCCCGGCCGGCTGGCGCCGATTGTACGAAGCCTGCCGCGAGCGCGCCGGCGAATTGCAGCCGCACCTCGCCGCCGAGCTGGGCGACGAACTCGCCTTCCTCGAAGCGGCGTGGCCGCGCGACCTGCCGACCGGGATCATCCACGCCGATCTGTTCCCCGACAACGTGTTCTTCCGCGATCACGAGCTGTCGGGCCTGATCGATTTCTATTTCGCCTGCACCGATTTCCTCGCCTACGACATCGCCATCTGCCTCAACGCCTGGTGTTTCGAGCCCGATGGCAGCTTCAATGTGACCAAGGCGCGCCTCCTCGTCGGGCACTACCGCGCCGCCCGGCCGCTCGACCCGGCCGAGCTGGCGTTGTTGCCGCTATTGGCGCGCGGCAGCGCGCTGCGCTTTCTGCTGACCCGTCTCTACGACTGGCTTAACCAGACCGCGGGCGCGCTGGTGCGACCGAAGGACCCGACCGAATACCTCAAGAAGCTGCGCTTTCACCGCGGCATCGCCGGACCGAGCGCCTATGGCATCGATGACTGAGACCCCGCCCCGCACTCGCCCCGAGGTCGAGATCTTCACCGACGGCGCGTGCAGCGGCAATCCCGGCCCCGGCGGCTGGGGCACAATCCTGCGCTTCGGTGCGGTCGAACGCGAGCTGAGCGGCGACGAGGCGCCGACCACCAACAACCGCATGGAGCTGATGGCGGCGATCGCCGGGCTCGAGGCGCTGAAGCGGCCGTGCCGGGTGCGCCTCTACACCGACAGCCAGTATTTGCGCGACGGCATCACCAAATGGCTGCCAGGATGGAAGGCACGCGGCTGGCGCACCGCCGCCAAGGAGCCGGTCAAGAACGTCGATCTGTGGCAGCGGCTGGAGGCCGCCGCCGCGCCGCACGAGGTCGAATTTCTCTGGGTGCGCGGCCACGCCGGCCACCCCGAAAACGAGCGCGCCGACGCCCTCGCCCGCAGGGCTATCGCCGCTTCCCGGCCTCCACAGGGTTAAGGTTGGCCGCCCGCGCGGCGTCTGCTGGCACCGGGCGGTCGCCCCCGCATCACAAGCTCGATACTTCCGTCCAAATGTCATCGTGCGATACGTTCAATTCATCAAGCATTATACCAATACGTGTCGTATTCACCCGATTTGGGCTATAGACATATCCTTCATCGCCTTTGAATCGAGTCAGGACTCCCTCGCGTAGCAAGATATTCAAGATACGATCCACCGTTCTCGTTGGAGCGATCTGACCCAGCCCCCGCAGCATTGCCTCCTCCTTCCTTCCGCTGCCCTTTTGGAAAAATGTCTTTTTTAGGATCGCCACGAGAATTTTTTGCTCCGGTGTGAGACCTGAACGCCGAATTGCAGCGATATTTTCAGGTGTATCAAATTTATCGGCGTTAACATCAGCCCAGTACGGCAAACCGCCGGCTCCTCCAATTCCTACTATTCGCTCTGCTATGCACCTCTCAAAGGTGGTACCACGCGGTACGATACCGCCGAGCGTCAGAGTCCCGAACACCGAATCTATTATTCGTAGCCGTGTTGGCGTGCTACTCGACATATCGAAGTCCGCCAAATGACTATCCACGATGGCGAGCCCGCCAAAATCATGCTCGCCGCCGTGGGTCCTCAGCAGCGATGAGACTACATCCCCCGCTAAAACTCTATTGCCGAGAGAGGCACATCGGTTGGCAATGTGAAGATATGCGCTAGCCGAATTCCCTTCAACGATCAGCTTCGCTAAAATTCGCTGCCCTAATTTCTCTAAAGGATTGGTCCATTGGCTAGTCTCAACGTCCTGCCCACCGCTTACCTTTAATGAATCAACATCGAGGGCCCGAAGCCCATCTAGAATAAAAACGTCTAGGAACTGACGATCATCCGATTCGGCCCGCACGCGACCCAACCCAGGTAATCTCTGCAACATCACCGCTGCCTGCTCATCCGGCGCTTCGCCCACGGCTGCCTCAAAAGCCTTCTGGATGTCACTCAACGCTATCGGTCCCGTATTCGGAGTCTTCGTCCGTGTAATGCGCGCAAGGTAGATCAAAATCTTTTTGATTGCTGCGCGGTCAAACGCCGTATTAATGTCTGAGTCTCTGCGACATACATAATCGATAAACGTATGCCAAAACTCAATATCACCCCCTTCAATACCAAACATCGCATCCCTATCTGCTTCCTTCAGGGACACAATCGCGCGACAAATCAGCGGCCTGCGCGGCACCCACTCGGGAATTTCAACATCATCTATTCCGATGTTCATCAAATATGTTGACATCTCTGTATCAGTGAATTCATTTTTAGCGTTAATTATCATTGGATCCGAGTCTGTTAAATTCAGCGATAACAACATATCCTCATCGTTATTAAAGTAATGTTCGCGACCAGAAATTAAAACACCACCCCGACATATCTTGATCAAATCTCGTACACCCTGAAGCGATCTTGTACGTGTGTTTTTGAGCTTTTCGCTTTCCGCACTCCACGCCTGAAAACCCAGTTCATCGAAGCCATCGAGAACAAAAATAAAAGTTGATGTATTTAGCATCTTACGTGCACGTGATGCCAGGTTTTCCAAACCCAAATCGTTGAAATGGCGATCTATTATTTCCGAAGCGCGCTGCAGACCCCAATTATTACGAAGATCAATGGATATAGGATAAACCTCGGTATGCTCAGCACGTTCAGCAAGCTCGACAAACACCTCACGAGCACAGCGACTTTTCCCACTTCCATATTCACCGGTTAAAACTATCTTTCGCCCACGAACTAGAGAGTCGCAGATATCTCCAATCGTCAGTTGGCGATTCCCGTATTGATATGTTACAGGTGTATATGAAATTTCATCGGATTTACCGGTTATTGGATCTACGGCGCTACCGAATTGGTGACGCAGACGGGCGACCTTATAGGATTTGAAATCATAGAACATTTGTGTGAAATGCGTTAGAGACATTACTCTGATTTTTCGTTGTGCCCCAGCCTCTTGCATTGCAGCAGTTATCGATCGAGCACTTACAACGCAAAAGCACTGCGCGTAAATGTTGTCAGCAGCGAACATCACTGACCTTGCTGTGTCCAGCTTAGTGACATCGTCTCGAACTTTTTGGACATTCCGTTCTTCGGTAATTTCCACCAAAACGTATCGATCCGCGGATATTTCGAGGACGCAATCAATATCTACCCCACCTACGTGCCTAGGGGTAGCCGGGCGGTCCCACATGTAGGACGCTAGCGAGCGAACATGTGATTCTAAATTTTCCCAGCTTTTAGCCATCCAACCTGTCCAATAAAATGCATCATTTGGTTGCAGTTTACATGAGAACGGGCGAACGCCGCCAGCCTACCGCCCGACCGCGTACGTCTGCATGCCGCGCGGGTTGGCGCCGGCTTTCAGGACTACGCCTTCCGGCGTCTCCTCGCGGGCGCAGGCGGTCAGCCGCCCGCCGGACCATGTGTCGCCGATGCGCACCCGGTGGCCGCGCTCGGCCAGCGCGCGCGCGGTCTCGGCCGGGAAGCGGCCTTCGAGCGCGAGCCCGCCCGGATTGGCGGCGCGGGGGTAGAACGAGCTTGGCGCGTGGTCGTTGTTGAATTCCGGGCAGTCGATCGCCTCCTGCAAGTTCATCCCGTGATGGACATGGTGCAGGAAAAGCTGGGTCGACCATTGGTCCTGGCCATCGCCGCCCGGCGTCCCGAATGCCATGAAGGGTTCGCCGTCCTTTAGCGCGAGGGTCGGCGACAGCGTGCTGCGCGGCCGCTTGCCGGGCGCGAGGCTCGATGCCGAGCGCTCGTCGAGCCAGGCGATCTGCAACCGCGTGCCGAGGCAGAAGCCAAGTTCGGGAATGACGGGCGAACTTTGCAGCCAGCCGCCGCTCGGCGTTGCCGACACCATGTTGCCCCAGCGGTCGATGATGTCGAGATGGCAGGTATCGCCGGCGACGACGCCCAATTCGTTGACCGTCGGCTCGCCGATGCCGCCCCCCATCGCGCCCACGGTCGGCTCGCCGATACCGGCCGCCGCCGCGACCTCCATGCCGCCGATCAACACATAGGGCTCGCGCCCGTCGGGGCTCCCCGGCCGCAATTCGAGCGAGGCGCGCTCGCCGACGAGCTTGCGCCTCAGATCGTTGTAGGCCGGGCTGAGCAGGGTCGCCATCGGCACGTCGACGAAATCCGGGTCGCCATACCACGCCTCGCGGTCGGCATAGGCTAATTTGGCGCATTCGGTGACGATGTGGACAAACTCCGGCCCTACGGGATCGAGACCGTCGAGGTCGAAGCCCTGCAACAGCGCCAGCTGCTGCAACAGCACCGGCCCCTGGCTCCACGGCCCGCCCTTCGCGACGGTATAGCCGCGGTAGTCGTAGGTCACCGGCGCCTCGACCGGGGCCTGCCAGCGCGCCATGTCGTCGGCGGTCAGGACCCCGTTATGGCGCCGGCCCGACGAGTCGAGCACCTTTTCGCCCCGGCAATAGCGGTCGATCGCATCGGCGACAAAGCCGCGATACCACGCGTCGCGGGCGCGCTCGATCAGGGCTTCCCGATTGCCCCCGCCAGCCGCCGTCTCGGCGAGGACGCGCCGGTAGGTCGCCGCCAGCGCCGGGTTGCGGAACAGGCGCCCGGCCACCGGCGGATTGCCGCCCGGCAGGTATACCGCGGCCGAACTGGTCCATTCCCGGCGGAACAATTCGGCGACCGACATGATCGTGTTGCGGATATGCGGCACCAGCGGGTAGCCGTTCTCGGCGTAACCGAGCGCCGGCTCCATCAGTTCGGCGAGCGGCAGCGTCCCGTAATCGCGCAGCAGCCGCGCCCAGCCGTCGAACGCGCCGGGCACCGTCGCGGCGAGGAGGCCGGTGCCGGGAATGAGGTCGAGGCCGAGGCTCTTATAGCGG
>CAMATN010000010.1 GCA_945861155.1 Rhizobium sp. Q54
CTTTCTTAATGCCATCAATAACATACCCTCATCCTGAGGAGGCGCGAAGCGCCGTCTCGAAGGACGCACGAGGGATATGCAGCGCATATCTCTTCATTCACACCCTCTGAGGAGCCCGCGCAGCGGGCGTCTCGACGGACGCGCAGCACCCCATCCAGCACAATTGCGCGCCCTCACACCCCATACCGCTGGCGCCAGGCGAGGCCGGCGACGGTGTCGCCGAGCGGGGCGTATTCGCAGCCGATCCAGCCGGCATAGCCCAGTTCATCGATGCGGCGGAACACATGTTCCCAGCCGATCTCGCCGGTGCCGGGCTCGTGGCGGCCGGGGACGTCGGCCAGCTGCATGTGGTCGATGACCGGCATCAGCGCGGCGAGCCGGGTCGTCACATCGCCTTGCGCGATCTGGCAGTGATAGATGTCGAATTGCAGCCCGAGCCGGTCATGCCCGATCGCCGCGACGATCGCGGCGCCCTGCTCCTGGGTGCGCAGCAAATAGCCCGGGGCGTCGCGCGGGTTTAAGGGCTCGATCACCAGCTTGACCCCCGCCGTAAGAGCACGCTCGCCGGCCCAGGCGAGATTGGCGCCGTAGAGCGCCAGCGCGGTGTCGTAGGCGAGGGCTGCCGGCGGCATCCCGGCCATCACATGCACCAGCTTGCAGTCGAGCGCGACCGCGTAATCGAGCGCCTGCATGACGCCGTCGCGGAAGGCGCCGACCCGGTCCGGCAGGCAGGCGAAGCCGCGCTCGCCGGCGGCCCGGTTGCCGGCCGGGCTGTTGATCAGCACCTGCGCCAGCCCGGCGGCGCTTAGCCGGGAGCGCAGCTCCGCCGCCGAATACTCATAGGGAGACGCGAATTCGACGGCGCTAAAGCCAGCGCGCGCCGCCGCATCGAACCGCTCCAGAAACGGCGCCTCCGGGAACAGGAAACCGATATTGGCGCAGAGCCGCAGCATCGCCTTACACCTTCAGCACTTCCGCGTCGGGCGCGGCTTCGAGTTCGCAGGCATTCACCGTCATCGCCAGCAGGCTGTAATAGCCGATCGCGGTGGTCAGCTGGACCAGTTCGTCATTGCCGAAACGGCTCTGCACCGCCTTGAACGTGGCGTCGTCGGCGCGGTGCTTGCGCAATAATTGCCGGGTGAACTCGACGATAAGCGCGTCTTCCGGCGGGATGCCGCGCGAGTGGTTCTCGCGGATCGCCGCGATCGTCGCCTCGGCGACGCCCTGGCGGCGCGCGCCGCCGGTCTGAGCACCCCAGACATAGATGGCCTCGAATTCGCGCGCGACCGTCATCGCCGCGAGCACCCGCACCCGCATGTCGAGCGAGCCCTCAAAGCGCACATAGGCGCCGAGATGCGCGACCCGCTCCGACACCGCCGGGCTGTGCAGGAACATCGTGAACGGACCCTGCACCGCGCCGCGGCTCGCGACGATGCTGTCGAAGGTCGCGTGGTCTTTCGCGGGCACCTGGTCCTTGGCGGTGATCGGGGGGAGCCTTGCCATCGTCATTCCTCGCGCTTGCGGCCGCTCAATCGGCCGGCGAAGGATACGAGCAACCGCGCCTTCTGTCATCCCGGCGAAAGCCGGGATCCACCGTACCGCACGCACCAAGTCATCAGATCGGGAAATTCGGTCGTTCAGAAATGGATCCCGGCTTTCGCCGGGATGACAAAGTCCGGCGTTCAGCGCGCCAGCAATTCACGGACCGCGTCGTCGATGAATTTGGCGTCGTCGGGATTGAGGGCCGGGTTGCCGGCGCGGTGGCCCCAGATCGACGGGATCGGCCGCAACTCGGCCTTCTGCATGCGCGCAACCTCGCGGCGGCTGTCTTCGACCGTGAAGTAGAGATCGGTCTCGCACGGCATCACGAGCGCGTCGGCCGTGATAGCGGCGAGCGCCTTGCCGAGATCGCCAACGTAAAGCTCATTGGCGCTGATGTCGGCGTGCTGCCAGGTCCACAGCATCGCCAGAAGGTCGTTGGCGTCGCGACGCCGGAAATTCGCCTCCCAGCTGCCGACCAGAAAATCCTCGAGCGACGAAAACCCGATCCGCCGCCACACCTCCTCGCGGTAGAACGCCTGGCTCAGCCCCCAGCCGGCATAGACCCGGCCCATCGCCTGAAAACCGCGCAATGGCGGGGTGGCGAACCAGCCATCCTGCCACGCGGGGTCGGCGGTCAGTGCCGCCTTAACCCCTTCAAGGAACACGAAATTATGTGGCGAGGTCTTGGCCGAGCCGCAAATCGCCGCGAGGCGCTCGACCCGGTCGGGGAACAGCGCCCCCCAGTGAAACGCCTGCTGCGCCCCCATCGAAAACCCGTAGACCAGCTTGACCCGCTCGACGCCGAAAACCTCGGCGAGCAGGCGCTGCTGTACCCGGACATTGTCGGTCATCGTGAAATGCGGGTAGCGCGCCCGGTCGAACGGCGCCGGGGTGTTGCTCGGCGACGACGACAGCCCGTTGCCGAACTTGTTGACGATCACGATGAAATACTTGGCCGGGTCGAGCGGCTTGCCGGGTGCGACCTGCCATTCGAGGTCGTAATGCTGCGCACCGTACGAGGTCGGATAGACAATGACGTTCGACTTCGCCGCGTCGAGCGTGCCGTGCGTTTTGTAGGCGAGGCGCGCGCCACGGTAGGTCAGCCCGGATTGCAGCACGACATCGCCGGCCTCGAAGATCTGGTAATCGGTCATCGCCCCGCCTCCTTGGGCCGCGCCTCCTCAGAGGGTCTCACAGCGCCATCCAGCCGCCGTCGACGTTGTAGGCGCCGCCGGTAACGTAGCTGGCGCGCTCGGAACACAGCCACACCACCATCTCGGCGATCTCGCCGGGTTGGCCCATGCGGCGCAGCGGGATCTGCGCCATGATTGCCTCGCCCCGGCGGCGCATCGTGTCCGCGGTCATCTGCGTCTCGATAAAGCCCGGACAGACCGCGTTGACCCGGATCCGCGCATCGGCATATTCGAGCGCGGCGGTCTTGGTCAGGCCGATGACGCCGTGCTTGGCCGCGACATAGGCGGATGAGGTCGGCAGGCCGGCGAGGCCGGCGATCGACCCGGTATTGACGATCGCGCCGCCGCCGCCCTGAGCCAGCATGTGCGCGATCTCCGCCTTCATGCACAGCCAGACGCCTTTCAGGTTGACCGCGATCATGCGGTCGAACGATTCCTCGGACCAATCGGCGGTCTTCTGGCCCGACGCGTTGACCTGATAGGGCGCGATCCCGGCATTGTTGAAGGCGCAGTCGAGCCTGCCATAGGCGGTGACGGTATCCTGCACCATCGCCCGCACATCATCGGCGCGGGTCACATCGCCGGTCAGCGTGATCGCCTGGCCACCGAGCGCGTTGATCTGCGCCACCGTGTCGCGCGCGGCGGCTGCGGCGAAATCGGCGACCGCGATCTTCGCACCCTCGCGCACCATGGCAAGCGCGGTGGCGCGGCCAATGCCGCCGCCGCCGCCGGTCACCAGCGCGACCTTGCCCTCCAGCATCCCGGCCATAGGTTTCCTCCCAATCGACGTATTGGCGGCGAGGATAGCGCGGCGCGGGGTTTGGCGACACAATGACGCCATACAAGCGAAATCTTGAAAGACGACCCGATGACCGAGGACTGGACCAAGCTTTCCAACGATCTCGAGCGCCTGTTAAAGCTGCGCTCGTTCGTGTTCGGCATGAAGCTGTACGAGGACCGCGCGGAGATGGAGGCGATCCCGCGCATCCGCCGCCCGCAATCGATCCATACGCTCGACCAAATCGTCGGACAGGCCTCGCGCCTCGGCTGGACGATCGGCATCACGTCCGACAATCTGGTCGGGGCGCAATGCCGCGCCGTCGTCGGGCTCGGTAACGCCAAGGACGAGGCGTGGCGCTCCGGCAGGCACATGGTCGGCGTCTGGTACAGCAGCGACGAGGACGCCAGCGCCCACCAGGCGGCGATGGAATGCGTGCCCGACGGGCGGTTCGAGGCGCTGGCGCTGTCGCCCTTATCGAGCGGCCGGCTCGACCCGCCCGACATCGCGCTGTTTTACGCGACGCCGGGCGCGATGATCTATTTCATCAACGGCATGCAATGGGCCGGCTACAAGCGCTTCGACTGGAGCATCGTCGGCGAGTCGGCCTGCGCCGATTCGTGGGGCCGCGCCCTGAAGACGCGCGAGCCGAGCCTCTCGATCCCGTGCTTTGCCGAGCGCCGCTATGGCGGGGTGCTCGACGACGAGATGCTGATGGCCTTGCCGCCCGATTACCTGCCGAAGGCGATCGCCGGCATGGAGGCGCTGGCGAAAAACGGGCTGCGCTACCCGTTCCCGCAATACGGCATCCAGCAGGACGTGCGGGCGGGACTATCGGTCAGCTATCCCGCCCGCGCCGGTTGAAGGTCGCGCTAGGCAATATCAAGGCGGCCGGGGGCGGCGGCACGAGGGCACAAGCGCCGCTGCCGCATGACCCTTCCCATGCCGGCGACGAAAACCCCCACCCCGCCCTCCCCCGCTTGCGGGGGAGGGGGTAAGGATGAACCCTCCCCCGCAAGCGGGGGAGGGAAGGGTGGGGGCTTCCAGGTTCCGGCGCGAGATTGCGTCGCTCCGCTTGCAATGACAGTCTCCGCGACAACCAAGCTTGGGAGGAACGGGGCATGAGCGAAGCACAGCGGGTGGCGATCGTGACCGGGGCGGCCGGCGGCATCGGGCGGGCGCTGGTCGCCGGCTTACTCGGGTCCGGCTTGCGGGTGGCCGCGGTCGATCGTACCGCCGAGGGGCTCGCCGCCGTGGCGGACAGCGCCCGCGAGCGCCAACAGGGCGCCAATCTGATGACGCTCGAGTCCGATCTCGCGCGCGACGACGCGAGCGACCAAATCGTCTCGGCGGTGCGCGCCAAGTTCGGCACGATCGACATCCTGGTCAACAATGCCGGGGTCGGACAGGCGACGATCCGCAGCGACAACCGGCAGAACCCGATCAAATTCTGGGAGGTGACCCCGGAACAATGGAATCTGTTCGTGGCGGTGCATAACAACGCGCCGATGGCCCTGTCGCGCGCTGTCGTCCACGACATGATGCGCCAGGGCTGGGGCCGCATCGTCAACGTGACGACGAGCCTCGGCACGATGATCCGCGACGGCTCGCCGACCTACGGCCCGTCGAAGGCGGCGCTCGAAGCCTTTTCGGCGATCATGGCGAAAGACCTTGCCGGCACCGGGGTTACGGTCAACGTGCTGGTGCCGGGTGGCGTCACGAATACCGGCATGGTGCCGCTCGAGGCCGGCTATCAGCGCGACGAGATGATCCAGCCCGAGACCATGGCGGCGCCGCTGTCATGGCTGGTGTCGGACGCCGCCGGCGCGGTGACCGGGCGGCGCTTTCTGGCGGTGCATTGGGACCCGGCGCTGCCGCCGGCCGAGGCGGCGGACAAAGCCGGCGCGCCGGTCGCCTGGACCAGCATCGCGACGATGCCGATCGAGCCGTCGCGCCGCGGCTGACCGGGCAGCGGGCCGAGCTGGGGGGAATGATCGGGCCGACAATCGTGTTGACGCCATCAGGGCGCCTCGAGGCTGATTCGGGGCGGGACTTTGTGGAGGACATGATGAGGCGTGCACTGATCGCCGCCGGAGCTGCGCTAATCTTGGGCGCTCCGGCCTTCGCGCAGGACGTGACGATCGAAAAGAAGACGACGACGACGACGACCGAGATCATCAAGGAGGTTCCGGAAACCGGCAGCACGGTGTCGACGGTCATCATCGCGCCGAGGCCGCCGCCGGCGCTGCAGGTCGAAATCCCGCCGCCGCCGCCCGGCCCCGCGATGGTCTGGACGGCGGGGCGGTGGAGCTGGAACCCCGATACCCAGACCTATGGCTGGGTGCGCGGCAAGTACCTGGAGCCGCCCCGGGTCCACGCCGCGTGGGTCCCCGGCCACTGGACGCAGCGCTCCGGCGGCTGGGTATGGGTCGACGGCCGCTGGAACTGACCGCAGGCTGAGCGGTAAGCGGCGCTTTAACCCCTCGCCCGCGACGGGCGAGGGGTTTCGTCAAACCGCCGGCCGCGCCCTGATCTCGTCGGGCACCTTGCGCGGCAGGAATTTTCCGTCCGTAAGGGCGCCTTTCAGCGCGCCGTTCTCGACCATGACCTTGCCGCGCAGCATGGTCAGGCTCGGCCAGGCCGCGAGATCGCGGCCCTCCCACGGCGAATAATCCGCCTCGTGCATATCGGCGGCGCGCACAATGTGGCGCTGGCGCGTGTCGAGCAGCACGATATCGGCGTCCGAGCCGACCGCCAGCGCACCCTTCCTCGGGTAGAGCCCCATGATCTTCGCGGCGTTGGTCGAAACGAGCTCGACAAAGTGGTTGAGCCCATAGCCGCGCTTCTCGACGGTCTCGGTGTAGATCAGCGAAACCCGCGGCTGGACGCCGGCATTGCCGCCGGTCGTGTCGTCGATGCGCCTGCCCTGCAACTTGATGCGCAGCGGGCAACAGATCTCGTCGGTCGCGACGGTCTGGATCGCGCCGTGATTGGTCGCCTCCCACAGCGCCGCCTGGTCCTCGGGGAATTTGAGACTGGGGTAGGTGTGGTAGATCTGGCCGTTCGGCTTTTTGTAGTCCTCCGAATTATACATCAGATACTGGTGCAGCGTTTCGCCGTAGATCGGCACCCCGTTGGCGCGCGCCGCCGCGATCGCCCGCACCCCGGTCGCCGCCGAAGTGTGCATCATGTAGAGCGCCGCGCCCTCGACGTTTGAGGCAAGCCGGATCACCCGGTTGAACGACAAATCCTCCGACAGCGTGGTGTGAACCTCGGCCATGTTCTCGAAGCCGGTGCGCTGTTCGCGCATCAGCTTCTCGTACATGTGCATGACGAGGTCGTTGTCCTCGGCGTGGATCGCCGCGATGCCGCCGGCTTTTGCCAGCACCTTGAGCACCTCCCAGATGTCGCCGAACTGCACCATGCGGCCCTTCCGCGAGGGCGTGATGTCGGTGGTGAAGATCTTGACGCTGGGATGGCCGGCCTGCACCGCCTCGGCGACCTGTCCGTAGATCTCGGGCGACAGCTTGCCGAGCAGCATCGTGTGGAAGGCGTAGTCGCCGTAGCACTGCCCGGCCCATTGTTGCTGCCGGTGCTCGATCGCCTGCTGTACGGTCATGCCGCCCTCGACCGGCGCGAAGTCGATCGTCGTGGTCGTGCCGCCGAACAGCGCCGCCTGACTGACCCGCGAGGCCGGCTCGGTCAATTTGGCCTCGCCGTCAGGGACCGGCATCGGCCAGTTGCAATGGACATGCGGGTCGATGCCGCCGGGGATGACGATCTGGCCCGCCGCGTCGACGACTCGGCCCGGCCCGAGCGCCGCGAGACTGCCCGGCGCTCCTATCGCCGCGATCGTCTCGCCCTGAATGCCGATATCGGCCAATTGCGGCCCCGAGGGTAGGACGGCCAAGCCGCCGGTAACGACGATGTCGAGCATCAAATCCTCCTCAATAACCGTTGTCGTCCCGGCGAAGGCCGGGACCCATCGTCCCGCGCCCGAGCGGTGGAAAAGTGGGTCCCGGCCTTCGCCGGGACGACAGTAACGCTATGGTTTCAAGGTCTCTACCCGGACGGGGTCGTGCGAGCGGGTGTGATCATGTGGACGAGACACCAGCGGTTCGAGCAGCATCGGATCGGCGAAAGCGAAGCGGTCGAGAATCTCGTCGGCCGCAATATCGTGCACGACGAAGACGAGCCGGCTGCGATGATCGGCATCGGGCCAATCATCGAGCCATTGCGGGGTGAACATCGCGTGCTGCGCCGCCTGGACGATGGCAGGGCGGCCCAATCCATCGGCGCCGGGACGGTCGGCGAAGCCGACGATGCCCTTGACCCGCAGCAAATCGTTGCCGCGGTCCTGCGCCAGCCCGCCGAGCGCGCGGGCGAAAGCGAGCCGGCTGACGACGCCTTCGAGGATGATCGTGAAGGCAGCGACGCCGTGCGTGTGTTCGGCTTCGACCATACCCCCACCCTGCCCTCCCCCGCTCGCGGGGGAGGGTAAGGAAGGAGGTGAGGAAGCGGAAATATCGCGGGGGACTCCCTCCCCCGCAAGCGGGGGAGGGTTGGGGTGGGGGTGATCTGACGGCGCGAACAACACGGAAGCGGGGTCGTTTGCAGCGGCGCCGACGATCAGCTCTGCGCGCGAGTTCAATCCCGCCAGGCGCGCCGCGAGCGCGCGTTCGAACGGCGCCAGATCGGTCTTCGAGATCACCAGCGCATCGGCGACCGCGACCTGCCGCGCCGCCTCGGCAAAGCGGTCGAGCGTCGCCGCGCCGGTGACCGAATCGACCAGCGTCACGACCCGCGCCAGGCGCAGCCGCTGGTCGAGCATCGGGTCGGTGCCCAGCGTGAACAGAACAGGCGCCGGGTCGGCGAGCCCGCTGGTCTCGACGACGATGCGGCCAAACCGCCGGATCTCGCCCGAATCGCGCCGCTCGATCAGGCTCCGCAGGGTCTGCGCCAAATCCTCGCGCACCGCGCAGCACAGGCAGCCGCCGGGCAGTTCGAGGACGCTGCCCTCGACGAAATCGACCAAATAGTGGTCGATCGCGATCTCGCCGATCTCGTTGATCACGACGGCGGTGTCGGAGAAGGCGGGGTCGCTCAGCGCGCGGCGCAGCAGCGTCGTCTTGCCGCTGCCGAGAAAGCCGGTCAGCACCGTCACCGGCACGCTGTCCCGCGCGGGCGAGTTATCCACCGCAACATCCGATCATCAAGGCCGAGGCGATCGTTTCACGATGCGGGGCCAACCGGCAAGCGCGACGCAAGCGGTTGCATTCTCGCGTTTGCGTCAGCATCATGCCTGCCATAAGCCCGGCGCATGGAACGCACGGGCAAAGGGGGAAACCCGGCAGCATGGCGCCTCAGCCCATCACGCCAGCGGCGGACGCCTCGAACGAGATCCTGCTCGCGGCTACCGGCGTCTCAAAGCGGTTCGGCGGGGTGCGCGCGGTCGAAGACGTGTCGATCGCGGTCCGGCGCGGCGAAATCGCCTCGATCATCGGTCCGAACGGGGCCGGCAAAACCTCGCTTTTGAACATGATCAGCGGGTTCTACCGGCCCGATTCGGGCTCGATCACGATCGAGGGAGTCGATACGACCCGCTTCCGGCCGGCCCAGATCGCCGCGCTCGGGATCGCCCGCACCTTTCAGAACATCGCGCTGTTTGGCGGCATGACGGTGCTCGACAACATCATGCTCGGCCGGCATGTGCGGATGAAGTCGGGCGTCTTGTCCTCGTTCATCTATTGGGGCCTGGCGCAGAAGGAAGAGGTCGCGCACCGCGAGCGGGTCGAGGAGCTGATCGATTTCCTCGAATTGCAGGATCTGCGCAAGCAGCCGACCAGCGCCCTCGCCTACGGTCTCAGAAAGCGGGTCGAGCTGGCTCGCGCGCTGGCGCTCGACCCCAAGCTCCTGCTGCTCGACGAGCCGATGGGCGGGATGAACCAGGAAGAAAAAGAAGACATGGCCCGCTACGTCATCGACGTGAACGAGCAGTGGGGCACGACGATCATCCTGATCGAACACGACATGGCGGTGGTGATGGACATCTCCGACCGGGTCGCGGTGCTCGATCGCGGCCGCAAGATCGCCGAGGGCACGCCCGCCGAAGTGCAGCGAAACCCCGCCGTGATCCGCGCCTATCTCGGCGCCGGCGGCGAGGGCAGGGGCCAAGCGGCATGAGGGCGGCATGAGCGGGGCAGCATGAGCGGCGACATCACCCTGCCGCAACTGTTGCGCCGCAACTCGGAGAGCTTTCCCGAGCGTCCGGCATTGCGCGAGAAGGATCGCGGCATCTGGCAGACCTACAGCTGGCGGCGCTATTGGGAGGAAGTGCGCGATGTCGCGCAGGGCCTCGCCGCGCGCGGCTTCGGGCCGGGCGACAAGCTGTCGGTCATCGGCGAGAACCGTCCGCGGCTTTATTTCGCGCAGCTCGCGGCGATGAGCCTTGGCGGCATCGCGGTGCCGGTCTACCAGGACGCGATCGCGACCGAGCTCGCCTTTGTGCTCGACCACGCCGAGACCTCGGTCGTCGTCGCCGAGGACCAGGAACAGGTCGACAAGATCCTGTCGCTCAAGGACGCGCTGCCGCATCTGAAGCTGATCGTCTACGACGACCCGCGCGGCCTCTTGAATTACGACGAGCCGATCCTGGAATCCTTCGCAGCGTTGCAGGCGGCGGGCCGCGAATTCGGCGCCGCGAACCCAGACTTCCTGACGGCGTCGATCGCGGCCGGCGACCCGCATGCCCTGGCGCTGTTCTCCTATACCTCGGGCACCACCTCACGGCCCAAAGGGGTGATGCTGAGCCATGCCAATCTGTTGAGCGTCGCCGAGGGGATCGCGGCGGCCGAAGGCATCCGCCCGAACGACGAGCATCTCTCCTATTTGCCGATGGCGTGGATCGGCAATTCGGTGTTCTCGCTGGCGCTGCACAATTGGGTCGGAATGACCTGCAATTTCCCGGAAAAGCCGGAGACCGTGCAGCGCGACCTGCGCGAGCTCGGGCCGAGCCTTTGTCTGGCGCCGCCGCGCTATTGGGAAAGCACGCTGACCGCGATCACGGTGCGGGCGGCCGATTCGACCTGGTTCAAGCGCCGTCTGTTCGGATTTTTCCGCGATATCGCCGAGCGCGTGCAGCTGTGCGCCACCGAAGGCCGGCCGGTCCCGCTCGGCCTGCGGCTCATGCGGGCGGTCGGCGAGGTGCTGGTCTACGCGCCGCTGCGCGACCAACTCGGGTTGCGGCGCGCCCGACTCGTCTATACCGGCGGCGCGCCGCTCGGCCCCGACACGTTTCGCTTTTTCCGCGCGATCGGGGTCAACCTGAAGCAGGTCTACGGCGCCACCGAATTGTCCGGGGTGTGCTCGGCGCAGCCCGACGGCGAGGTCGACCCCGACACGGTCGGCCGGGTATTCCCCGGGATCGAGGTTCGCATCGACGACGACGGCGAGGTGCTGGTCCGTTCGGGCGGCGTGTTCCAGGGGTATTACAAGCAGCCCGAAGAGAGCCGCGACGCCGTCACCGAAGACGGCTGGCTCAAGACCGGCGACGCCGGTTTTCTCGACCGGCGCGGCCATCTCGTCATCGTCGATCGGGCGCGCGATGTCGGCAAGATGGAGGACGGCACCGCGCTGGCTCCGCAATTCCTCGAGAACAAGCTCAAATTCAGCCCCTATATCGGCGAGGCGGTGGTGTTCGGCGATGCGAGGCCGTTCGTCGCGGCGATCATCGCGATCGACGCCGCGACGGTCGGCAACTGGGCCGAACGGCACAACATCGCCTATACCTCGTTCCAGGATTTGAGCGCCCGCGCTGAGGTGCGCCAGCTCATCCGCGACGAGATCGGCAAATGCAACGCGAGCGTGCCGGCGCCGATCCAGATCCGCCGTTTCCTGGTGCTCAACAAGGAATTCGACGCCGACGACGACGAGATCACCCGCACCCGCAAGATTCGCCGCCGCTTTGTCGCCGAGAAATACGCCGCAATCATCGACGCCTTCTACCGCGAGGCGACGAATGTCGAGCTCAGCGCCGAGATCACCTACGAGGACGGGCGCAAGACGATGCTGCATTCGACGCTCGCGATCGGCGATGTCGACGAGGCCACGGCGGTTGCCGATGCGCCGCGACTAGCGCGCGAACGCGTCCCGGCCGCGGCCGGATGAGCGGCGCCCGTGTTGATCGTCGATTCATCCGCGATTGTCATCCCGGCGAAGGCCGGGATCCATCCGTCAACCGCCCGGTCGGTTGGAGTGAGCACCCTGCCAGAGCACCGCGGGACAGGCCGTTGCCCGCGGTACGATGGATCCCGGCCTTCGCCGGGATGACAGCAACAAGCTGGAGCGTGACGCATGCCTGAGTTCGAGTGGCAATTCACGCTGGTGCTGCTGACCAACGGCATCATGATCGGGTTGATGTACGCGCTGATCGCGCTCGGTTTCGTGTTGATCTACAAGGCTACCGACGCGATCAATTTCGCGCAGGGCGAATTCGTCATGTTCGCCGGCTTTATCGCCGCCGGCTCGGCCGAAATCCTCGGCGCCCCGTTCTGGCTGTCGGCGATGTTCGCCATCATCGGCATGATCGCGCTCGGCTTCGGGCTCGAGCGGGTCGTGCTGCGGCCGCTGATCGGGCGCCCGGTCATCGCCGTCGTGATGGCGACGATCGGCCTCGCCGCGGTCTTGCGCGGCGCCGCGACGATGGCGTTCGGCGCCGGCACCAGGGCCGTCGTCATGCCGGTCAGCGACGAGCCCCTTGAATTGGGGCCGGTCATGCTGCCGCCGGTGCAGCTTGTCGGGGCCGGCGTCAGCCTCGTCTTTCTCGCCGCCTTCACCTGGTTCTTCCTGAAGAGCCGCACCGGCATCGCAATGCGCGCCGTCGCCGACAGCCAGCAGGTGTCGATGGCGATGGGCATCAACGTGCGGCGCTATTTCGCGCTGGCCTGGGCGATGGCGGGGATCGTCTCGGCGCTGGGCGGGGTGGTGTGGGGAACGATGCTCGGGGTCGACAACCAGCTCGCTTTGGTCGGCCTCAAGGTCTTCCCGGTGGTCATATTGGGCGGGCTCGATTCGATCATGGGGGCGGTGATCGGCGGTTTGATCGTCGGCATCGTCGAGAATTTCGCGGCCGGCTATCTCGACCCCTATGTCGGCGGCGGCACCAAGGATTTCGCGCCCTACGTGCTGATGATCATCGTCTTGATGATCCGCCCCGAGGGCATCTTCGGCCGGCGCCGCATCGAGCGCGTCTAAGCCCCGCGCCAATCAGGCACAAGCCATGTTTCACCGCGAGTCCGGCGTCTTCAAAACCAGCTACGCCGCCGACATGGCGCTCTACCCGCTGCCGATCGCGAAATGGGCGGTGGCGGCGTTTGCCGTGCTGTTCATCGTCGTCGCGCCGTTGACGCTCGGCGAATATTACATCTCGATCCTCAATTTGTGCCTGATCGCGGTGGTCGGCGCGCTCGGGCTCAACATCCTGGTTGGCTATACCGGCCAGATCTCGATCGGGCACGGCGCCTTTATGTCGGTCGGCGCCTATACCGCGGCCAACCTCGTCACCCATCTCGGCGCGCCGTTCTGGATCACGATCCCGGCCGGCGGACTGATGGCCGCGCTGATTGGCGCGCTGGTGGGCATCCCATCGCTGCGCATCAAGGGCATCTATCTGGCGATCGCGACGTTGGCGGCGCAGCTGATCATCGAATGGACGATCAACCATGTCCCGGCGATATCGGGCGGGGCACAGGCCTCGATCCAGGTGCCGCGCCCGACCCTGTTCGGGGTTCAGCTCAAGAGCCAGGTGCAGCTCTATTTTTTCCTGATGGGGTTTGTCGTGCTGGCGATCGTCGGCACCGCCAATCTGGTGCGCAGCCGCATCGGGCGGGCCTTTGTCGCCATTCGCGACCAGGACATCGCCGCCGAGATCATCGGCATCAACATCTTTCGCTACAAATTGTGGGCGTTCGCGATTTCCTCGTTCTATGCCGGCGTCACCGGCGTGCTTTACACGTACTATTTGGGCATCGCCAATTACGAACAATTCCAGCTAAACGTCTCGATCGACTATCTGGCGATGGTTATCATCGGCGGCTTGGGCTCGATCCTCGGCTCGATTTTCGGCGCCGTCTTCGTCACCTTGCTGCCGATCCTGACCCGCTGGTTTCTCGAGGATTACGGCTGGCTGTTCTTCTCGCAATCCGACCTGCTGAATGCGATCCCGAACCTGCGCCTGATCATGTTCGGCGGGTTGATCATCTTCTTCCTGGTGGTCGAGCCGGAAGGGCTGAACCGGCTGTGGCGCAATATTCGAAATTATTTCCGGGTGTGGCCATTCTCCTACTGACCCGGAGCAGCAAGGGGGAACGACAATGAAAAGCATATCGGCGAGAAGCGTAGCGGCAATCGTTTTTGGGCTCGCGGTCGGCGCGACGGCGTCGCTCGGCCTCACGGGGCCGGCGGCGGCCCAGCAGAAGGGCGAGATACTGATCGGCGAGCAGTGCGACCGCACCGGGGCGACCCAGATCGTCGGTATCCGGCTGTGCGCGGCGGTTCAGGATTACATCAACGTCGTCAACTCCAAGGGCGGGGTCGAAGGCTGGAAGATCCGGGTCGACGAGATCGACCACGAATACAAGGTGCCAGCCGGCATGGAAGCCTACGAGCGCGCCAAGAAAGACGGCGCGGTCTCTTACATGATCTACGGCACGCCGCACGCGCAGGCGCTGAACCAGAAGCTGAACGAAGACAAGATGCCCGCCACCTCGCCCGGTTTCGGCATCTCCGCTTCGGCGGACGGCGTGCGCTACCCCTATCTGTTCCCGGTCGCCGCGACCTATTGGTCGCAAGCTGCGGCCGCGGTCCAGTTCACCAAGGACAAATTGGGCGGTAATCTGAAGGGCAAGAAAATCGCCTATGTGTTCTACGACAACCCGGCCGGCCGCGAGCCGATCCCGATCCTCGAAGCGTTGCAGAAGATCGAGGGATATGAGCTGCGCACTTTCGCGGTGCCGCCTCCCGGGGTCGAGATGGGCGCGCAGGTGCTCGACATCACGCAGCGCTTCCGGCCGGATTTCGTGATCAACCATCTGTTTGGCCGCTCGCCTTCGGTGGCGATCAAGGAATACAAGCGTGCCGGGTATTCGCTATCGAAGGTGCTGGGCCTGGTCTGGGCCTCGGCCGAGGCGGATATCGAGGCCGCCGGCGGATGGCAGGTGGCCGAGGGGTACTACACGATGCAGTTCGCCGGCGCCGGCGACGATTTCCCGATCCGCCAGGAGATCAAGGCGATGTACAAGGCCCAAAACAAGGCGCCGCCCAAGGAGATGGACGACACCGTCGTCTACAACCGGGGGCTGTTTATCGCCGCGCTGCATGTCGAGGCGATCCGCAACGCGCTGAAGGCGAACGGCGGTCAGAAGCCGACCGGGGAGCAGGTCAAGAAGGGCTTCGAGTCGATCAACGACGTGACCCTCGGCGGCCTCGTGCCGCCGCTGAAGATCACCGCTGCCGATCATGAAGGCGGCGGCTGGGTGCAGATCTTCCAGGCCAAGGGCGGCAAGTTCGTCAAGATGACCGAATGGTTCCGCGCCTATCCCGAAATCGTGGCCGCCGAGATCAAGAAGGCGCCGTAAAGGTTGGTCGATGCTGGCGCTCAATAATGTCGAAGTCGTCTATGACGGCGTGATCCTGGTGTTGAAAGGCGTGTCGCTGAACGCCGAGGAGGGCCAGATCACGACCCTCCTCGGCGCCAACGGCGCCGGCAAGACGACGACCCTGAAGGCGATCTCGGGATTGCTGCACACCGAGCGCGGCCAGGTCACCAAGGGCAGCGTCGAACTCGACGGCGAGCGCCTCGACCGCCTGCAGCCGTTCGATGTCGTCAAGCGCGGCGTGGCGCAGGTATTTGAAGGCCGGCGGGTGTTCGAGAATTTGAGCGTCGAGGAAAACCTGATCGCCGGGGCGCACAGCCGCCGGAACTACGCCGATGTGCGTGCCGGGATCGACCGGGTCTACGCCAGTTTCCCGGTGCTGAAGGAGCGCCGGCATGTATCGGCCGGCTACCTCTCCGGCGGCGAACAGCAGATGCTGGTGATCGGCCGGGCCTTGATGTCCGATCCCAAGGTCATCCTGCTCGACGAGCCCTCGCTCGGCCTCGCGCCGATGGTCATCGACGAGATCTTCGGCGTGATCCGGCGCTTGAAGGACGAGCAGAACATCACGGTGCTGCTGGTTGAGCAGAACGCGGCCTTGGCGCTCGACATCGCCGACCACGGCTATGTGATGGAAAACGGCCGGATCGTGCTCGAAGGCCCGGCCGAGAGCCTGCGGCAGAATTCCGACATCAAGGAATTCTATCTCGGCCTCAACGAGGCCGGCACCCGCCGCTCCTACCGCGACACCAAGAATTACCGCCGCCGCAAGCGTTGGCTGTCGTAGCGGGACGGACGCACCGATGCAGGAGGGCGGTTCCCGCACGATCGTGGTAGCCTGTCCACCGAGCCTGGGAATGAGCGGTGGCAATGGCCGAGGAACGGGTTGAGCGTCGCCTGGCCGCCATTCTGGCCGCGGATGTCGTCGGCTACTCGCGCCTGATGGGGGCGAACGAGGAAGGCACCCTCGCCGAACTGAAGCGCCATCGCCGCGAGTTGGTCGACCCCAAGATCAGCGAGCATCGCGGGCGAATCGTTAAGACTACCGGCGACGGCATGCTCGTCGAGTTCGTCAGCGTCGTCGACGCGGTGCGCTGCGCCGTCGATATCCAGCGCGAGATGACCGGGCGTAACGCCGAAGTGCCGCCGGATCGGCGGATCGAATTTCGCATCGGACTGAACGTCGGCGACATCATCATCGACGACAAGGACATCTACGGCGACGGCGTCAACATCGCGGCCCGCCTCGAAGCCCTGGCCGAGCCGGGCGGCATCTGCGTCAGCCGCGTCGTGCGCGACCAGGTCCGCGACAAACTCGATTTCTCGTTCGAGGACATGGGCGAGCAGCAGGTCAAGAACATCGCCCGGCCGGTGCGCACCCATCGCGTCATGCTGGGTGCGACTGTCGTCAAGCCGAGTAGTGCCCCGGCTGCCGCAGACCCGCCGCGCGCGTGCAGCAGCAGAAACCGTCGATCGCCGTGCTGCCCTTCGCCAACATGAGCGGCGATGCCGAGCAGGAGTATTTTTCCGAAGGGATCACCGAGGACATCATCACCAATCTGTCGCGCAATCGCGCGTTCTTCGTGATCTCGCGCAGCACCTCGTTCACCTACAAGGGTTCGGCGGTCGATGTTGGCAAAGTCGCCCGCGAACTCGGCGTGCGCTATGTGCTGGAGGGCAGCGTCCGCCGGGCCGGCAATCGAGTGCGCATCACGGCGCAGCTGATCGACGCGGAAACCGGCCACCATCTGTGGGCGGACCGCTATGACCGCGATTTCGCCGACGTTTTTGCGGTCCAGGACGAGATTGCGCAGACGATCACCGGCGAATTGGCGCCCGGCATTATCGCGGCGGAGATGCGGCAGGCGCGGCGCAAGCATCCGAGCGAGCTCGATGCCTGGGATCGCACGATGCGCGCCCATTGGCATATCCGCCGCTTTACCCGCGAAGACATGGCGGAGGCCCGGCGCCTGCTCGAAGAGGCGATCGCGCTCGATTCGGTGAATGCGATGGCGCTGGCCGATCTTTCGGTTGCCTACCATTTCGAGGCTTGCTTCGGGTGGGATGAGGATGTGGCCCAGACCTATGCCCGCTGCGGCGAAGCGGCGCGCCGGGCGGTGGCGATCGACGATGGCGATGCCAACGCCCAAAGCGCGCTGGCAATGTACGATATCTTTCAGGGCCGGCACGAGGAAGGCCGGCGCCGGCTGCGCCGCGCCGTTGATCTCGACCCCAACTCGGCTTTTGCCCGCGGCTATCTCGGGGTGTCCTACGGTTTCACCGGCGACTACGAGGCCGCCCTGCCGATCCTTGACGAGGCTGTCCGGCTGAGCCCACGCGACCCGCTGCTGGTTATCTGGCACCTGTGCAAGGGCTGGGCGGCGTTGCTCTCGGAGCGCTATCAAGAGGCTATCGAATTTACGACTGAGGCGGTCGAGGCCAACCCCGAGTTCCCGGACGTCTACGCCGTGCTGGCCGCTGCGCATGGCCATCTCGGCAATGCGGTGGCGGCGGTCGAGGCATTAGCCGAGTTTCTGCGGCGCACGCCGGCTCTGACCGCTTCCGACGAACGGCTAAACCGCCCGTTCGGCAACCCCGCGCAGCGCGAGCGGTTTCTCGAAGGATTGCGCAAGGCCGGGATGCCGGCGTGAACGAGCTCGCCTGATTGGAGCATCTGATGGCAAATCTCCCGCGCATCGCCGTCATCGGCACCGGCGGCACGATTTCCTCGCTCGGCGCGGGGAGCCTCGATGTGCTCGACTATCCCGATTTCGGGCAGAAGCTGACCAGCGAGGGCTTGCTCGACCGCTTCCCCGAAACCCGTCTCGTCGCCGAGCCGGTGCCGGTCACCTTCCGCCAGGTCGGCAGCACCGCGATCGGCCCGGACGACTGGATCGAATTGCGCGGCGTGATCCACCGCTTCGCCGGCGAAGACCCGGGAATCGCCGGGTTTGTGATCCCGCACGGCACGGCAACGCTCGAGGAGACCGCGTTCTTTCTGAACCTGACTCTCGCGGTCAGCCAGCCGGTTGTGCTGGTCGGCGCGCAGCGCCCGGCGAGCGCGCTCGGCACCGATGCCGGCATGAACCTGGTCAACGCGCTGCGCGTCGCCGGGTCGCCCGAGGCTCGCGGCAAGGGCGTCCTCGTCGTGATGAACGACGAGATCCACCCGGCCCGCGATGTCGTCAAGACCTCGACCTACCGGGTGCAGACCTTCCGCTCGCTCGATTACGGCGCGCTCGGCCATGTCGACGGCGACGGCCCGCATTTCTACCGCGCGCCGCTCAAACTTCACATGCCCGATACGCCGTTCGCCGCGCGCGAGGTCACGGCGCTGCCGCGGGTCGACATCGTCTATTCCTATGCCGGCGCCGACGCGGCGCTGGTCGAGGCGGCGGTCAAGGCAGGGGCGCGCGGCCTCGTTTCGGCCGGCTTCGCTCCGGGCACGCCGAGCCCGTTGCAGCAGGCGGCGTTCCTCGATGCGGCGAAGTCGGGGATTGTGGTCGTGCAATGCAGCCGCGCCACCGGCCGCATCGCGCCGCGCCGCCGCTTGCGCGAGACCGGCATCGTCGCCGGCGAGGATCTGACGCCGCAAAAAGCCCGCATCCTGTTGGCGCTGATGCTGACGACGACCACCGACATCGGCGAAATCCAGCAGGCCTTTCAGCGGTATTGATAAGAGCCGGAGCCCGACATCTACTAAATTAGGGCAGCGCCGGTGGGTCCTCGGCCACGGCCTGTTCGGCGAGGCTGTTGTCGACCGCGGTCTCGAACGGCGTGCCCTTGCAGAAGCCGCCCGACACCAATCCGGCGACCAGGCGCTGATAGCCGGCGCGCGGCAGGATCGGGTTGCGTCCCCAGATGCCGAGCGCGCGATAGCGCGCGATCGCGGCGCGCAGCAGCGGGTGCGGCAGCGCCGGGAAATAAGGCTGGACGACATCGGCGAGCGCATCGGGCAATTCGCGATGGAGCCATTTCTGCGTGCGGTAGAGGGCCCGCACCAGCTTCAGCAATTCGTCGCGCTTTTCCACCAGGGTGCGGTGGCGGGCGTAGAAGCTCGTATACGAGCACGGTCCGCGATCGGCGGCGGCATACCAAACATGCCCTTCGCCCGAGGCGATCAATTCCTCGGCGTAGGGCTGGAACAGCTGCGCGACATCGATATCGCCGCGACGCAAATCGGCGACGTTTTCGGCCATGCTCTGATCGGCGATCCGGTAGAGGTTGGCCGGGTCGATCCCGGCGCGCCGCAGATCCTCCTGCAGGCACAGCCACGGGGTCGGCACTTCGCTGACCGTGCCGAGCCGCACCGCGCCCAGCACGGCGAGCCGGAAATTGGGGCGTGGCGTTCGGCCGACCAGCATGAACGGGTCGCGCGTCACCGCCTCGCCAAAACACGCGAGGTCGCAATGGGCGCGTTGGTCATAGACCTGGTTGACCCGCATCGGCCCGCCCCAGGTCACATCGACCGTGCCGTGAAACAGCCCGTTGGGCGCCGCCGTCGGGTTGGGCGCGCTGACAAACCGGACCTCGACCCCTTCCTGGTCGTAGGCGCCCAGCGCCAGCGCGGCGTAATAGGGCGCGTAGAACAATCCGCGCAGCGATTCCTGCAGGACGATCGCCATCGCACTCACCCCGCCCGCAGGATGGCGGCGGCGGCGTCGGCGAGGATCTGAGCGCCGAGCGCGATGTCCTCGTCGCTGGTGTCCTCCGACCAGTGGTGGCTGACCCCGTTGATGCTGGGGATGAACATCATCGCCGAACGCATCCGGCGCGACAGGATCTGCGCGTCGTGGCCGGCGCCGCTCGGCATGCGCAGATGCAGCCCCGCCGCATGACTCTCGGCCGCCACCTCGATCGCGCTCTGAAACCCGGCATCCATTGCCGCCGGCGTGCTTTTCGAGATCGGCTCGATCGCGACTCGGCACGGTCCGCGCGCGTTGGCTTCGGCGACAAGCTCGTTGAGGCGGGCCTCGAACAGCGCGAGGATGCCGGTGTCGGTGTCGCGGAACTGCACCTGCATCTCGGCGCGGCCGGGCACGATGCTTGGCGCGTTCGGGTCGAGCAGCATGCGTCCGATCGTCCATACCGTGCGGGGAGCGGCGATCTCGGCAAAGCAATCGTCGATGCGGGTCGCGAGCCGCACCATCGCGGCGCCGGCGTCGCGGCGGCGGTGCATCTCGGTTGTGCCGGCGTGGTTCTGCTCGCCGGTCACGGTGACCCAGTAGTTCCAGTTGCCGATGATCGCCTCGACGATACCGATCTTGCGGCCGGTGGCCTCCAGCGTGTTGCCCTGCTCGATATGGGCTTCGAGATAGCCGACATAGCGCGCCGGATCGAGAAGCTCGCGGGGCCGCCCGGCATAGCCCGCCTCGGTGAGTGCGGTACGCAGCGTCTTGCCGTCGCGGCTCGTGGCCGCGTCGATCTCGCTATCGGCCAACGTGTCGATAAAGGAGCGGCTGCCGAGCATGTTGCCGTAATGGCCTTCTTCGTCCGCCCAGGCGACCGGCTCGATCCCGAGCCCGGCGAGCGCGGGGTCGGCGGCGAAGGCGCGCGCCAGTTCGAGCCCATAGACGACGCCGAGCGCGCCGTCGAGCCAGCCGCCATGCGGCTGCGTCTCGCTGTGCGAGCCCACCAAGAGCCGCCGCGAGGCGCGCGGGTCATGGCCGATCACATTGCCGATGCCGTCGATCACCGGGTCGAGCCCGGCCTCGGAGAATTTGTCGGCGAGCCACTGGCGCGAGGCGACATCGTCAGCCGAGTAAGTCGGCCGGTGCACCCCGGTCTTGTAGCGGCCGAATTCGGCGAGCCGCCTCAGATCGGCGACGACCCGCCCCCCATCGGTCCTCGGCATCCGCACCTCCTTTGTCACCGGCGATTCTGCGGAGACGCATGAGTCCAGCAGATCCGGCCCGCTGCAAGCAGTTCTATCAGGCCGCACCTCCGCAGCAGAAGGCGATATCGATGGTCCGTTCATGCCGGGATGAGCGCTCTTTGGTTGCATGAACCTTCTCCCAGATAAGCGGAGACAGCGGGGACGCGGCCGGTTTACAGTCCGCCCAAGGCCTGTGAAAGGGCCGTTTGGGATCGGAGGAGTCATGAGCTCACCCCCGCAATACCGTCAGGATTTCACGGCGGCCGAGGCTCGGCCGGGCGTGACGCGGCGCGATCTCTTCGCCGGCACCGCGATCGGCCTTGCCGCCGCGAGCGTGCCCTGGCTCGCCCAAGCGGCTCCGCCGCAAGGACACTGACCTGGGGGGTGCACATTTCGCTGGCGCCGACCTGGTTCGACCCGGCCGAGACCCCGGGCGTCATCACGTCCTTCATGGTCATGTACGCGATCCACGACGCGATGGTAAAGCCGATGCCGGGCAACGTAATGACCCCGTGCCTCGCCGAATCGTGGTCCGCGTCCGAGGACGGGCTGACCTACGAATTCGTCCTGCGCAAGGGCGTCAAATTCCATAACGGCGACCCGGTGACCGCCGAGGACGTGAAATTCTCGTTCGAGCGCTACAAGGGCACCGCGCACGACGTACTGAAGGCCCGCGTCGCTTCGGTGGAAACGCCCGATCCACTGCATGTCCGCTTCAAGCTCAAGGAGCCGTGGGCCGATTTCATGGTGTTTTACAGCAACGCCAGCGGGGCGGGCTGGATCGTGCCGAAGAAATACGTCGAGAAGGTCGGCGACGACGGCTACAAGAAAGCGCCGATCGGGGCCGGGCCCTACAAATTTGTCTCGTTCTCGCCCGGAATCGAGCTGACCCTGGAGGCATTCGACGGGTACTGGCGCAAAACGCCGAGCGTCAAGCGCTTCGTGTTCAAGGTGATCCCCGACGAGACAACACGGCTTGCGGCGCTGAAGGGCGGCGAAGTCGATATCGTCTATTCGATCCGCGGCGAGCTTGCCGAACAGCTCCGCAGCACGCCGGGGTTGAGCCTCAAGCCGGCGGTGATCCAGGGCACTTTCTGGATCGCCTTTGTCGATCAGTGGAACGAGAAATCGGTGTGGCACGACGAGCGCGTCCGCCGGGCGGTCAGCATCGCGATCGATCGCAAGGGCATCAACCAAGCGCTGACCCTGGGCTATTCCCGGCTGACCGGCAATGCGTTCGTGCCGGACAGCTTCGACTATTTCTGGCAGCCCCCCGCCCCGGTCTACGAACCCGGCAAGGCGCGCCAGCTGCTCGCGGAGGCGGGCCATCCGAAGGGCTTCGACGGCGGCGAGTATTATTGCGACGCCTCCTATTCGAATGTCGGCGAGGCGGTCGTCAACAATCTCGCCGAAATCGGCATCCGCGTGCATTTGCGCCCGCTCGAGCGGGCCGCGTTTTTCAAAGGCTATGCCGAGAAGAAGTTCAAGAACCTGGTCCAGGCCGGCAGCGGCGCGTTCGGCAACGCGGCCACCCGCCTCGAGATTCTCGCGGTCAAGGGCGGCATCTATGCCTATGGCAACTACCCCGACCTCGACGAGATGTTCAAGCAGCAGGCCAGCGAACTCAATCCGAAGCGCCGCGAGGCGATCCTGCACAAGATGCAGCAGACCGTGCACGAGCGGACGATGTACACGTCGATCTGGCAGCTCGCCTTTATCAACGGCCACGGACCGCGCGTCGGCGAATCCGGGTTCGGCCTGATCCCAGGCTACGCGTATACCGGCCCCTACGAGGACATCACGCTCAAGAGCGGCTGAACGCCGGATCGATGCGAGCCGTCCCTCGTCGACTGCGCGCGACCGGGGGAAATCCGCGATCTGACCAGCGCTGGGCTCCTCTGAGCCTACGCCTTTGTTGTGTGAGCACGCCTCCATAGTCGCCGAGACATTCGCGACACCGGCCGGCTACACTAAAGGCAAGCTCCCACGAGTGGTCATCGGGAAGGAATTGCCATGAGATCAATCTCGCTCCGCCGCGACGCGTCCGCACTTGTCCCGGCTCTTCCCGGCATGACCCGGCGCGATATGCTTGCCGTGGCGGCGCTGGGGCTTGCGGCCGGCGCTCCCCGGATCGCCCGCGCCGCCGCGCCGCAAGGTCAGCTGACCTGGGGCATTCACGTGTCGCTGTCGCCGACCTGGTTCGATCCGGCCGACACAACGGCGGTGATCTCGCCATTCATGGTGCTCTACGCGATGCACGATTCGATGGTCAAACCGATGCCGGGCACGCTGCAGGCGCCGTGTCTCGCCGAGGCGTGGTCGATGTCCGAGGACGGCCTGACCTGGGAATTCACCTTGCGCGCGGGGGTCAAGTTCCACAACGGCGAGCCGGTGACCGCCGAGGATGTCAAGTTCTCGTTCGAGCGCTATCGCGGCGCCAATCATGCGCTGATCAAGGAATACGTCGCGGCGATCGAGGTGGTCGACAGCCGGCACGTCCGTTTCAAGCTCAACAGGCCGTGGCCCGATTTCCTGACCTTCTATTCGAGCGCCAGTGGAGCCGGCTGGATCGTCCCGAAGAAATATGTCGAGAAAGTCGGCGACGATGGGTTCAAAAAGGTCCCGATCGGCGCCGGCCCCTACAAATTCGTCTCGTTCAGCCCTGGGGTGGAGCTGGTTCTCGAAGCCTTCGAGGGGTACTGGCGCAAGGCCCCTTCGGTCAAGCGGCTGGTGTTCAAGGTGATTCCCGACGAGGCGACCAGGCTCGCGGCGTTGAAGAACTCCGAAGTCGACATCGCTTATTCGATTCGCGGCGAACTGGCCGAGGAGGTGCAGAAATCGCCCGGGCTTGTTATCAAATCGGTTGTCCTGCAGGCGCCGGGCTGGATCTACTTCCCCGAGCAATGGGATCCGAAATCGCCGTGGCACGATGTACGGGTGCGGCAGGCCGCCAATCTCGCGATCGATCGCGAGGGGATGAACAAGGCGCTGTTCCTCGGCCATTGCAAAACCAACAACAGCATCATTCCCGATACCTTTGAATATTATTGGCAGCCGCCGCCGGCGGTCTACGATTTGGCCGCGGCGAAGAAACTGTTGGCGGCGGCGGGGTATTCCAACGGTTTCGACGCCGGGCCGTTTTATATCGACAGCTCGTACGCGAATATCGGCGAGGTGGCATCCAACGATTTGGCGCAGATCGGTATTCGCACCAAGCTGCAACCGATCGAGCGCGCCGGCTTTGCCTCTTCTTACGCCAACAAGAAATACACCAAGGGGGTCCTGCGCGGGGCGAGCGGCGCCTTCGGCAACGCCGCCACCCGGCTTACCTCCTTCGTGGTCAAGGGCGGGGCCAACGTCTACGGCAGCTATCCTGACATCGACGCGCTCGACCCGGTGCAGGCCCAGGAACTCGACCCCAAAAAGCGCGCCACAATCCTCGAAAAGATGCAGCGGTTGGTCCACGAGAAGGCGATCTACGCACCGATCTGGCAGCTCGCCTTTTTGAACGGCGTCGGCCCCCGGGTCGGCGACGGGGCATTCGGCCGGATCGAAGGCTTTCCCTATACCGCTCCCTTCGAGGATCTGACGCTAAAAGGCGCCTAGAGGCCCGGCCATTGCGCGCCGGCCCGCCGGCGACGGAGGCGGCACAGCGTTGAAGACAGTCGCGCGGGTCGTGGGCTAGATTGGCGGCAAGGCCCCCGTTGAGGGTCATCAGGAGGATGCCGCCATGACATCGCCATTGCAGCCCGCGACACCCACGACCGGCGTCGATACGCCCGGCTTGAGGCGTCGCGATCTCCTGGCTCTCGCCGGGCTTGGTCTCGTTGCCGCGCCGGTCGGGCTTTCGGGACGCGTCCTGGCCGCGGAGGCGACCGGCGAACTGACCTGGGGCGTCCATGTGTCGCTGGCGCCGACCTGGTTCGACCCGGGCGAGGCGTCCGGCATCATCACCCCGTTCCTGGTGCTGTACGCGCTGCACGACGCGATGGTGAAGCCGATGCCCGGCAAGATCCTGGCGCCGAGCCTCGCCCAATCGTGGACGATCAGCGCGGACGGCCGCAATTACGATTTCGTGCTGCGCGCGGGCGCCCAGTTCCACAATGGCGACCCGGTCACCGCCGAGGACGTCAAGTTCACCTTCGAGCGGTACCGCGGCACCTCGCACGAATTGATGAAGCAGCGGGTGGCCGGGATCGACATCGTCGACCCGCATCATGTCCGGTTCCGCCTCAACGAAGCATGGCCCGATTTCCTGACGTTCTATGCCACGACCACCGGAGCGGGCTGGATCGTCCCGAAAAGGCACATCGAGAAGGTCGGCGAGGAAGCGTTCAAGAAGGCGCCGATCGGGGCGGGCCCCTATAAATTCGTCTCGTTCAAGCCGGGGCTTGAGCTGGTGCTCGAGGCGTTCGCGCCGTATTGGCGCAAATCGCCGTCGGTCAAGCGGCTGACGCTGCGGGTCATTCCCGACGAGGGGACGCGGCTGGCCGCGTTGAAGCGGGGCGAAATCGACATCGTCTACTCGGTCCGCGGCGAACTGGCCGAGGAATTACAGCGCACGCCCGGGCTCACCCTGAAGCCGGCGCTCGTGCAGGGCGTGTTCTGCCTCTATTTCGCGGACCAGTGGGACCCGAAATCGCCATGGCACGACCAAAGAGTGCGGCGCGCCGCCAGCCTGGCGATCGACCGCAAGGGCAGCAACCAGGCGCTGACCCTCGGCCACTCGCTGATCACCGGCAACCCGATCGTGCCCAACCATTACGAATATTTCTGGCAGCCGCCGGCCCCGGTCCATGACCCGCAAGCCGCCAGGAAGCTCCTCGCCGAAGCGGGCCACCCCGGCGGCTTCGACGCCGGCGACTATTACTGCGACTCCTCTTACTCAAATATCGGCGAGGCGGTCGTCGACAATTTGCTCGCCGTCGGCATCCGCACCAAGCTGCGGCCGATCGAGCGCGCCGCGTTCATCAAGGGGTTCAGCGACAAGAAGTTCAAGAACCTGATCCAGGCCGGACCCGGCGCCTTCGGCAACGCCGCGACGCGGGTCGAGGCGCACCTCGTCAAGGACGGCGTCTTTGTCTATGGCAGCTACCCCGATATCGACGAGCTTTATCGGCAGCAGGCGGCCGAACTGGACGGGGCGACGCGCGAGGTCATCCTGCACAAGATCCAGCAAATCATGGTCGAGCGGGTCATCTACACGCCGATCTGGCAGCTGGCCTTTATCAACGGCGTCGGGCCGCGCGTCGGGGAATCGGCCTTTGGGCTGATCCCGGGTTTCCCCTACACCGCGCCCTACGAGGACATCACCCTGAAAGGCGCCTGACGCGCCGGCACCGACGCAAGACCCAGCACAAGGCCCCGCCACAAAGGGACCAATCGAACGGAGGCATCATGAATTCGGAGCAGCAATCAGGCGGCGGCGCCGGCCCGGCGGGCAATCGGCCGGGCTTCACGCGCCGCGACCTCGTCGCGCTGTCCGCGCTCGGCCTTGTCGCAGGCGCACCGGGCCTCGCCCGCGCCGCAGCGCCGCAGGGCCAGCTGATTTGGGGCGCTCATGTCTCGCTGGCGCCGACCTGGTTCGACCCGGCCGAGACCTCGGGGATCATTACGCCTTTCATGGTGCTCTACGCGCTGCACGATGCCCTGGTGAAGCCGATGCCGGGACAGGCGCTGGCGCCCAGCCTCGCCCAGTCGTGGTCGGCCGCGGAGGATGGGCTCAGCTACGAGTTCGTGCTGCGCAAGGGGGCGAAATTCCATAATGGCGAGCCGGTCACGGCGGAGGACGTCAAGTTTTCGTTCGAGCGCTATCGCGGCGCGTCGCACGAACTGATGAAGTCGCGGATCGCGGCGATCGAAACCCCCGATCCCGAGCACGTCCGCTTCCGGCTGAAGGAGCCCTGGCCCGACTTCCTGACATTCTACAGCAGCGCCACCGGCGCCGGCTGGATCGTGCCGAGGAAATACGTCGAGAGGGTCGGCGACGACGGATTCAAGAAAGCGCCGATCGGTGCCGGCCCCTATAAATTCGTGTCGTTCACGCCGGGCGTCGAGCTGACCCTGGAGGCTTTCGACGGCTATTGGCGCAAGATTCCTGCCGTCAAACGCCTGGTGTTCAAGAGCATCCCCGACGGCTCGACGCGGCTGGCGGCGCTCAAGGGCGGCGAAGTCGACGTCATCTATTGGGTCAGCGGCGAGCTTGCCGAGGAACTTCAGCGCAGCACCGGCCTCACCCTCAAGGTTAGCCACACGGCTCCGTTCTGGGTCTATTTCCCCGAGCAGTGGGATCCGAAATCGCCGTGGCACGATTTGCGGGTGCGGCAGGCCGCCAGCCTCGCGATCGATCGCAAGAACATCAACAAGGCAATCACGTTCGGTTATTCGCGGCTGACCGGGAATTCCTTCGTCCCGCCTAGTTTCGACTTCTATTGGCAGCCGCCCGAGCCGGCTCATGACATCGGCCGGGCCAAGCAGTTGCTGGCCGAGGCAGGACACCCGAACGGGTTCGACGCCGGCCCCTATTACTGCGACGCCGCCTTTTCGGGCGTGGCCGAGGCGATCGTCAACAGTTTGCGCGACGCCGGCATTCGCGCAAACCTCCGACCGATCGAGCGCGCGGCCTTTTTCAAGGGCTATTCCGAGAAGAAGTTCAAAGGCCTCATTCAAGGGGCGAGCGCCGCCTTTGGCAATGCCGCGACCCGGCTCGAAGCCTTTGCCGTCAAGGGCGGCTCCTACGCTTATGGCAACCACCCCGATATCGACGAGCTGTTTCAGAAGCAGGCGATTGAACAGGACCAGCAGCGCCGCGCGGCGCTGCTGCACAAGATCCAGCAGCTTGTTCACGAGCGGGTTATTGCCGCGCCGATCTGGCAACTGGCCGCGCTGAGCGGGGTCGGGCCGCGGGTCGGCGAATCGACTTTCGGGTTGATCCCGGGCTATCCGTGGACCTCGCCTTATGAAGACATCACCCTGAGCGGCGGCTGATCTGCCGCTGCCGTCGAAGCCGCTGGTCTAAACCTTTGGTGCAGGGAGGTGTCGCCACAATAGCCGAGACACGGGCGCGGGCCTCGTCTACATTCGCCGCAAGGGCCGTGACAACGGGCCGATCGGGAATGGAGACGGATGAGTTCGTTCGTGTACCACGCAGAGCGACCCCTTCTGTCGGACGAGCGATCCGGCTTGACCCGGCGTGGGCTCCTGGGCGCGACCGCGCTCGGCCTTGTCGCGGGGGCTCCGGCGATGGCTCGCGCGGCCGGGCCGCAAGGGCAGCTGACTTGGGGCATCCACGTCTCGCTCGCGCCGTCCTGGTTCGATCCGGCCGAGACGCAGGGGATCATCACCCCCTACATGGTGCTCTACGCGCTCCATGATGCGATGGTGAAGTCGATGCCGGGCAACCCGCAGGCGCCGTGCCTTGCTGAATCCTGGTCGACCTCCAGCGACCACCTGACCCACGAATTCGTGCTGCGCCCGGGCGTCAAGTTCCATGACGGCGAACCGGTCACCGCCGACGACGTCAAGTTCTCGTTCGAGCGCTATCACGGCGTGTCGCACGAATTGATCAAGCAGCAGGTCGCCGCGATCGAGGTGCCCGACCCGCGGCGTGTCCGCTTCAAGCTGAAACAACCGTGGCCCGATTTCCTGACGTTCTATTCGAGCGCCACCGGGGCCGGTTGGGTCGTTCCGAAGAAGTATATCGAGAGGGTCGGCGAGGAAGGTTACAGGAAGGCCCCGATCGGCGCCGGTCCTTACAAATTCGTATCCTTCACGCCCGGCGTCGAACTCGTGCTCGAGGCCTTCGAGGGCTATTGGCGCAAGGTTCCCAACGTCAAGCGGCTGGTCATGAAGGTCGTCCCCGACGAGGGGACGCGAGCTGCCGCCCTGAAGCGCGGGGAAATCGACATCGCCTATTCGATCCGCGGCGAACTCGCGGAGGATTTGCAACGCACTGCCGGGATCAGCCTCAAGCCGGTCGTGCTGCAGGCGCCCAACTGGCTTTACTTTCCCGAGCAATGGGATCCCAAATCGCCGTGGCATGATTTACGGGTGCGGCAGGCCGCCAATCTGGCGATCGACCGCGAAGGAATGAGCAAGGCCTTGTTCCTCGGTCATTGCAAAGTGACCAACAGCATCATTCCCTATACGTTTGAATATTTTTGGCAACCGTCGACCGCAGGCTATGATCCGGGGTCTGCGCGCAAGCGGATGGCCGAGGCAGGCTTTGCCAAGGGCTTCGATGCCGGGCTGCTTTACTGCGATGCGTCCTACGCGAACATGGCCGAAGTCTCGGTCAACAACCTCGCCGAGATCGGCATCCGGGCCAGATTGCAGCCGATCGAGCGCGCCGGTTTCTTCGCCGGCTATTCCAGCAAGAAATACACGCGCGGCATCATCCAGGGCGCGAGCGGAGCATTCGGCAACGCCGCGACCAGGCTTGCCGCCTTCGTCGTCAAGGGCGGTTCCTTCGCCTATGGCAGCTACCCCGATATCGACGAGCTGTACCCGAAGCAGGCCGACGAACTCGACCGCGGCAAACGGGGTGCGATGCTCGAAAAGATGCAGCAGCTGGTCCATGATAAAGCGATCTACGCGCCGATCTGGCAGCTCGGCTTCATCAACGCCGTCGGCCCGCGGGTCGGCGAGTCGGGGTTCGACCTGATCACCGGCTTTGCGTACACGGCGCCGTTCGAGGACATCACGATCAAAGCATAGAGACAGCAATCGCGAAGGTCGATCCAGGACCCGAGGAAACCATGAAGCAGTACATCATCCGGCGCTCCAGCTATAGTCTGCTGTCGCTTTTTTTATTGTCCCTCACGATATTTTTCTTTGTCCGGGTGACCGGAGACCCGGCAACACTGCTGGTTGAGCCGGGGGCGAGCGCTGCGGATATCGCCGCGATCCACCAGCGGTTCGGCCTCGATAAGCCGCTGTGGACCCAGTACGGGCTGTTCGTCTGGAGCCTGTTTCAGGGTGATCTCGGCCAGTCCTTCTATTACCAGACACCCGTTTTCGAGCTGTATCTCGATCGGCTGCCGAATTCGCTGCTGCTGGCGTTCGTCGCGATGAGCCTGTCGCTGCTGATCGGCATCCCGGCCGGGATCATGGCGTCGGTCCAGGTCGGTCGCTTCTGGGACGGTTTCGGCAAGCTGTTCACGTTGTTGGGGCAGTCGCTGCCCTCCTTCCTGGTCGGCCTAGTGCTGATCCTGGTCTTCTCGGTCTATCTCGGCTGGCTGCCGTCATCGGGCGCCGGAACGCCGCTGCACCTGATCATGCCGGCCTTCGCGCTGGGGTGGTATTTCGCCGCCTCGCACATGCGCCTGACCCGCTCGTCGATGCTCGAGGTGCTGGGCTCGGAATACATCAAGCTCGCCCGCCTCAAGGGCCTGCCGCAATCGATGATCATCGCCAAACATGCGTTCAAGAACGCGTTGATCCCGGTGCTGACCTTGGCCGGCATCAACGTGGTCGTCATGGTTAATGTCGCCGTCGTCGTGGAGACCGTGTTCGCCTGGCCGGGCATCGGGCGGCTGCTTTACGAGGGGATCACCTTCCGCGACTTCCCGATCGTGCAGGGCGTCGTCATCATGGGCGGCGGCATGATCGTGATCGTCAACCTGGTGATCGACATTCTATACGCGATCATCGACCCGCGCATCCGTCTGGAGAGCTGACGCCATGAGCACCCCCGCAGACGTAATCCGCCTTCCCTCGCCCGCGCCACGTTTCACGGCGCTGCGCACGTTCCGCATCGGCGACTTCCCGGTGATCCCGGTATTGATCCTCGGCGTTATCACTTTCGCCGCGATCTTCGCCAACCTGCTGGCGCCGCACAACCCCGAGGTCGGCAGCCTCGCGGCGCGGTTCAAGCCGCCGTTCTGGCTGGCCGGCGGGAGCACCGAATACCTGCTCGGCACCGATCAGCTTGGACGCGATGTGCTGTCCCGGCTGATCTTTGGCGCGCGAGTCTCGATGGTGGTCGGCTTCACCGCGGTCATGGTCGCCGGCGTTATCGGCACCGTCCTCGGCATCATGGCCGGTTATATCGGCGGCTGGGTCGATCAGGTGATCATGCGCCTGACCGATACCTGGCTTGCCCTGCCGGCGCTGACCTTCGCGATCTTCCTCGCGGCCATCGTTGGCCCCAGCATGTGGAACATCGTGATCATTCTCGGCGCGGTCTATTGGACGCGATACGCGCGGGTGATCCGCGGCGAGGTGCTGTCGCTCAAGGAGCGGGAGTTCGTCCGGCTGGCGATCGTTGCCGGCTGCTCCAAGCCGACGATCATGCTTCGTCATATCCTGCCCAACGTCATCAACTCGGCGATCGTGCTCGCGACGCTGATGCTCGGCGTGGTGATCGTCACCGAGGCCTCGCTGTCGTTCCTCGGGGTCGGCGTGCCGCCGCCCGAGCCGGCCTGGGGGCTGATGCTGTCCGACGGCAAGCAGGGCCTGATGGTCGGCTATTGGTGGCTGACCGTGTTCCCGGGTGGCTGCATCGTCCTGATGGTGCTGTCGGCGAACCTGATCGGCGATTGGCTCCGGGTCAAACTCGACCCGCAACTGCGGCAGTTGTGATGACCGGCGCCCCCTTACTCGAACTCGACAAACTCTCGACCCACTACGTCTCGGCGCAGGGCTCGCGGGTCGTCCGGGCGGTCGACGAGGTGACGCTGAGCATCCATGCCGGCGAGACGCTCGGCATTGTCGGCGAGTCCGGCTCGGGCAAGAGCACGCTCGCCCTGACCATCCTGCGCGTGCTGCCGCCGGCGGCGCGCATCGTCTCCGGGCGCATGATGTTCGAGGGCGAGGACCTCGTTACCAAATCCGACGAGGAAATGCGTCATGTCCGCGGCAAGCGGATCGCGATGATCCTGCAGGACCCGATGGCCTCGCTGAACCCGCTGTTCACGATCGGCGATCAGGTGTCCGAGCCGATCCGGGTGCATGAGGGAGAGAGCCGCGCCAAGGCGTGGACCCGCGCCCGCGAGCTCTTGAAGGCGGTGCGTATCCCCTCGCCGGAGACGCGGTTGACGCAGTATCCGCACGAGATGTCGGGCGGCATGCGCCAGCGGATCGTCGGCGCGATCGGCATCGCCTGCGAGCCGCGCCTGTTGATCGCCGACGAGCCGACGACCAGCCTCGATCTGACGATCCAGGCGCAGTATCTGAAGCTGCTGGGCGATTTGCAGAAGGCGCACGGGCTCGCGCTGATCTTCATCACCCACAATCTTGGCATCGTCGCCAAGATGTGCGACCAGCTCGCGGTCATGTATGCCGGGCGGGTCGTCGAGTCGGGACCGGTTTCGCAGATATTCAACAGGCCCGCTCACCCTTATACGCGCGCGCTGCTCAATTCGATCCCGGTCATGGGCGACCCCGATAAGCGCCTGACCGCGATCGACGGCCAGCCGCCTGATATGTCCACGATGCCGCCGGGCTGCTCCTTCGCCCCGCGCTGTACCTCGGTGATGCCGCGCTGCCGCGAGGCCGAGCCGCCGCCGTTTGTCGTCGGAGAAGGTCGGATCTCCCGCTGCTGGCTCGCCGAGCCGGCGACGGGCGGCGCCGAGTTGCGTGTTGCGGGTGGAGTAGCGTAATGGCCGTTATCGAGGCGACCGGTCTCAGCAAGCATTTTAGCTCCCGCCGAATGTTCGGCGGCCATCACGGCGTGGTGCGAGCCGTCGATGACATCTCCTTTACGATCGAGCGCGGCCAGACCCTCGGAATCGTCGGCGAATCCGGGTGCGGCAAGACGACCACCGCCAAGCTCGTGCTCGGCCTCGAACAGCCGACCGGCGGCATCATGCGGTTCGAGGGGCAGGATCTGAACGATCTCGACAAGGCCGGGCGCCGGGTTTACCGCAAATCGGTGCAGGCGGTGTTCCAGGACCCGTACGCCTCGCTCAACCCGCGCATGCGCATCAGCTCGATCATCGCCGAGCCGCTGATCACCAACGAGGATCTTCCGGCCGTCACCGTGCGCAAGCGCGTTTTGGAGATGCTCGACCTGGTCGGCCTACCGGCGCGCGCGGCCGATCTGTTTCCGCACGAATTCTCGGGAGGCCAGCGCCAGCGCATCGCGATCGCCCGGGCGCTCGCGTTGTCGCCGAAGCTGATCGTGCTCGACGAGCCGGTGTCCGCGCTCGACGTATCGATCCGGGCGCAGATACTCAACCTGCTGCGCGACCTGCAGACGCGGCTCGGCGTGTCCTACCTGTTTATCGCCCACGATCTGGCCGCCGTCGGGCATATGAGCCATACGATCGCGGTCATGTATCTCGGCAAGATCGTCGAAACCGGCGAAGCCCGGGAGCTCGCCCTCAACCCAAAGCATCCCTATACCGAGGCGCTGTTTTCCGCCGCGCTGCCGAGCCATCCCGACGAGCGTCGCGAGGAGATCATCCTGCCGGGCGAGGTCCCGAGCCCGATCAACCCGCCGTCCGGCTGCCGGTTCCACCCGCGCTGTCCGCAGGCGATGGCGCGCTGCGCCGTTGATGTCCCAACTCTCAGGGATATCGGCGGCCGTATTGTCTCGTGCCACCTCTACGATGAGGCCGCCGCCCAGGCGACCCGCGCCGCGATGCCGTTTGAAGCGGTGGCGCGCGCGGGTTGAGCCGCGGTCCGAGGAACCCAACGGCAAAAGCGGCCGGCGGAGGTTGTCGGCGGAGGGCTCAGGAAGGCCGGCTCTCCGCGGTAGCGGCGCGCAACGGGTAGGGGCCTGGCCAGTCGCCGATTACCGCGGTGTGGGTGACCAGCCCGCCGCCCTCGCGCCACACATGCAGCTGGTATCCGGGCGGCTCGAACATCAGGCTGAGCGGCGCCCCAGGGGTCAGGTTAAGCCGGATCTGATGCGCGGTGCTCGGCGCCGTCCCGGCCACCGTGCCGGCAAAGCGCCGGTCGATCGCGCGGTGCAGATGGCCGCATAGAACGCGCTCGATCTGAGGATGACGCGCGACCACCGCGGCAAATTGATCGGCCCCCCGAAGCCCGGAACGGTCCATGCGCTCGATACCCGTCGCGAACGGCGGGTGATGCATGATCACCAGGGTCGGGCGCTCGGGCGCCACGCCAAGCATATGGTCGAGCCAGGCGACCCGCTCGGCGCACAACAACCCGCCGCCTTCGCCCGGGACAAGCGTATCGAGCGCGATCAGCCGCACCGGGTAATCGTCGATCGCATACTGCAGAAACCCCTCGCCCGGCAGATAGCCGTCGCCCCCGAACGCGGCGCGCAACGGCTCGCGCGCATCGTGATTGCCGGGGATCACAAAGACCGGCATCGCCAGCGGCGCGAGCAGCCGGCGCAAATGGTCGTATTCGACCGGCTCGCCCTTGTCGACGAGATCGCCGGTCAGCACCGTCACATCGGGGAGCGGATCAAGCCGAGCGATCTCGGCGACCGCGCGCGACAGGAAGGCGGCGGTGTCGACCCGGCCATAGAGCAGCGCGCCCGGAATGACGACATGCGGGTCGGAGAGCTGGGCGACGATCATTGCGCCGTGTCCCGCTTGCCCGCCCGTTGGCCCGCCCGTTTGCCCGACAACACGAACATGCCCTGTTCGGCCAACAGATTGGCAAGGCTGCCGCGCGGGTCGAGGGTGAACGGCCTTCCATGCCGGTCGAGGGTCAGGCTGCGCTCGATCCCGGCGCCAAGCTCGTCGCATAGCGCGACGAAGTCGCGGATCGTGCACAGATGTATGTTCGGCGTGTCGTACCACGGGTTGCTGAGCAGTTCCGACAACGGCATCCGCCCCCGAAACAACAGGCCGAGGCGAATATGCCAAAAGCCGAAATTGGGAAACGAGACGATCGCCCGCTTGCCGATGCGCAGCAGCGCCTCAAGGACATGACGGGGATGTCGCGTCGCCTGCAAGGTCTGGCTCAGCACGACGACATCGAAGGCGTCATCGGGAAAGGCGTCGAGGTCGCGGTCGGCGTCGCCCTGGATCACCGACAGGCCATGGCGCACGCACGCGTTGACCCCGGCTTGGCTGAGTTCGATGCCGCGCGCGTCGACCCCCTTCTCGCGCGCGAGATAAGCAAGCAGCGCGCCGTCGCCGCAGCCGATGTCGAGCACCCGCGAGGCCGGCTCGATCATGTCCGCGATCAGGCGAAGGTCGCGCCGCAACTCCCGCCGTAATTCCCCGGGAGCGGGGGCGGCCGGCGCCGCCTGCGGCGTCGCCGCATCGAGCCGGAGGGCGGCGCTGCTTCTCATGCCTCGCGGCCCCAGAAGCGCGGCAGGTCGCGTTGCTCGGCGCAACCGCTCAGAAAGCCCCGCAAGGTCGCGAACAGTTCGGGCTCGTGCAGCAGAAATGCGTCATGCCCCTTGTCGGTCTCGATCTCGACAAAGCTGACATTGCCGGCGACCGCGTTCAGCGCATGGACCAATGCCCGACTCTCGGCGGTCGGGAACAGCCAGTCGCTGGTGAACGAGAAGATGCAGAAGCGCGGCTGGTTCCCGGCGAAGGCAGCGGGCAACGACCCGCCATGCTCGGCGGCGAGGTCGAAATAATCCATCGCCCGCGTGATGTAGAGATAGGAATTGGCGTCGAACCGGTCGACGAACGTGCTTCCCTGGTGCCGCAGATAGCTCTCGACCTGGAAATCGGCCTCGAAACCGTAGGTGATCGCGTTGCGGTCCTGCAGGTTGCGGCCGAATTTGCGGTGCAGCGCCGCTTCCGACAGGTAGGTGATATGCGCCGCCATGCGGGCGACGGCGAGCCCGCGCGACGGGCTGCGCCCGAGCGTCAGATAGCGTCCGCCGCACCAGTCCGGGTCGGCCATGATCGCCTGTCGGCCGACCTCGTGAAACGCGATGTTCTGCGCCGAATGGCGCGCCGCCGACGCGACCGGCACCGCCGCGAAGACCGCCTCGGGATAGGTCGAGGCCCATTGCAGCACCTGCATGCCGCCCATCGACCCGCCGATCACGCAGAACAGCTGCTCGATGCCGAGATGGTCGATCAACAGTTTTTGCGCCCGCACCATGTCGCGGATCGTGATCAGCGGAAAATCGAGCGCCCAGGGTTCGCCGGTCGCCGGGTTGACGTCCTTGGGACCGGTCGTCCCCATGCAGCCGCCGAGCACGTTGGCGCAGATCAGGAAATAGCGGTCGCTATCGAGGACGCCGCCGGGGCCGGCCAGGCTGGTCCACCAGCCGGGGCTGCCGGTGATCGGATGCGGGTCGGCGACGTATTGATCGCCGGTCAGCGCATGGCAGATCAGGATGGCGTTGCTGCGCTCCGGGTTCAGCGTGCCGTAGGTCTGATAGGCAATCGTGAACGGGCCGAGATCGACGCCGCAATCGAGGCGCAGCGACTCGGCGACCGCGAGGCTAAAGCCGGGCCAGTCCATGCCGGAGCGCCACAAGCGAGGTGTAGTCAAGATCGACAAGAGGGGCTCGACGGTCAAATTTCGCGAGTGCCGCGCCTGGCCGCGCCGCGGATCGGGCGGCCGGCGATACCGGGCGGAGAGCGTCTAGCTATGGAGCGGGAACCCGCCATGTCAACGTTTTCTTTGATTTTGCCGATGTGGAACCGTACTACTATCGTCATCCCCGGCAGCGATCGAACCCATGGCAGATACCCCGTCCGATCTCGAACAGTTGCGCCGACGCATCGACGAGATTGACGACCGGTTGCAGGACCTGCTGATCGAGCGCCTGGACATTGTCTCGCGCGTCGCCGCGGACAAACAACGCAATGGCAACGTCGCCGCGCACCAGCCGGCGCGCGAGGCCGAAATCATCCGCCGGCTGATCGCGCGCAATCACGGCAACCTGCCGCCGGCAACGCTGGTGCGGATGTGGCGCGAGCTGCTGGCCGCGACGGTGCGGCTGCAGGGCGCCTTCACGGTCGCGGTCTACGCGCCGCCGCAGGCGCAGGGGTTCTGGGACATCGCGCGCGACCATTACGGCAGCCACACCCCAATCCTGGCTTACGGCTCGACCGGGCAGGTGATCCGCGCGGTGACCGAGGGCCAGGCCGCGATCGGCATCTTGCCGATGCCCGAGGAAGAGGAGCCCGACCCGTGGTGGAGGCACCTCTTGTCGACCCACGACAACGCGCCGCATGTGATAGCCCGGCTGCCGTTCGGCGCGCGCGGCAACACCCGCTCCGACCGGGTCGACGCGCTGGCGATCGGGCGCGGCGCCGAACAGCCGACCGGCCGGGACCGCACCCTGTTCGCCACCGAAAACGCGCCCCATATCAGCCGCGGCCGCATGGTATCGATGCTCGCCGCGCTCGGCCTCGACTGCACTTTCATGGCGTCGTGCGAGCATGCCGACGCCGCCAACACCCTGATCGAGATCGACGGTTTCGTACCGGCTTCCGACCCGCGCCTCGAGCGCTTTCGCGAACAGCTCGGGCCGGCGCTCTACCGGCTGCTGCGGTTCGGCCTCTATGCCGTGCCGCTCTCCACGGCCGAGCTGGCGAGTCCGCGACATCAGGCGATTGACGCACAAGCCGGCGGCGCCGCCGCAGCCAAGGGTTGAGCCGCTGATGGTTACGCTGGGGACGACCGCGAACGCCCCGGTTCCCGGACCGGGCATCCTCGACATCGCCCCCTATATCGGCGGCGACTCGACGGCTGCCGGCATCGAGCGGCCGATCCGCTTGGCGTCGAACGAAAGTGCGCTGGGTCCGAGCCCAAACGCGATCGCCGCCTATCGCGGGCTCGCCGACGAGATCCACCGCTACCCCGACGGCGGTGCGGCGCGGTTGCGCGAGGCGCTCGGCCGCCACCACGGGCTCGATCCCGATCGCATCGTGTGCGGCGCCGGCTCGGACGAACTGATCGGGCTGTTGCTGCGCGCCTATGCCAGCCCGAACAGCAAGCTGCCGGATAGCGAGGTGCTGTATAGCCGGCACGGCTTCCTGATGTATCCGATCGGCGCCAAATCGGTCGGCGCGACCCCGGTCGGGGTGCCCGAGCGCCAGCTCACCGCCGATGTCGACGGGTTCCTGGCGCGGGTCACCGAGCGCACCCGCATCGTCTTTATCGCCAATCCGAACAACCCGACCGGCACCTATCTGTCGGCCGACGAGATGGCGCGCCTCCATGCCGGCTTGCCGGGTCATGTCGTGCTGGCGATCGACGCCGCCTATGCGGAATTCGTCAACCGCAACGATTACGAGCCCGGAATCGGGCTGGTCAACCGGGCCGACAATGTCGTGATGCTGCGGACCTTCTCCAAGATCTACGCGCTGGCCGGGCTGCGCCTGGGCTGGGCCTATTGCCCGCCGGCCATCGCCGATGTCCTGAACCGCATCCGCGGCCCGTTCAATGTGACCGCCCCGGCCCTGGCGGCCGGCCTCGCCGCGATCGAGGATGTCGGCGCCTTGGCCCGCGCCCGCGCCCATAACGAGCGCTGGCTGCCGTTTCTGTCCGAGCGGCTGTCCGCCCTCGGATTGGAGCTGACCCCGAGCGTCGGCAATTTCGTGCTGCCGCGCTTTCCGGACGATCCGCGCTACAACGCTGACGCCGCGTTTGAGTTTATGCAATCGCGCGGCATCCTGACCCGCAAGATGGGCGGCTACGGCCTGCCGCAGCATGTACGAATCACGATCGGCACCGGCGAGGAAATGGAGATCGTCGCCGCGAATTTGGCCGAGTTCATGGCCGATTTCGAGGCCGGGGCATGAGTATGGCGCTGTTCGACCGGGTTGCGCTGATCGGGATCGGGCTGATCGGCTCGTCGCTCGCGCGGGTGTTGCGGCGCGACAGCCCCGACACCGTGATCGTCGCCTGCGCCCGCCGCGCCGAGACCTTGGAGGCGGTGCGCCGGCTCGGCATCGCCGACGAGACGACCGACGATCCGGCCGCCGCAGTCGCCGGCGCCGATCTGGTGGTGCTGGCGACGCCGCTCTCGGCCTATGCCGAGATCGGCCGCCGGATCGCCCCGGCGCTGCGCGAGGGCGCGATCGTCACCGATGTCGGCTCGGTCAAGGGCGCCGCGATCCGCGATCTGCTGCCGCTAATGCCCTTCCATGCCCATTTCGTGCCCGGCCATCCGGTCGCCGGCACCGAGCATTCCGGCCCCGATTCGGGCTTTGCCGAGCTGTTCCGCGACCGCTGGTGCATCCTGACGCCGCTGCCGCAGACCTCGCCCGAAGCGGTCGCCAAGGTGACGGCCCTGTGGGAAGGGGCCGGCATGCGGGTCGTGACGATGGCCGCCGACCATCACGACAAGGTGCTGGCGGTGACCTCGCACCTGCCGCATCTGATCGCCTACACGATCGTCGGCACCGCGACCGATCTCGGGCACGATCTCCAATCCGAAGTCGTCGCGTTCTCGGCCGGCGGGTTCCGCGACTTCACCCGCATCGCGGCATCGGACCCGGTGATGTGGCGCGACATCTTCCTGTCCAACCGCGAGGCGGTCCTCGAATTGCTGCAGCGCTTCAGCGAGGATCTGACCGCATTGCAGCGGGCGATCCGCCGCGGCGAGGGCGACACGCTCGAACAGCGCTTCGCGCAGACCCGCGCGATCCGCCGCTCGATCATCGAAGCCAAGCAGGCCTGAAAATTCTATGAGTCATTCCCGCATCCGCGCGGGGGACGCGGCCCATAAACCGGGAATAGTGCTTCGCGGCACGGCCCGGCTGCCGTAAAACAATTCCGCACAAACGGCGGCGAGACTGATTTTCCGATGCGCTCCCAACGGTGGGCGACCCTGGCGATCTCGGCGAGTCTTGCCGCGGGTTTGTGCGTTGGCGATGGCGACGCCGCGCCCAAACAGGCGATCAAATCCGCCAATCCGGCCCACGACAAGCTGATGATTCTGGCGCCGGCCGAGCGCGCCGCCGTGCTTGCCCGCGCGATCGGCCAATGGTGCATTGGCGCCGAGACCTTCGCGATGGGGCTGGTGACGGCCGGCCAGGGCGTCGGCAACGCCTATTGGAGCCTGCGCTGCGCCGACGGCACAGACTGGGCCCTTCAGGTCGATCCGACGGCGGCGGTCACCGCGATCGACTGCGCTTCATTCAAGGAAAGCGGCGCCGGAAAGGAATGCTTCAAGAAATTCTAGAGCGGAATCGGAGAAGATTGAATCGCGTCAAGCCGATGCGCAATGGTGGTTGGCGCGGGAGGGTGCGATGCATGCGGTGATTTTCGAGGTCGAGCCCCAGCCCGGGCGCCGCCAGGACTATCTCGACATTGCCGCGCGGCTGCGGCCGGAGCTCGAAAAGATCGACGGCTTCATCTCGGTCGAGCGGTTCGAAAGCCTGACCCAGCCGGGGAAGATTCTGTCCCTGTCGTTCTGGCGCGACGAGGCCGCGGTCGCCCGTTGGCGTCGCCATGAGGAGCACCGGGAGGCGCAGCGCGCCGGCCGCGGCGACATTTTCCGCACCTATCGGCTGCGCATCGCCGCAATCGTGCGCGACTACGGCATGGACGACCGCGCCCAGGCGCCGCAGCCGCCGCCCGAGCCCGAGTCCTAGGTTCATTCCCAGGCAATCCGCGGCGCCTTCCCGAGCTTGACCGGGCCGAGAGACATCTCGCCGTTCTGGATCGTGAACGAGGTCGCGATCCGTGGCTGGCCGCCCGGCCCCGGCTTGGCCAGCATGCCGAGGGCCAGCCGCGCCAGGCGGGCGTCGCCGGCGCGCATCCGGCCGGCGCCGACAAAGGCTGCGATCAGCGCGTCATAGCCCTCGATCGCCCCGGAAAACGCGCCAATCGGCTGAAGCTCGGGGTCGAGCGCGACGGTGCCCGAGCCGGTGATCGCGAGCGTGCCCCAGCGCAGGGCGAGAGCGTCGAGTTCCAGCGTGCCCCCCGAATCCCGCCATGCCGCCGCAGCCTCGCGAGGCTGCCCGGCCGCGATCGCGCCCATGACCGTGACGCCCAAGGCTACCGAATCGACCGGGTTGCGGAACGGCGCCGGCGCCATCGGCAGGGCGATCTCTCGCGCGTCGAGCGCAATCGCGACGGCGCGGTCGGCATGAGTCCGCGGCGGCTGCTCAGGCAACACCAAGCGGAGATCGGCTCGGTGCGCGGCGACCCGCACTCCGGCCTCCAACACCGGCTCGGCGAGGCCGAGCCACACGCTCGCGCCGCGCTCGCCCGCCAGTGCGACGCTGCCCTCGACCGTGCGCGCGCTCAGCCGGGCGATTGGTGCATCGACCGGCCCGGCGGTCGCGCTCAACCCGTCCGGCGCCGCCACATGCCATACCCGGAAATTCCACGGCCGCGCGCTGCCCGACAGCATTTTCAGGCGGAGTTCCGCGCCCGGCGGCGTCGCGCCATCGCGCAACCGCGCATCGCTCAGCTCGACGCGGAAGGCGAGCGGAAAGCCGGCGACCCGGACGGCGCGCCAGGACAGGTCGAGATTCTGCCCGCGCAGCGCGTCCGCCCACTGGCCGACGCCGTCCGCGATGCGGCCGGCGACGACGAACCAGAACGCGCTGTAGGCGCCGGCCAGGACGAGCAGCAAAACGGCGGCGGCAAGGCCGAGACGCATCGAGCGGCGCATGCCCGGGTTATAGCGAGCAGCCGCTCGGCCGGCCAGGATGCAATTCCGGAAGCGTAAGGCGTCGCCGGTCAGTTGCCCGTCTTCGGAATGGCTCCATTGGCTTTGATTACCGTCGCGCCGTCGGCACTCTTCACGAATGCGAGAAATGCCTTCGTTGCCGGAGACGCGTTCCCGTCGGAAACCAGGAATACCTCGCGAACCAATCGATATTCCCCACCAATCACGTTGGTTGCCGTGGGAGCCGTTCCATTGAGCGACAGAACCTTAATCTTGCCGCCGCTCTGTTCGGCGACAGTCGTCGTCGTCATGCCAATTGCACCATTGGTTTCAGCTAGCTCCTTGGCCATATCACCGCCGCGCTGCATGATCTTGACCGCCTCCGGCATCTTCAAAGTCTCAAGACATGGAATCCCGGCGCGGGCGACTTCCGCGTCAACCTCGCTGTCCGGTCGTGTCCGGGCCGCCACGGCCAGATCGAGGCCACCGACCGATTTCCAGTTTGTCACGCCACCTGAATAGATTGCGCAAATCTGCGCTTCCGAGAGGTTGGCGACCGATACGCTCGCATTGACACCGAACACAACCGGCGTTCGAGCGATTTCGTCCACGATCATTCCTTTTCTTACAAGTTCATCGATTTTCAGGCCGTGACTGGCTACTGCAATGTCAATCCTACCTGCGCCCAACGCTTCTATCCGAGCCTTGCTGTCGAGCCCTTTCCCGATATCAACAACGAGGTTGGGTATTTTTGATTCGTGGGCTTTGCCGAGCGCTGCGACTAATGGCATTGCCCCGGTCGAGCCATCTACTTTCAGCGTGGTCTGCGCCGACACCGTCGACGTCGCGATGATCAGCGCCGTCAGGAGTAAGCCGAATAGGGTTGTATTTTGCATGTATCGTCTCCGACGTCGATGCCGCACGCGGGTTGTTGCTCCGTCATGGGCCAATCTGTCCAACATCTTAAGACTAACAATCAATCATGCGGGTTCGGTGGGGTCAAACACGCAAGGGGCGGCTGACCCCGTTGACCCTGTTGCTTGGCCGGTTGACGGGTGGCGGCATAGCGGCTAAGTCAGAGGCGCAAGATTGCCGCGGAAAGGAACACGACATGCCCGAGACCGCCCCGCTCAAGGCATTCTGGCAGCCTGGTTGAACTAGCTGCCTGAGACTCAAGGAGTTTCTCTCGGTCCGTGGGATCGAGTTCGAATCGATCAATATATTGGAAGACGCGGCCGGCCGGGCCGAATTGCAGCGCCTCGGCGCGCGCTCGATCCCGGTTTTGTCGCGCGGCGACGAATTCGTATTCGCGCAGAACATCGCGCAGGTCGTCGGCTTTCTAAAGCTCAACGAAAAGACCGGGCCGGTCTTGTCGCCGGAGCAGCTTGTCGGGCGAATGACGCGCTTTATCGACGCCGCACTCGTCATCATCCCGCTGATGCCCGATTCCAAGCTCGACACCAACGCGCCGAACCGGCCGCGCAGCTATCGCGCGCTGGCGCATCACATGTTCCGCATCCCCGAAGCCTTTGTCGAAGTGGCCGGCGACAAATTCTTCGCTCAAGGTCTGCCGACCGATGTGGCGAACCCCGGCGACATGGCGAGCACCGCGGCGCTCGCCGCCTATGGGCGCAGGGTCCGCGCAACCGTTGACGATTGGTGGCGCCACACGTCGGACAAATCGGCGCAGCAAACGGTCGAGACCTATTACGGCCCGCAAAAGCTGCACGAGGTGCTCGAACGCGCGACTTGGCATATCGGCCAGCATACCAGGCAATGGATGATGCTGCTCGAGATGTCCGGAATAGCCTTCGAACCGCCGTTGGGCGACCCCGATTTCGCCGATCTGCCGATGCCCAAGCAGGTTTGGGACGGCTGACGCCGATCGTAGCGCTTTCCGACCCCGCCATTGTCATTGCGAGCGCAGCGACGCAATCTCGGGCCTATTGTGCTCCGCTGATCGAGATTGCTTCGTCGCTCCGCTCCTCGCAATGACAGATATAGAATCCGCTTCCGGCTACGTCTCGATCTATCCGGTCGATCCGATGCCGGCGGCGATCGCCGCGTTGCGCGCCGGCGACCGACCGGTCTGGCTGTTCGCCTACGGATCGCTGATGTGGAACCCGGATTTCGCGTTCGCCGAGGCGCGTCCTGCCTTTCTGCGCGGCTACCACCGCAGCTTCTGCCTCTATTCGCGCGACTATCGCGGCACGCCGGAGCGCCCAGGGCTGGTGCTGGGGCTCGATCGCGGCGGCTCGTGCCGCGGCATCGCGTATCGCCTGCCCACCGACCGGGTCGCCGAGTCGCTCGACCGGATCTGGGCCCGCGAGATGACCGGGCAGGTCTATCGGATGCGCCAAGTCGCGGTCAGCACCCCCGAGGGCGTGGTGACGGCTCATGCCTGCGTCGTGCGTCGGGAATCGCCGGACTATGCCGGGCGCCTGTCGCTCGACGAGGTCGCGCGGCTGCTCGCCACGGCCGTCGGCGGGCGCGGCTCCGGCCGCGACTACCTCGCCAACTCGGTGCGCCATCTCGAAGCGCTCGGCATCAATGACGGCTTGCTGCACCGCATCGAAGCGCGGATCGCCGCGCTCTCCGAGCATGCCCCCTCCGGCTCGCCGGCCGCGTTACCGATCGCGTCGCCTTCGCCGCGGTGAACTAAGCGGTTTTGACCGGCCCCGCCGTCTTGACCAGGCAGCGCAGCACCTCGGCGACGCTCCAGGCCTGCGCGATGCAGCCGCGCGGGGTGAAGGGCGGTTCGGCGTCGAAGACCTCGCTGATCGAGCCGATGCCGGCCTCCGCGAGATGGGCTTCGAACCCGGCCAGAAAGCCGCGAGCCGTCTCGATGTCGTTCGGATGGACCTTGATCCAGGCGTCGATAAACGGGCCGATCAGCCAAGCCCACACGGTGCCCTGGTGATAGGCGGCGTCGCGGGCGCGCAGATCGCCGAAATAGCGCGGTTTGTAGTCCGGCTCGCCCGGCGCCAGCGAGCGCAGCCCGACCGGAGTCAGCAGCCGCTCGCGCACCCCGTCGACGACCGCCGCCCAGCGCTCCTCGTCGAGGACCGGATGATCGAGCGCGATCGCGAAGATCTGGTTGGGCCGGAATGACGCATCGTCGCCGTTCTCGCCATCCCCGGCCTCGCCATCGACGACATCGTAGAGGTGGCCGCCCTTGTCGTACCAAAATCGCCGGTTGAACGACTCCCGCGCCCGTTCGGCATGTGCCGCGATCTCGCCGGCCTCGGAATCGTCCGCGGCGCGCAGCCATCCCGCGAGCAGGCACAACGCGTTGTACCACAGCGCGTTGATCTCGACCGCCTTGCCGCGGCGCGGCGTCACCACCCAATCGCCGACCTTGGCGTCCATCCAGGTCAGCTGATAGCCGTCGGCCCCTTGCACCAGGAGCCCGTCGCGCGGGTCGACCTTGATGCCGAAGCGGGTGCCTTCGAGATGATGGCGCACGATGTCCTTGAGGATCGGCCGCATGATCGACAACGTCTGCTGGTCGTCGCACCGCGCGAGATAGCGCGCCAGCGCATGGAAGAACCACAGGGTCGCATCGGCGGTGTGATAGAGCCCCTTTGTGTCGCCGTCGGGAAACATGTTGGGGATCAGCCCGTCGCGCACGTGGTGGGCGAAGTCGCGCAGGATCCATTTCGCCTCGGCCTCGCGCCCGGTGGCGAGGGTCAGGCCGTCGAGCGAGATCATCGTGTCGCGGCCCCAATCGGTGAACCAATGGTAGCCGGCGATAATGGTGCGCACGTCGTCGCCCTCGGCATGGGCGCGCGCGATGTCGGCGATGCGGCAGATCGGGGTGATGATGAAATTGTCGGCCGCGAGCACGAGTTCGCCGGCAACGCCGCTTCGCGCCTCGGGCGCCGACATCGCGACAAGCCGCCGTCGCCGCTCCGACTCGAATTCGCGGGCATGCTCCGGGGTCACCGCCATTATCGAGTGCCAGGCGTCGGCCGACGCTACGAGGGTCACGTGACAATCCGGCCGCAGCTCGGCAGCGAAATATCCCGGGCTCCAGACCCGGCCGTGCGCCTCATAGCCGCGCTGCTCCTCGATCGCGAACAGGCCCTCGCGTTGCGAGCCGCCATCCGCGGTAAAGGTCGCGCCCTCGCACCCCGCCATGATCATGCGCAGGGTCGGCAGCTCGGGACCGGCGGTCACCTCGTAGCGCCTGCCCTGCACGGCCAGCGTGTATCCGGTCGCGAGCGGCTCGTTGACCGGCGCTTCGAGTCGGCGAAAATTGATGAACGGGCGCAGCCGCAAACGAACCGCGCGCTCGGCGCCGATCAGGCGGAAGGAGATGTGCACGGTGTTATGGCGCGCCGGCATCACCACCGATTTCTCGATCGTCAGATCGTCGATCTCATAGCGCCAGCTCGGCAGTCCCATCGTCAGCGTAAAACCGACGAACCGCCCGGCCTGGTGCACGCTGGCGGTGCTGCCGTCGGCCCGCTCGATTTCGGCTTCGAGGTCGTTCAGCATCACGACGCGGCCGAGCGGCGCCGGCAAGGCGGCGATCAGAAAGCCGTGCTGGCGCCGCGTGATCGCGCCCGAGATCGTCGCCGAGGCGAAGCCGCCAAGACCGTTGGTCACCAGCCACTCGCGGGGCGCCTCGGCGACCGGGTTCTCGTCGCGGGTAAGCCGGATCACATCAACCATCGCCGGGCCTCCGCTCGTGCGTTTTCTTCTGCCAACCCGGTTGCAATTCCGGCGCCGACGCCGCAGTCACCGGGCCGGGACCCAGCACCAGGGCGCTTTCGCCGGGAATGTGCAGATCGCCATGACAATAGAGCGGCGGGGCGCCGCCGCCGCCATACAAGGGCGCCTCGCTCGACCACAGCACCTGCCATGCCAGTCCCTCGATCGGCGCCGCCAGCGGCTCGGGCATCGGCGCCAGGGTCAGGTCCTGGCCGAAATTGACGAGCAGCAGCCGGTCGGCGGCGTCGGCGAAATACCGCAGCAGCCAGGCCTGTTCGCCGACCGGCGTGCCGTCGACCCGCGCCGGGCGACGCCCCAGCACCGGATCGGCGCGGCGCAACGCGAGCAGATCGCGGTGCAGCGCGTAGGCGGCGGCATGGCGCTCGCGTTCGCCATGATCGAGGACGCAGCGCCGGAATGTTGCATCCGCGCCGGGATCGGCGAGACCGCGAACCGTCTCCGGGTCCGTGAGGCTCGGAAATTGCGCGAGGAAGTCGAGTCTTCCCTCGTTCACCGCCTTGCCCAGCTCCGGGTTGTGATCGGCGAAATAGAGGAACGGGGTCGAGGCGGCGAATTCCTGGCCCTGGAACAGCATCGGCAGGCCCGGCATCAGCAACATAAACGCGGTCATCGCACGATAGCGGCCGGGGCTGGTCAAGGCTTGCATCCGGAGGCCGGCGGCGCTGTTGGCGACCTGATCGTGGTTCTGCAGAAACACGACAAAGGATTCCGCCGGCAGATCGAGCGCCGGGGCGCCACGGCGCTGGTCCTGCCAGGGATAATGCTGGCCCTGGTACAGAAAACCGTGCTTGGCCGCGGCGACGAATTCGCGGGGCGTGCCGCGGTAATCGGAATAATAGGCTTCGCGGCGCCCGGTCAGCGCGACGGTCGCGCTGTGGTGGAAATCGTCGTTCCACAGCGCGTCGAGCCCGTAGCCGCCCTGCTCGGGCGGGCGCATCAGCCGGGCATGCTGCGGCTCGTTCTCGCCGACAACGAAAATCACCCGCCCCCGCCCGGCCTGCCGCGCCCGCCGCGTGACCGCGGCGACGATGTTGTCGCCCGAGACGTCGAAAATCTGCTGCGTCGCGTCGAGGCGCAGCCCATCCAGATGGAATTCGTCGATCCAGTAACCGGCATTTGCCAGGAAGAACTCGCGCACCGGGCCGCTGTCGGGGCCGTCGAAATTGACCGCCTCGCCCCATTCGTTTTCGTAGCGGTCGGTGCAGTAGCTTGTCGAAAAACATTTCAGGAAATTGCCGTCCGGGCCGAGATGGTTGTAGACGACGTCGAGGATGACCGCGATGCCGAGCGCGTGCGCGCGGTCGACGAAATCGCGCAAATCGTCGGGCCGGCCGTAAAGCCGGGTCGGCGCGAACAGATTGACCCCGTCATAGCCCCAGCCGAAGCGGCCGGGAAAATCGGCAACCGGCATCAATTCGATGCAGGTGATGCCGAGCGCGGCGAGTTCCGGCAATTGCGCGGCGGCGGCCTGCCAGCCGCCCTGCGGCGTGAACGTGCCGACATGCATTTCGTAAATGACCAGATCGTCGCGCCGCCGGCCACCCCAAGCCTGATCGGTCCAGCCGAACGCGGCCGGGTCGACGATCTCGGAGGGCCCGTGCGGCCCCTCCGGCTGGAAGCGCGATGCGGGGTCGGGCAACAGGCGGTCCGCCGTATCGGTGCGGAACCGGTAGCGCATGCCGGGTCGCGCGTCCCCGGCATAGACCGAGCAATAGCCGCCCGATTCGGTAGCCAGCGCGAGCGCCGGCAGGCCCTCGATCTCGACCGCGATCTCGCGGCAGCGCGGCGCCCACAGCCGGAAATGAACGCCGCCTCGCGGCTGCGGTTCGGCTCCGACCGGCAACCGACGTTTAGCGCCCCCCGGAGCGCTGAGCGTATCGCTTGCGCTTGCCTCCACTACCGGCACATCGCCGTGCATTCCAAACCCGGGCCTCCCGATGCCCTGTGACCGAACGACCTCAGCCGGCCCGTCGCCGGCGTCGCACGATGGGTACAACACCTCGCGCTTGTGTTTGGCTCAGTGCGCGGTGCGGTCTGGCGAGCATTGCGGGTCCGCGGCGATTCGCCGATAGTCGCAGGCATCTCGGAAGCCGGCGCGGAGGAGACATGACGAGCGGCACCGACATCGCCTTTGCCTCGGCGCTCGATCTGGCCGAACTCTATCGGAAGCGGGCGCTGTCGCCGGTCGAGACGGCCGAGGCGCTCCTTGCCCGGATCGACGCGCTGCAGCCCAAGCTCAACGCCTTCTGCGTCGTGGACCGGGACGGTGCGCTCGCGGCGGCGCGCGCCGCCGAGGAGCGCTGGCGCAAGAGCGAACCGCTGAGCCCGCTCGACGGGGCGCCGGTCACGATCAAGGACCTCGTCCTGATGCGCGGCTTCGCGACGCGGCGCGGCTCGCTTCTGGTCGACCCGGCGCCCGACACCGAGGACGCGCCGGCGGTGGCGCGGCTGCGCGAGGCCGGCGCGGTCATCCTCGGCAAGACGACGACCCCGGAATTCGGCTGGAAGGCGATCGGCGATTCGCCGCTGACCGGCATCACCCGCAACCCGTGGGACCTCGCGCGCACCCCGGGCGGCAGCAGCGCCGGAGCCGCCGCCGCCTGCGCCGCCGGCCTTGGCCCGCTCCACATCGGCAGCGACGGCGCCGGCTCGATCCGCATCCCGGCCGCCTTCACCGGCATCTTTGGCATCAAGGCGAGTTTCGGCCGGGTGCCGGCCTATCCATTTTCGCCGATGGGCCTCCTGTCGAATGTCGGGCCGATGGCGCGCAATGTGCGCGACGCGGCGGCGCTGCTCAATTTGCTGGCCCGGCCCGACGATCGCGACCCCTATGCGCTGCCGCAGGACGGGCGCGATTATCTCGACGGCATCGATGGCGGGGTGGGCGGGCTGCGCATCGCCTACAGCCCCGATCTCGGCTATGCCAGGGTCGATCCCGAGATCGCCGCCTGTTGTGCCGCCGCGGCGCGGCGCTTCGAGGAGCTTGGCGCGACGGTCGACGAAATCGGCGAGATCTTCCCGTCGCCGCGAGCGGCGCTGTTGACCTTGTGGGAGGCTGGAGCCGCGCGGCTGCTGGCGTCTTTCCCAGCCGAGAAGCGCTCGCTGTGCGATCCCGGCCTCATTGCGGTCGCGGCCGAGGGCGAGCGCATCAGTGCGCTCGAATATGTCGGCGCCGACATGGCCCGCACCACGCTCGGCCTGCAGATGGCGGCCTTCCACCGGCGCTACGACCTGCTGCTGACTCCGATGATGCCGGTGCCGGCGCTGCCGGTTGGGCAGGACCTCAACGACCCGGCGACCGAGAACCACTGGGTCGACTGGTCGCCGTTCAGCTATCCGTTCAACATGACCCGCCAGCCGGCGGCGAGCATCCCATGCGGATTGACCAGCGCCGGGCTGCCGATCGGGTTGCAGATCGTCGGGCCGCTTTATGCCGAGGACCGCGTGCTGCGGGCGGCGCGCGCCTTCGAACAGACGCAGCCCGAACGCCGCCCGCAATTAGAGCAAGGGATTTGAGCAGGACAGCGCCATGGCAAAGGATCTGGAAATCACCCTGACCGACGCGCCCGACGCCGCCGCGACGGCGGCTATCGCCGATGGTCTGGCCAACTACAACGCCTCGAAGGGCGGGTTGCGCGATTTCCGCCCGCTCGCGGTCCTCGTCACCGACCCCGACACCGGCGCGGTCGTCGGCGGGCTGTACGGCCGCACCTCGCTCGGCGTCATGTTCATCGACCGCTTCTTTCTGCCCGAGGGGCTGCGCGGCAACCGGCTCGGCTCGCGCCTCCTCGCGATGGCGGAAGAGGAAGGCAGGCGCCGCGGCTGCGCGCTGGCCGCGCTGTTTACCCTGCATTTCCAGGCGCCGGGCTTCTACCTGAAGCAAGGCTGGGACATGGCCGCCCGGCTCGACATCCCGCTGCCCGGCACGACCCGCATGCTGATGACCAAGAAGCTGACCTGACGGTCGCGAAAGAAGGGTAAGGCGATGCTCAAGACGATTTTAGTAGTGGCGAGCGGCGATGAAACCGATGCCGGCACTCTTGCGGCGGCGCTCACTGTAGCCCGTCTGTTCGGGGCTCATCTCGACGTGCTGCATGTTCGATACGACCCGGTCAATACCGCGGTCGCGATGGCGAGCGACGGCGGCAGCGGTGCGTTGACCGCCGGGCTTATCGACCAGCTCGAGCAGGATGCCAACGAGCGCGAGGCCAAGGCCAAGGCGAATTTCACGCAATCCTGCGGCGCCGCCGGCTTGGCCGGTCCGGGCGCTCCATCGGCGGAATGGCACGCCGAGACCGGCGACGAGCCGCGCTGGATGGCGACCTACGGCCTGACCTCCGATCTGATCGTCGCGCCGCGCGCGCCCGGCGAGGCGGCGGCGGCACGCTCGACTGTCGAAGCCGTCCTGCTCGAAACCGGGCGGCCGCTGCTGATCCCAGGTGCCTCGGTGATGCCGGCAAGCATCGACCGCATCGCGATCGCCTGGAAGCCGACGCCGCAGGCGGCGCGCGCGGTGGCGCTGGCGATGCCGTTGCTCGGCCGGGCCAAGGAGATAATCGTCGCCACCGTCGAGGAAGAGCCGGATCAGCGCGACACCGCCGACCGGCTGGTGCGCAACCTCGCCCGGCACGGCCTCGCAGCGCGAACCGAACCGCTGAAGCCGGGTCCGGACGGCGCCGCCGCCACGCTGCTCTTAGCGCTCGCCGGGCGGGTCGACCTGATCGTGATGGGAGGCTACGGACACAGCCGCCTCAGGGAATGGGTGTTCGGCGGGTTCACCCAGCACATGCTCGCCGACGCCCCGCTGCCGGTGCTGATCGCCCACTGAACCGGCGTTAGGTCAGATTCCGACTTCGCGGCGGACCCGGGCGCCGATCGACTGGCGCAATTTGGGCATCTCGGCCCAGGGATCGGCGTTTCGCTTGGCCAGCTTGGCGACCCGGTCGGGGATCGTCGCCACGGTGAAGGCGTCGGGCTTGACCCCGCTCTCGACCTCCTCCCAGGACAGCGGCGTCGCGACCGGCGCGCCTTCGCGAGCCCGCGCCGAATAAGCGCCGATCGCCGTCGCGCCGCGCCCGTTGCGCAGGTAATCGATATAGATGCGGCCGCTGCGCGCGCGCTTTGCCATGTTCGACGTGAAGCGGTCGGGATAGGCGGCGACGAAGCGCTCCGCCACCCATTTCGAGAATTCCTTGATCGCCTCCCATTCGAGCCTGGGGACGACCGGCACGACGACATGGAGCCCCTTGCCGCCGGTCGTCTTCGGAAAGCTCCGCAGGCCGATGCCCAGCAAAGCCTCGCGCATTTCGATCGCCGCCTCGGTCACCCGCTCCCACGGCAATCCGACATCGGGGTCGAAATCGAAGGTGATGCGGTCGGGGGTTTCGAGCTTGTCGATCGTCGAGCCCCAGGGATGGATTTCCAGCACCCCCATCTGCACCACCGCGACGAGGCCAGCCAAATTCTCGATCACGAGACAGGTGTCGGTGCCGGATTTGTCGGCGATTTCGACTCGGCCGATCGCGTCCGGCATGCCGGCGCTGACATGCTTTTGATAGAAGCATTCCTTGCCCTGCCCCTCCGGGCATCGCACCAGGCTCAGCGGCCGGTTGGCGAGGTGCGGCAGCGCCCAGTCCGGGATCGCCGCGTAATACTGCGCCAGCGCCAGCTTGGTGATGCCCTGGTCGGGATAGAGCACCCGGCCGGGGCTGGTCAGCCGCACTCCCTCGAACGTGACGCTGCCGTCGCGGGCGGGCTCTGAAACGCTCGGCTTTCCGCTGGTCGACGACGCGGGGGCAGGCGCGGCGTTGCTAATTCCCTCCCCCGCAAGCGGGGGAGGGTGAGGGTGGGGGCGGATGCGGGAGGAATCCGCCGCCGAAGCGGTGTGGGGGTGAGGGTCGGCCTGTGCCAGCGCATCGCCGTGTTTTGCCGGGTCGTACACGACTTCCTCCGCGTTCTTATCCTCGCGCAGCCCCTGGAAGGACGCGTGGCGCAGCATCGATTCGCCGGTCAATCCGGCGTACCGCACTTCGGCGACAAGGCGCGGCGCGACCCAGTGCACGCCTTTTTTCGAGACGCCCTTGGGCAGGGCGGCGGGCGGGTCGGGCCGCTCGATCGCATCGAGCCGCGAGCGCAGATCGGCGAGTTGGGCGTCATTGAACCCGGTGCCGCATCGCCCGGCATAGCGCAGCATCCCCTGCGTGTCGTAATAGCCGAGCAGCAGCGCGCCGAAGCCGTGCCGGCTGCCGCTCGGCTCGGTAAAGCCGACGATCACGAACTCGTCCCGCTGGTGGCATTTGATCTTGAGCCAGTCGGTGCTCCGGCCGGGGCGATAGGGGCGGTCGCGGCGCTTGGCGATCGTGCCTTCGAGCGCATAGCGGGAGGCATGGCGGAAAAAATCGCCACCGCGGCCCGCCTGATGATCGCTGTAGCGGAGGGCGCCGTGCGCCGCGGGCGGCACGATCGCGGCGAGCGCCGTTTTGCGGTCCTCCAGCGTCGCGCCGGTCAGATCGTCGCCGTCGCAATAGAGCAGGTCGAAGGCGATGAAGACGAGCCCGGCGGTGTCGCCGCGCGCGATGCTGTCCTGCAAATCGGCAAAGCTGGTCGTGCCGTCGGTCGCGAGCGCGACCAGTTCGCCATCGACCAGCGCGCTTTCCACCGGCAATTCGGCCAGCGCGCCCGCCAGCGCCGGGAATTTGCCGGTCCAGTCGAGCCCGTTGCGGGTGATCAGCCTGATGTCGCCCCGCTCGATGCGGGCCAACAGCCGGTAGCCGTCGTATTTGATCTCGTGCAGCCATTCCTCGCCGTCGGGCGGCGCCGCAGCCAGCGTCGCGAGCTGCGGCGTCAGCCTGTCGGGCATCGCTCGCTTGCGCGCGCCGCCGGGGCGGGTCGCCGCCGCCGGCTTTGCCGGCGGTTTCGGCGTCGCGGCGGGCCGCGACTCCCACACCCGGTCGCGATCGGCGGCGATCGCCTCCATCGAGCGCCCGGTCGCGACGCTGAGCGGCTTTTCCTCGACCAGCGCATTGTCGCTGCCGGGCACCGCCTCCCCGTCGCGCTCCTTGATCAACAGCCAGTTCTCCTGGCGCTCGTTCGCCGCCTTGCCGCCCATCCGCACGAGCGCCCAATGCCCGTGCAATTTCTCGCCGTCGAGACGGAATTTGAGGCTGCCCTTCTTGTAGGCGGCGGCGGGGTCCGGCCCCTCCGGGGTCCAGGCGCCGCGGTCCCACAACAGCACCGTGCCGCCGCCATACTGGCCCTTGGGAATGACTCCCTCGAACCCGCCATATTCGATCGGATGGTCCTCGACATGGACCGCGAGGCGTTTTTCGCCGGGATCGAGGCTCGGACCCTTCGGGATCGCCCAGCTCAGCAGCACGCCGCCGAGTTCGAGCCGGAAATCGTAGTGCAGCCGGGTCGCCGCATGCTTCTGCACGACAAACGACAGCGACGCGGCGTCCGGTTTCGCGCGCGCCGAGCGGGCGCCGGCCGGCTCCGGCGTCGCCCGGAAATCGCGCTTGCGTTGGTATTCCTCGAGCGCCATGGCAGATCCTGTTATCCGCTGGCGAAACGGAACCCGGCCGAGCCGGGTTCCGGCCTTACGCCCCGAGTTTGTCGGCCAAATCCTCGAAGCTGGTAGCGACATAGGTGAAATCGTGTTCGGCCTTGAAGTCGCGCGCCTGTTTCTCCCCGTGCTCGTAGGGGCGGCCGACAAAGGCGGTCTTCATCCCGTGCGAGGCGGCGCGCACGAGGTCGTTGTTGTGAGCCGCGACCATCATCACCGCGCCCGGATCGCCCGATCCGAGGAACTCGATTGCCGACTGGTACATCTCGGCGTCGGGCTTGTAGTGGCGCACCAAATCGGAGGCCAGCACCGTGTCCCACGGCAGCCCGCAATGCTTGGCCATGTCGGTCAACAGCCGCACCGTGCCGTTCGACAGTGTCGCGATGATGTATTTCTTCTTGAGCCGAGTGAGGCCCGGGACCGAATCGGGCCACGGCTTCAGCCGGTGCCAGGTAAGGTTGAACCATTGCTTGTCGGCTTCGTCGAGCCCGGTGACGCCGAATTTCTCGATCAGCGCGTCGAGCCCCATCCGGTGCAGCGCATCGAGGTTGGTCCATGGCAATTCGCCGGTGCGCACCCGGTTCATCGACGGCGCATAAGCGCCGCGCCATTCATCGGCGAATTGTTGCCAGTCCACGCCGGTAATGCCCTTGCGCGCGCCGAGCGCCTGCCCGTCGGCGGTGACCGCCGAGCGCCAGTCGACGACCGTACCGAACACATCATGCACCAAGGCCTTTATCTCGGTCATCTGTTCGCTCCCTTCAAAATTTTACCGCGCGCCTCTATCGGCTTTGTCTTCCCGGCGAAAGCCGGGATCCATTCCCGCCATGGATACCGGCTTTCGCCGGCATGACAATAGAAGTGCGGCATTGGATGAACTCTTTATCGCGGTGCAATGCTTTCACGGGCATAGCCGAGGCACGCGGAGAGACGCGTACCGCGTATCACCGGCTTGCCCACCAGCAACTTCGGAACGAGCGTGATACGCGGATGCCCTGTAGCCATGGATGGCCCGTCGTTCAAAAAATCACCCTGTGGCGAGGCTACGCGCCTTGTCCGCCAGCCCAATCACCCGCCGGTAATAGAAGCGAAAACGCTGGTCCTGGGTCTGGCCACGCACGTAGCGGATATAGATCTGCTGGATGATGACCGCGAGCTTGAAGGCGGCGAACACTTGGTGCCAGTCGATCGCGGCGACATCGAAGCCGGTGCGGGCGGCGTAGCGTTCGATCGCTTGCGCGCGGGAGGGAAAGCCGTGGCGCCAGGTCGGCATCGCGGCGATCTCGCGCCAGGCCGGGTCGTCGCCGGGCTCGACCCAATAGTTGAGGACATAGCCGAGATCGGCGAGCGGATCGCCCTGGGTGCACATGTCCCAATCGAGCACCGCCGCGATATGCCCGGGGTCGGCGCTGTCGAGCAGGCAATTGTCGAGCCGGTAATCGTTGTGCAATAGCGCCGCGCCGATGCGCGAATGCGGGAGGTGTCGGCCGAGCCACTCCAGCACCGGCGCCATCGCCTCCGCCGCGCGCTCGGCCTCCTCGCCGCCCTGCGCCGCGTGCCAGCGCCGGGTCCAGCCGGTGAGCTGGCGTTCGAGAAAGCCCTCGGGCCGGCCGAGATCGCCGAGCCCGACCGCGTCCGGCGGGACCACATGCAGATCGGCCAGCGCGTCGACCAGCGCCTCGCCGATCCGCCGGTTGAGGTCGGGCCGGCCGGCGAATTCGGCCGGGATGTCGTCGCGGATCACAAAGCCGTGGCGGCGCTCCTCGACGATGAACACCGCGCCGATGACGCTGTCGTCCTCGCACAAAAGGAGGCTGCGCGGGGCCGGCGCATAGTGCCGGTGCAGCCCCGAGAGCACCCGGTGCTCGCGGCGCATGTCGTGCGCGCCCGGCGGGATCGGCCCGAGCGGCGGCCGGCGCAACACGAATTCCGGTGCAGCTCCATGGGCGCCGAAGCACCCCCTCCCTAACCCTCCCCCGCTTGCGGGGGAGGGGAGGGTGGGGGTGAAGCGCAACAGATAGGTCAGATTGGCCTTGCCGCCGCCGAACTGCCGCACCGATAGCGGCCCTTCCGCTCCCTCCAGATGCTCCCGCAGATAGGGTTCGAGCCGCGTCGTATCGAGCTGCTCGTCCGGCCGCTCGTCGATCAGTTCGGCCGCTTCGAGGGACGCTACTGGACCAGATTTCGGCTGCATCAGCATACGGCGTGCTTCGAGACGCGGCGCTGCGCACCGCTCCTCAGCATGAGGTGGTTTGTGTATGGCATAAAAAAAGAACCTCATCCTGAGATTGAATGAATTGGCGTTCGGCTGGATCAGCGCCGTCGCGTCCTTCGAGACGCCCGCTGCGCGGGCTCCTCAGGATGAGGTTCTTTCTCAATGCCATCAAAGACATACCCTCATCCTGAGGAGGCGCGAAGCGCCGTCTCGAAGGACGCGGGATCGTGTTGCAGCCGGTCTTTGGCCGTTCGCTGGATTGATTCACAAGCGCTGAGGAGCGCCCGAAGGGCGCGTCTCGAAGGACGCACTCACATTCGTCCAGCTCATTTCCTCAGCTCGACCCGCGCCACCGCGCGCTTGTGGACCTCGTCCGGCCCGTCGACGATGCGCATCACGCGGGCGCGGGCCCAGGCGTAAGCCAGCCCGAAATCCTGCGACACGCCGGCGCCGCCATGCGCCTGGATCGCGCGGTCGATGACGTTCAGCACCATGCGCGGCGCGATCACCTTGATCATCGCGATCTCGGCCTGCGCCGCCTTGTTGCCCGCTGTGTCCATCATGTGGGCCGCCTTCAGGGTCAGCAGACGCGACTGCTCGATCTCCATGCGCGATTCGGCGATCCATTCGCGGATGACGCCCTGGTCGGCGAGCGGCCGGCCGAACGCGACGCGGCTCTTGACCCGGGCGACCATCGCCTCGAGCGAGCGCTCGGCCAGCCCGATCATCCGCATGCAATGATGGATGCGGCCCGGCCCGAGCCGGCCCTGCGCGATCTCGAAACCGCGCCCCTCGCCCAAGAGGATGTTCTCGATCGGCACGCGCACATCCTTGAACTCGACCTCGGCATGGCCGTGCGGCGCGTCGTCGTAGCCGAAGACGGTCAGCGGGCGAACTACAGTCACCCCCGGCGTGTCGCGCGGCACCAGGATCATCGATTGCTGCTGGTGGCGCGGCGCATCGGGATCGGTCTTGCCCATCAGGATGAAGATCTTGCAGCGCGGGTCCATCGCGCCCGATGTCCACCATTTGCGCGCGTTGATGACGTAGCTGCTGTTGCCCTCGCGGCGGATCGAGGCTTCGATATTGGTGGCGTCCGACGAGGCGACGGCCGGCTCGGTCATCGCAAACGACGAACGAATCTCACCGGCGAGCAGCGGCTTCAGCCAGCGCTCCTGCTGCGCCGGCGTCGCGTAGCGCACCAGCGTTTCCATGTTGCCGGTATCGGGGGCCGAGCAGTTGAACGCCTCGGGCGCGATCGGCGAGCGGCCCATGATCTCGCACAGCGGCGCGTATTCGAGATTGGTGAGCCCGGCGCCGTGTTCGCTTTCGGGCAGGAACAGGTTCCACAAGCCCGCGTCGCGCGCCTTCGCCTTCAATTCCTCCATCACCGGCGGGATCTGCCACCGCGACGGCGCCTCGTTGAGCTGGCGCTCGAACAATTTCTCCGCCGGGTAGACCTCGCGCTCCATAAAGTCGCGCACCTGCGCCGACAGCCGCATCACCTTGTCCGAAGCCTCGAAATCCATGCTTGCCTTCCTCACGGCCCCCGGCGCTGCAACGCCGCCTTATTATGGCACAAGCTGGAGAGGGTTGTGTCGCGCTCCGTCGCGTGATTGTTGAGAAGCTGAGCTAATTTAAGCCCCCGACGGAGGATGGTCATGTCGCGCATGATGTCGATGGCGGCGGTGGCGGCGGTGGCGGTGTTCGCGAGCGCCGTGGGAGCCCATACGCCAGCCTGCGGGGCCGATCCGGCGGTTAATTTCGCCGGGAGTGGGGCGACTTTCGCCGGCGATTGCCAGGGCCGCGACGCGAGCCTCGCCGGCAGCAGCAACACCGTGACGATCCGCGGCGCCTGTCGCGCGTTCCAGATCGCCGGCGACGGCAACCGGGTGCTCGTCGACATGGCGCCGCGTGGTACAATCAAGCTCTACGGCAGCAACAACCAGGTAAGCTGGACTGCGTCGGGCGAGGTCGAGGTCACCACCGTCGGCCCCGGCAACATCGTCACGCGGGCTCGCTAGCCGATCACATCAAGGAGCGCCCATGTCATACATTTACCTCGTGCAGATGGATATCCCGGTCGCGCACGAAGCCGAGTTCAACCGCATCTACGACACCGAACACGTGCCGATGCTGTCAAAGGTGCCGGGGGTTCAGCAGGTGACGCGGTATCGCCTCGAAAAATCGAACGATTCGCGCATGCAGAAATACATGGCGGTCTACGAGATCGACTCGCCGGAGATCGTCGACAGCAAGGAGTGGGAGGTGGCCGGCGCCTGGGGCGATTGGGCAACCAAAATCCGCCCGCACACGACGAGCCGCCACCACAGCTTTTTCAAAAAACTCTAGGGGCGGCCCGGAATGACGGCGAGTTGGCGATCAGGGCGACGCCAGGCGGTAGACCCGCGCCGCGGTGCCGCTGTAGAGCGCGCTCTTTTCGGCGGCCGAAGCGCCTGATGTAATTCGCTTGAAGGCGTTCCACAGCTCGGTATAGCCGCCTGACTGTCTGTCCGGCGGGAAATTGCTCTCGAACATGCAGCGGTTGACGCCGAACGCTTCGATGCACGGCTCGATATATTGGCGCCACGCGGCGGCGAGTTCCTCGGACGACGGCGGCGCCTCGCGCTCGTGGAAGTCGAAGCCGAACGAGGTCATGCCGATGCCGCCGAGCTTGACGTTGACGTTCGGGCATGTCGCCAGTTCGGCGATGTCCTTCTTCCAGCCGGCGAGGACCTCCTGCCGGCGCCCGGCATAGGGGCCGACCCCAAGCACCCCGCCGACGTGGTTGAGAATGAAAACGGTGTCGGGAAAGGCGCGGGCGAGGTCGATCGCGTCGGGCAATTGCGGGTGATACTGCCAGGATTCGAAGCTGAGGCCGAGCGGGGCAAGCTGGGCCAGACCCTCGCGGAATTTGGGGTCGCGCACCTGGTGCGGCGGGATCACGCGCGAGACGAACTTGCCGACCGCGTCGCTGGAATCCCACGACACGCCGTAGCGGATGCCGCGAAAGCGGCCGCTTTGTCCGCCGGCGACCGCGAGCTGCGCCTCCAATACCTCGCGCACCCGTGCGCCCAGGGTCAGATCGGCGTGCCCGATGATCGCCTCGGCGACACGGCAGGGGCCGTAATTGCCCGACGCGCTGATCGCCGCGATGCCATTGACGAACTCAACTTCGCCGACCGGGGCCATCTCCGGGGGGCCGGCTTTGCGGTACATCGCCTGGCATTCGAGGAAGACCGTGGCGACGATGTTGTGGCCGCCGCCGATATCGGCCAGCAGCTCGGGCAGGAGGTAGCGCCCGCGCTGCGGCGTGTCCCAGAAATGATGGTGCGGATCGATGATCGGCAGATCCGGGTCGAGCGCCGCTTCGCTTGGCCGTTTCGCCAGCCATGCCAAAAGGTCGGAGGCGTTGCGGTGTGCGAGCCCGCGGTATTCGCCCGTCGCATCGCCGGTCTGAGCCATTTTCTTCCCTTCGCTGATTTCCGATGCGCCGTGCCTTCGGCCAAGCGTCAATTCGCGGGTGGCGTCATTCCGCCATGCACTTTTGCCACGATCTCGAACGACCGTTTGCGCTTGGCGTGGTCGAAGATGTTGGCGGTCACCATCAATTCGTCGGCGCCGGTGCGGGTGATGAAATCGTCGAGGCCCTGCCGGACCGTTTCGGGCGCGCCGACGATCGCGCAGGCCAGCGAATCATCCAGGATCGCGCGCGCGTAAGGATCGAGCCCAGCGTCGAAATCATCGACCGGCGGCGGCAATCGGCCGCGTCGTCCGGTCCGATTGTTCAGCGATGATTGCTGCAACGACGAGAACAGAAAGCGCGCTTCGGCGTCGGTCGGCGCCGCGACGACACTGACCCCGAGCATGATGTTGGGCGCGGCGAGTTGCGCCGACGGTCGGAACCGTTCGCGGTAGATCGCGATCGCCGGCATCATCATCGCCGGCGCGAAATGCGACGCGAAGGCGAACGGCAGGCCGAGGATGGCCGCGAGCTGGGCGCCATAGGTGCTCGACCCGAGGATCCAGATCGGCACCTTCAACCCGGCGCCGGGAACCGCCTGCACCGCCTGGCCCGGCTCGGCCGGCTCGAAATAGCTCATCAGCTCGACGACATCGCGGGGAAACTCGTCGCCGCTGCCGAGGAGCGTCCGGCGCATCGCCCGCGCGGTGACCTGGTCCGAGCCTGGGGCGCGTCCCAAACCCAATTCGACCCGGCCGGGATGCAACGCGGCGAGGGTGCCGAACTGTTCGGCGATCAGCAGCGGCGCGTGGTTCGGCAGCATGATGCCGCCGGCGCCGATGCGGATGCTGCTGGTGCCGGCGGCGACATGGGCGAGCGCCACCGCGGTCGCCGCGCTGGCGATCCCCGGCAGATTGTGGTGCTCGGCCATCCAGTAGCGCTGGTAGCCGAGCGCCTCGACATGGCGCGCGAGGTCGAGCGAATTGCGCAGCGACTGACCGGCATCGCCCCCTTCGGTGATCGGGGACAGGTCGAGAATGGAGAGGGGAACCATCAAATCACCATCGCACCGGACACCGCCCAGGGGAAGCCTCGTGGTGTGTCAGCTTGAAACGGCGCCCACCGACCCTCAAGAGACATCCCTAGCCGCGCCAGCGGATCGGCGAGTCGCCTGCGAAGGGGACATTCGGACATGCCCGTCAAGCTGCTGATTTGAATCGTCATTCGCCACACCCCGACTGACGCAGCAACCGGCGGCGGACTCCGGCTGCCAGTTCCCGGTTGATCGCGCGAAATGGGGTTTGAGGTGCAACGGGACGCAAGCCATCGCAGCGCAGCAGGCGGTCGCAATCAAGCGTGTGCCGGGCAACCCAAAGACAGCCCTGAGGGGTCGCGATCTTTTCATGATTCATGTTCATTATGCACATGAGGTATGATAATAATGCAGATCGGCGGCGAGACGGGACCAACCCGATACGCCCTGAACAGGAAGGCGCCACTCGGCGGGTGTGCTCGCATCGAGTGGCTATGGAGACGGAAGTGATGCGAACGCCACGCGCATTCGCGGCGGCCGGTGGATATTGCCCTGTAGCCGGCGTCCGATTTTCGGGCTGCCGCTCCGCATCGGGAGATCCGTCGCCGGGCTCCCGATCGCCGGAACGGCAGAGCGCGTTATCAGGGCGCCCGCGCGCGCCTGGCCCTTCACGGTTACCCAAGCCATTCGAATTCCAATTGCGACCAGAGCCCGAAAACGGGCCGCAGCCCCGCCTGCGACGCGGATTTCGCCTACCGGCGGAACCCGCACGAATTAGGGAGGATAAAACGGCAATGAAACAGCGCAGTTCAGGACTATTCGCGGTCGCGGGGCGGGGCCGCCACGCCATGCCAATCAGCTCGAACTGAAGGCTGAAAAAATTGCCCCGAAGCTGCCGCTGACCGCCCAGGATAAACCGGGATTGTCATATATAGGTCCGATCCAAAAACGGGCAGGCCTTCGGGTGCCACCAGTCGAATAGGCCATTCAGTCCCGGCCGTAGATTATCCGGAGCTCATCGTTTCAAAGCCACAGTTGATACATTTTACTCTTGGCCGATTTGGAAATTGCGTTTGCGGAACCAACAATAACAGGAAGGCAGTAAGATACAGGATGTGGCGTTGTGAGGCAGTAAAATACACAATTATCGTCGCGATAATCTGAAACACAGACATTTACCACTAACCGCGGCCCCAGGGGCAGTTAATTCGCATTGCGCTTCACTGCGCAGGCACTATTATGATGGACTAATGTGAAGGCAGCCTGGAGCGAGCCATGAAAGAAAACAGCATACGGCGGGCGGTGCGCGAAGGACGTCCGGCGCTAGGCACCGGTCTCAAGGAGTTCGCCTCGCGCGGCGTACCCTGGATCATCGAAGCGGCCGGCTTCGATTACTGCGCGATCGACCACGAGCACGGCGCGTTCGATATCCAAACGATCGCCAATCTGGCGAGCTGGTTTCAGGCCACGAACGTCTCGCCCATCGTGCGGCTGCACAAATCATTTGCGCATCTGATCCCCGGCATCCTGGATCAGGGCATCATGGGCATCCAGGTGTCCGAGGTGGAAAACGCCGAGGAGGCGCGCGCCATCGTCCGCCTGGCAAAGTATCCGCCGATCGGCAACCGGGGCATCTCCGGCCAGGGGCCGCACACCGGATACAAGAGCTACGGACCGCGCCACGCCAC
>CAMATN010000011.1 GCA_945861155.1 Rhizobium sp. Q54
GCCCATGCAACCTACGCTTACGTCGGCGGCGCGGAGCGCTGCCACCATCACGCCGGGCTTTGCCGCCCGTGATCAGCGTGATCACGATCACCGGAATCGGTGATCACCTTCAGCCGGAATGGCTGATCACCTTCACCGGAATGCGCACCCATTGTCGACCGGACCGGAGCCGAGGCCGCCCATCGTCGTCGCCACGCCCTCGGCCGGGCCGGGTGCGGTCGCGGTGTGCGACCAGCTGCGAGCCGTAGACAAGCGCCGCCTGACCCGAGCCTCGGGCCGCCTCTCCGCATCCGATCTGGGCATCGTGGAAGACGGCGTGCGCCGGGTGCTCGAATTATAGCCGGCGTTCTGCGGAATAGATCGACCGCAGCACATTCCAAGGTCAGGTGCAGTAGCATCGCGTAGGATGGGTAGAGCGCAGCGAAACCCATCATGCACCGCTGCATCAGCGAGCGATGGGTTTCGCTTCCGCTCAACCCATCCTTCGTCTTGCTGATGCGCTTCATGTGGTTCCTATTTCGCTCCGTCTACGAATCCGATGTTATAATCCGTCCGCATTCCTCTGCCATACCAGCTGGATTATTGCCAAATGTCCGATCAAAGCTCACATGATGCTGCAAAATATGCTCATGAGTTGAAGTTGCGCGAAGCTGAACGAGCTCACGATCGCAATGAAAAAATGGGGGATATGTTCAATGGAAATGCGGACAAACACGCCCAATCGGCAATCAGGATAGTGTTAGCGATAAACGGTGGCGCAGCTATAGCGCTCCTTGCGTTCATCAGCGGACTTGCTTCTCGCACTAATATGAGTCTTCAGCAACTCAGTATGATTACCCACCAATTGGAGTGGTTTGTTTATGGCGTTCTCGTGGCTTGCGGGGCAGCCGCATCGGCATATATTACAAACTACTGCAATGCCGGCGCAGTATTGTTGCGAGATAATACCTGGGATCACCCATATATTCTAGAAAATAATCGGTCGAAGCGATATCGCCGTGTGGGAATTGGATTTCATCTACTAGGATTTATATCCGCGATAGCTGGCTTGATTATTTTCGCATATGGATTGCATCAGGTGCAGAGGGCTGTTGGTACTTTGACATGACCGACGGCGGTCAGCGGTTCGGCAAGTCGAGCGGGTAGATCGGGCGGCGCACTTTGGTGAAGGATAGCTGGCTGTAATCCGAGGTGCAGACGCCCATCCCGGCGCACTCGACGACCTCCTTGGCCATTGTTCCGAGTCCGGCGCGCCAATGGATGCGGCTCTTCAGCATGACGAACCGCTTCTGCATCGGGTCGATCCCGAGGGCGAGGAGGCAATTGAGGTCGCTCGGCTCGACATGGCGCGAGATCAGCGCGATCTCGACCCGGCCGGTATCGAGTACGACGCTCGGCCCCATATCCGTCAGCACGCCGCGCCCCATCGGCCCCTTGTTGCGGAAGCGGCCGTTGGAGATCGTCTTGACCGTCCCGGTGACGGTCAGCGGACGGCTGTCGCCGGGGATCGCCGGCATCGCGATTTTGCCGCCGATCGCCAGCGAGATTTCGGCGCCGATCCCGGCGGCGATCGCCTGCTGCACCGCCTGGGGGTCGTAGATCGCGAACGCCGCGACGTTGTCGAGCCCCATGCGCATGATCGCGGCGAGCACGGCAGTCGTGTCCATCGTGCCACCCGAGGCGCAATTGTCGTAATGGTCGAGCAGTACGATCGGGCCGTCGCCGGGCTGGGGTGGCGCTATTGCCGCGGCGCGCGCCAGCGATTGTTCGAGCGGCTCGATCCGGTAGACGAAATCCGCGCGATCGGCCCAGGCCTGTTCCAATAGTTCGTCGCGCAGCCGCTCGGCGAGAGCCCGGTCGCCGTCGGTCACGACGACCGCCGAGAGCCCGGCATTGGCGATGTCGGCATGCGGAAAGCCGGTGAACAGGCTCGCGGCAAGCGCGCCTTCCGTTGTCATCGCCGCGGCGCGGGCCTGCAATTCCCGGTTCGGGTGGTCGTCCGAGCCCTGGCGCATGACATGCGGCAGCATCGGCACGTTGCCCCACGCCATGACCGGCCGGACCTCGCCGCGCATCGTCGCCAGCAGGATCTCGCCGGCGCGCTTCGCGGTGTCGTAGGTGTCGATGTGCGGATAGGTGCGATAGCCCGTGACAATTGTCGCGTTGTCGACGATCGCATCATAGAGGTTGGCGTGCATGTCGAGCGACACCGCGATCGGCGTCGCCGGGTCGATCGCCCGGATGCGGCGCAGCAATTCGCCCTCGCCGTCCTCGACGCTCTCGGTGACCATCGCGCCGTGCAGGTCGAGCATGATGCCGTCAAATCCGCCCTTCCTGACGGCGTCGCAGATCACCCCGGCGATGTGCTCGAAGGCGGCATCCTCGACCGGGCGGCTCGGCGGCGCACCGGCGGCGATCGGCAAAACTATCTCGGCCCCCTCGCGCCCGGCGAGATCGAGATAGGCGCCGAGCCCCGAGCCGGTGCCGCGATAGGCCTCGACCGCCGCCTCGCCGTAAAGCGGCCCCGGCCCATGCCCGAAGCGCTGGAGCGGCGTCGGCACCGGCGAGAAGGTGTTGGTCTCGTGCTTCATCATCGCGATCAACAGGCGCATCTCGATCCTCCGCGTGCTCAGAACGGCGCCGTGCCCCTGACGACGCTGCGATGCATGATCCGCCGGTCTCGGAGCACGTCGTAATTGGCGACGGCACGGTGCAAGAGGCACCGATTGTCCCACATGATCAGGTCGCCGATGCGCCAGCGGTGCACATACACGAAATCCCGCTGCGTCGCGTGATGGAGAAGCTCGCCGAGCAGCGCCGCGCCCTCCGCTTGCGCCATGCCGAGGATATGCGTCGCGTGGTTGCCGAGGTAGAGCGATTTTCGGCCGGTGTCGGGATGGGTGCGCACCAGCGGATGGTCCGCACAGGCCCCGCTCGGGTCGAACGCCGGCCGAAACACCGCCCGCAACCCGGCGATCCGGCGCCTGGTTTCGTCCGGCAGCGATTCATAGGCGAGCGCCGTGTTGGCGAATTCGGTGTCGCCACCCCGCGGCGGCAGTTCGACCGCATGCAGCAAGGTCATCAGCGGCGGTCTGGCGCGATAGGGCTTGTCGGTGTGCCAATGGTAATTGGCGGCCGGGGATAATCTGACCGTCGGGTTGCCGTCGGCATCGAGATTGGTCATCACATGCGCGACGGCGTAGCGCTTGTCCCCGGCTTTACCCCCGGCTTTGTCCGCTGGGCGATGCGCACCATGGGCCTCGACCTCGCCAAAATTCGCCGCGAAAGCAAATTGCTGCTCCCGGCTCAGCGACTGTTCCGGAAAGACGACAACTTGGTGGGCGACAAAGGCCGCGACGATCGCGTCCTTCTGATCGGACGACAGTGGTTGCGAGAGGTCGATGCCGGCGAGTCGCACGCCACCAGCCGGCGACAGCCGCATGAGTGCATCCCGGCCGGGGTTCAGCTCGGTCATAACCAATCGAACGACCAAGTCGCAATAATGCCAGAGCACGCGCTCGCTACAAAAAAATCGTCATGACCGGGCTTGACCCGGTCATCCACGGAGGCGCGACGGACAACGGCGTGGATGGCCGGATCAGGTCCGGCCATGACGGTTGAGGGCGCGGAAACCGCAGAATCCCGAACCCGCACAGCCTCACCCTCGCGGCAACCCCAGCACGCGCTCGCCGATGATGTTGCGCTGATTTCGCTGGTGACGCTGGCGATCGAGTCGAAGGAAGCTCATGCCGGATCCAGGACCAGCCACTTCTCCATGACATCGTCAGGCCACCTGACATCGCCAAATGTATAACCTTCAAAAGAACTGAGGTAACCATCTCTGACAAATAACGTGAAACCAACCAAGTCGCAGGGAGGTTCTCGATTCGTCTTATAGTCCTCCGACAGCTCGGTATTGAGGGTTTCCACACGAGGCAATGCTTTCGCATTGACAAAGTGGGCGTAGTAGCCGGTACCCGTCATGTGCCGAGTCTCGATTTCTAGGGACGTTGCGCGCTCGACAAGCGGCGATCCCACTCCGAATTTCTTGCCGAGCATCGAACGAATAATCCGCAATTCGGCCGGATAAATCTTAGACATCGTCATCCTCAATCGCCAACGGTCGAATCCAGGCGGATCCGATACGCACGACGCCGCCGACGATCCTGCCGCGCACCGTCACCGGGTTGCCACCCACATCGAACACCTGCCGGTAACGGCCGTTTGAATCCACAACGAGACTGCCGTCACGGTAAGCTTGGTTGACAGCCGCCACGATAGCACGCCCGGCCGCTTCTTCGCTTCCGCATTCCTGAATCAGCACATCGAGATTGTGGTCCGGATTACCGAAGACATGATGCCGCTTGTTGGAATCGTCCATACCCGCCGCGGTCCGCCTCACCCTCGCGGCAACCCCAGCACGCGTTCGCCGATGATGTTGCGCTGGATTTCGCTGGTGCCGCCGGCGATCGTGTATTGCCGCGCGCCGAGTACCCGGTGCGCCCAGCGCGGCGCGTCGGGCACCAATTCGGTCGGTGTTTCCAAGGTGGCGTAAGGGCCGAGCAGAGTGCTCGAAAAATCGGCGATCCGGGTCGCCAGTTCCGAGCCGAATAGCTTCAAAATCGAGCCCTCGGGGCCGGGCGGCTCGCCGCGCAGCCGGCGGGTCAGGCCGCGCAGCCTTGTCACCTGCAACGCCTTGGCGTCGATCGCGAGCTGCGCCAGTTGCTGGCGGATATGACTGTCGCGCCAGGCCGGCTCCTGGCGGCTGGGGAATTGCTTGGCGAGTTCGGTCAGGCGCGCGATCTGGGCGGAGTGATCGCGTCCGCCGGCGCCGCCGCGCTCGAACGCCAGCGTCGTCGTCGTGACCTTCCAGCCTTCGTTGAGCGGGCCGAGCAGGTTTTCCTTCGGCACGACGACATCCTGGAAAAACACCTCGTTGAAATGGCGGTGGCCGTTCAGCAGAACCAAGGGCCGCACCTCGATCCCCGGCGTTTTCATATCGACCAGCAGATACGAGATGCCGTGATGCTTGGGTGCGTCGGGGTCGGTGCGCACGAGCAGGAAACACCAATCGGCGAAATGCGCGCCCGAGGTCCACACCTTTTGGCCGTTGACCAGGAAATGGTCGCCCTTGTCGATCGCGCGGGTGCGCAGGCTGGCGAGGTCGGAGCCTGCGCCCGGCTCGGAATAGCCCTGGCACCAGATTTCCTCGGCGGTCAGGATCTTCGGCAGATAGCGCTTTTTCTGATCTTCATTGCCCCAATGAATGAGGGTCGGACCTAACAGGCTCATCCCGACCGTGCCGGGCAGGATCGGCGCGCGGGCGCGGAAATACTCCTCGTCGAAGATCACCTGCTGCATGAAATTGGCGCCGCGCCCGCCATAATCCTTGGGCCAGGCGATGCCGATCCACCCCGCCGCGTGCATCTTCTGCTGCCAGACCCGGCGCCGGTCCAGCGTCTCGCGATCGGGGGCGACGCGCTGGTCCTGCGCGTCCTCGACCTTCAAATCCTCGGTCAGATTGGCGTCGAGCCAGTCGCGAAACTCGCGGCGGAACGCGGCATGCTCGGGCGCGTCGGCGAAATCCATATCAGTCCTCCCTCGATCGACCGAGGATAGCGGGCGCCCGGCGGCGGCTCAACAAGCCCGAGCGTCGCGCGATCGCGCGCTACACGAGCCGCCGCCCGGCGCACTCTCGGCCGCTCCGAGCGACGAAACACTTGCATGGAAGATGGCTCCCGGCTCCATTGGGGCAATCAAGCCGGCGAGAGGGGACCGAGATGCTGACGCAAGCCCAAATCGAGAGCTATCGCCGCGACGGCTACCTGTTCCCGTTCCCGGCCCTGTCGGCCGACGAGCTTGCCGCAAGCAATGCCGGTCTCGCGCGCTACGAGCAATGGCTCGGCCGGCCGGTCAACCAGGCCGACCGGCGCTGGCGCTCGGCGAGCTATGTGATGCTGCCCTGGGTCGATGCGCTGGTCACCCATCCGCGGGTGCTGGACGTCGTTGAGGATGTGATCGGGCCAGATATCCTGGTCTACACCGCGACGTGGTTCATCAAGGAAGGCAACAGCCCGGCCTTTACCGCCTGGCACCAGGACGCGACCTATTTTGGCCTGACGCCGCACGAGCACGTCACCGCCTGGATCGCGCTGAGCGACGCCGGCGCCGAGGCCGGCTGCATGGAGGTCGCGTCGTCGCAAGGGAGCCCGCTACAGATGCGTCATGCCGCGCTCAATCTCCCGAACAGCATCAACGGCGGCGGTCAGGCGATCGTCGATCGGATCGACGACAGCAAGACGGCGACGATGGCGCTCGACGCCGGCAGCTTCTCGCTGCACCACACGCTGTGCCGGCACCGCTCGCCACCCAACCGGGCAAGCCACCGCCGGGTCGGGATCGGCATCAGCTACATCCCGGCGCATTGCCGTCTGACCGGCTCGGTGCGGATGTGCGCCCGGCTCGTGCGGGGCCGGGACACCGGCGGGAATTTCGATCCGATCCCGGCGCCCGAGGGCGAACTGCACCCGGCCGCGCTGGAGCGCCACGAACGGGTGTACGGGCGCTACCGCGACAATTACGCCGAGCAGATCGCGGCGCACGAGCGGGAGTTTGCAGCACAGCCGGTTTAACCGGTCGTCGCGAAAACCCGCTTTCACTATGCTCGATCTTGCCGGCGGGAATGAGCCCGCCGGCAAGGAGGAGAAGTGGAATGAGACCGTTCCGTCTCCTCCTGGCCCTTCGCTTGGGCCGGATCAAGATCGCAATCAGGATCCGGTTCTAGCTGAGGCCAGGGCGCCGGGGAAGGTTTAGCCCCCTTCCCCGGTTGCCCTTGATATTAATGCACCGAAGGGCAGATGTCAGCCCCCGCCGCCGGCAATCTAGTTCAGCCCGTAGAATCCCCTGGCGCCGCCGCCCATGACCTGGCGCTGGGTCTCGGCCGACAGCCCGGCGAGCTGTTTCCTGACCATGTCGGGGGCGCCCGGGAAGAACCCGTCCGGGTGCGGGTAGTCGGTCGCCCACATGATCTTGTGCGGCCCGATATAGTCGGCGAGCACGTGCAGGCTGCCCTCGACCGGCTCGAACGAGATCCAGCAATTGCGCTGGAAGAGCTCGCTGGGGCGCGTCTTCAGGCCGGAATCGTTAAAGCCCTGGTCGTCAAAATGGCGGTCCATCCGGTCGAGCCACGGCGCGACCCAGCCGCCGCCGGACTCCATGAAGGCGATGCGCAATTTCGGGTGGCGCTCGCACACCCCGCCCCAGATCACCGCGAGGCAGGCCAGCATCATCTCCATCGTGTGGGTGATGATGTGGCGCGCGCCGCGTCCCTCGAAGCGGTCGATGCCGACCTGCGGCATGCCGCCGCCCGCGCCTTCGTGGAACGCGATCGCGAAGTCGAGATCCTCGGCGGCCGCCCAGAACGGCTCGTACATCGGGTCGTCGACCATCTTGCTGCTGTAGGGGTTGGGCCGGATGAAGCCGGCCTTGAAGCCGAGCTCCTTCTTGGCGAAACGCATCTCGGCGATCGCCAAGTCGACCGATTGCAACGGCAGCATCGCAATGCCGAACAGCCGGTCGGGGTAGGGCTTGCAGTAATCGGCGAGCCAGCGGTTGTAGGCGCGGCAGGTCGCAGCCGCCAGTTCCGGGTCCTGGATCGCGCCGGAAAACAGGCCGAGCGTCGGAAACAGAAACGCGGCGTCGATGCCGTCCGCGTCCATGTCGGGCATCCGCGCATGCGGATCGAACCCGCCGGCCTTGCCGTCCCTGTACTCCATCGTGTTCGACGCGACGACGCCCTGGCGGGCGCCGACCGCGCCGGCGCCGCCGAGCCCGGCCTGGGCGCTGCCCAGCACCCGTTCTTCGATCACCAGGCGCTCCTTGCCGTCGGTGTCCTTGATCAGCCGCGGCGCCCGCTCACGGAATTTCGGGTCCATGTAATGGTCCCACAGATCGAGCGGTTCGAGCACATGGCCGTCGGCGTCGACAACATTATAGGCGCGATTCATCAGAATTTTCCTCCTTGGCTACACACCGCTTTGTAATGTTTCCGTCACACCATTACTGTCGTCCCGGCGAAAGCCGGGACCCATGGCGGCAACCATTCGAGCGGCGTAGAAATGGGTCCCGGCTTTCGCCGGGACGACAAGTTTTATCGACCCAACATTCAATTCATTCCGTAAAAGCCCAGCGCGCCGCCGGCCATGACACCGTGCCGGGTCGCGGGCGACAGCCCTTCGATCTGCTTCTTGAGCATCTCGGGGGCGCCGGGGAAGAAGCCGTCCGAATGCGGGTAATCGGTCGCCCACATGATCTTGTTGGGGCCGATATAGTCCGCCAGGAACTTCAGGCTGCCCTCGACCGGCTCGAACGAGATCCAGCAATTGCGCCGGAAGAGTTCGCTCGGGCGCGTCGTCAGCCCCGAATCGTTGAAGCCCTGATCGTCGAAATGGCGGTCCATGCGGTCGAGCCACGGCGCGATCCAGCCGCCGCCGGATTCCAAAAAGCCTATGCGGATCTTCGGGTGCTTCTCGCACACGCCGCCCCAGATCACCGCCAGGCAGGCCAGCATCATCTCCATCGTGTGGCTGATGATGTGCTGCGCGCCGCGCCCCTCGAAGCGATCGACGCCGACCTGCGGCATGCCGGCCGAGGCGCCCTCGTGGAAGCCTATCGAGAAGTCGAGGTCCTCGGCGGCGGCCCAGAACGGCTCGTAATCCGGGTGGTTGATCATCTTGTTGTTGTACGGGTTGGGCCGGATAAAGCCGCCCTTAAAGCCGAGTTCCTTCTTGGCGAAGCGCATCTCGGCGATCGTGAGATCGACCGATTGCATCGGCAGCATCGCGACGCCGAACAGACGATCGGGGTAGGGCTTGCAGTAATCGGCGAGCCAGCGGTTGTACGCCCGGCATACCGCGGCGGCGAGTTCGGGGTCCTGGATCGCGCCCGAGAACAGCCCGAGGCTCGGATAGAGGAAAACCGCGTCGATGCCGTCAGCATCCATGTCGGGGATGCGGGCGTGCGGGTCGAACCCGCCGGCCTTGCCGTCCTTGTATTCCATCGTGTCGGCCGCGACGATGCCCTGCCGGGCGCCGACCCCGCCGATCCGGCCGATCCCGATCCGGCTGTCGCCGACCGGGTTCTCGTCGATGACGAGCCGTTCCTTGCCGTTCTCGGCCTTGACGATGCGCGGCGCGCGGTCGCGGAACGCCGGGTCGATGTACTGACTCCACAAATCGAGCGGCTCTAGGATATGACCATCGGCATCGACGACGTTGTAAGCGCGCGTCATCCTGAATCCTCCTGACATTTCGCATTTGCCCGGCAATCGCCGCCATTTGGTTGTCATCCCGGCGAAAGCCGGGACCCATCGTGGCGACCGTTCGAGCGCTTGAAGGATGGGTCCCGGCTTTCGCCGGGATGACACCTTCTCCTTAGTTCAGCCCGTAAAAGCCCATCGCGCCGCCGGCCATCACTTGATGCTTGGTCGCGGCCGACAATCCTTCGAGCTGCTTTTTGACCATGTCGGGCGCGCCCGGGAAAAACCCGTCCGGGTGCGGGTAGTCGGTCGCCCACATGATCTTGTGCGGCCCGATATAGTCGGCGAGCACGCGCAGGCTGCCCTCGACCGGCTCGAACGAGATCCAGCAATTGCGCCGGAAGAGTTCGCTCGGGCGGATCGTCAGCCCCGAATCGTTGAACCCCTGGTCGTCGAAATGCCGATCCATGCGGTCGAGCCACGGCGCGATCCAGCCGCCGCCCGATTCGAGAAACCCGATGCGGATCTTCGGGTGCTTCTCGCACACCCCGCCCCAAATCACCGCGAGACAGGCCAGCATCATCTCCATCGTGTGGGTGATGATGTGGCGGGCGCCGCGGCCCTCGAAGCGGTCGATGCCGACCTGCGGCATGCCGGCGGCGGCGCCCTCGTGGAACCCGATCGCGAAGTCGAGATCCTCCGCTGCCGCCCAGAACGGCTCGTAATCGGGGTGGTTGATCATCTTGTTGTTGTACGGGTTGGGCCGGATGAAGCCGCCCTTCATGCCCAATTCCTTCTTGGCGAAGCGCATCTCGGCGATCGCGAGATCGACCGATTGCATCGGCAGCATCGCGACGCCGAACAGCCGGTCCGGGTAGGGCTTGCAGTAATCGGCGAGCCAGCGGTTATAGGCGCGGCAGGTGGCGGCGGCGAGTTCCGGGTCCTGGATCGCACCGGAAAAGAGGCCGAGGCTCGGATAGAGAAAGGCGGCGTCGATGCCGTCGGCATCCATATCGGGGATGCGGGCGTGCGGGTCGAACCCGCCGGCCTTGCCGTCCTTGTATTCCATCGCGTCGGCCGCGACGATGCCCTGGCGCGCGCCGACCCCGCCGATGCCGCCAATGCCGCGCTGATTGTTGCCGACGACGTGCTCGTCCATCACAAGACATTGCTTGCCGTTGTCGCCCGTGACGATGCGCGGCGCCCGGTCGCGGAACTTCGGATCGATGTAATGGTCCCACAGATCCAGCGGCTCGAGGATGTGACCGTCGGCATCGACGACGTTGTAGGCGCGGCTCATCAGGGGTTCCTCCGGGTCAGCAAATCGCTGCGGCATCCTAACGCAGCACCGGACGCGGTGGCGAGTCTGAATGTCGTTCAGAATTGCGCAAGGGCGCGCTCAGTTGAAATAAAAATCGGCTTCGGTGAGCGTGGCCATATCGACACCGACCAAGGTCAGCCGCGTTTCCGGCGTGAAATTCAGAATCGTGTCCGCGCCCGATTGGGTCGCCACCGCGATGACCTCGGAGAAGGTGTCGAACTCGAAGCCAAAGCCAAGCCCGATCTCATCCTCCATGTCGTCCCCGGCGTGGAAGTCGAGGATGATGTCGTTCCCGGCGTTCCAGTCGACGTGGAAGAAATCGTCCCCCTCGCCGCCGGTCAGCAGATCGTTGCCGCTGAACCCGATGATGTAGTCGCCGCCGGCCCCGCCATCGATCGCGTTCGCCGCTTCATCGCCGTAGATCGAATCGCCATAGGAACTGCCCACGACGTTCTCGAAATTGGCGAGCCCGTCGATTGTGCCGTAAAATTCATAGGCGGTGCTGGAGGGCAGCGAGATCGACACCCAGCCGCCAAACCCGGCGTAGCTCAGCGTATCGATGCCGGCCCCGCCATCCAACAAATCGGTGCCGGCGCCGCCCGCGATCGTATCGTCGCCGGCGCCGCCGGTGAGGATATCGTCCCCGTCGCCTCCCGACAGGCTCGCGCCCCCCGGACCGGCGGTGATGATGTCGGCGAAGGCGCTGCCGATCGCCCCTTCGATACCGCTGTAGACATCGCCCTCGGCGTCGCCGCCGGACGCTGCTCCGGTGCCGATGTCGATCGTCACACCCTGCAGCGAACTCGCATAACTCAACTGGTCGAAGCCCTGGCCGCCCAACAAATTGTCGGCCGCGGTGCCGCCCTCGATCGTATCGTCGCCGCCCCAGCCCCGCAGGGTATCGGCACCGGCGTCACCGAACAGGCGGTTGGCGCCGCCGTTTCCGGTCAGGAGATCATCGCCGTTGCCGCCCGCCGCATTCTCGAAGCCGATGATCGTGTCGCCCTGGGCGTCGCCGCCCGCGACCGCGCGCGCCGCCAGGTTGACGGTCACCGCGTCGGCCGAACCGAAATAGCTGACCCAGTCCTCGCCGGCGCCGCCATGCAGCTGGTCGGCTCCGGTGCCGCCGACGACAAAATCATTCCCCGCGCCGCCCAAAATGCGGTCGCGGCCGGCGCCGCCGGTCAGCTGGTTCGCGCTCTCATTGCCGACGATAACATCGGCGAAGCCGCTGCCCAGCACCTGCTCGATGCCGTCAAAAATGTCCCCCAGCGCGTCGCCGCGGGAGCCTCCGGTCGCAAGGTTGAGGGAGATGCCGCCCCCTGCCGCCGAATAGCTGGCGGTATCGAGCCCGTCGCCGCCGACAAGCTGGTCCGCACCGGCACCGCCTTCGAGCGTATCGTCGCCGTTGCCGCCTTGCAGCAGATCATCGCCACCGAGGCCGACCAGCGTGTCGTTGCCGGCGCCGGCGGTCAAAACGTTCGCCTGCTGGCTGCCGGTGCCGTGGAAATCCGTGTCCCACAGCAGGGTCAGGTTCTCGACCTCGTCACCCAGCGTGTAGCTGCCGAGCCAATAGACCTCGACCGTATCCACCCCGCCGCCGGCGGATTCGATCGCCGTGTCGGCGTTTGAATCGACGATGTAGGTGTCGTCGCCGGCGCCGCCTTCCATCGTGTCGTCGCCGACGCCGCCGTCGAGGTTGTCATCGCCGATGCCGCCATACAGCGTGTCGGCCCCGCCGTAGCCGTTCAGCCAATCGTTTCCGGCCAGCCCGCTCAGGACGTTGCTGTCGTGGTTGCCGTAAATCCCGTTGTTGCCGGCATTTCCGGTCCCATCGAGCGGGCCGAAGCCGTTGAGGATCAGCTGCTCCACCTCGTCGCCGAGCGTGTAGCTGAACGAGGTCATGACGACATCGTTGCCGCCGCCCGATATCTCGACCACGGCATCGCCGGCCGAGCCGACCATGTAAAAATCGTCGCCGCCGCCGCCGATCAGCGTGTCGTCGCCAAAGCCGCCATCGAGGTGGTCCGCGCCCTCTCCCCCGTCGAGCGTGTCATCGCCAGAGCCGCCATTGAGCTGGTCCGCGCCCTCGCCTCCGTCAAGCGTGTCGGCGCCGTCGCCGGTGTCGAGGATATCGTTGCCGTCGTTGCCGAAGACCGTGTCGTTGCCGAACCCGGTGATGACAATGTCGGCGCCGGAGCTGCCGATGGCCGTCAGGTCGCCGGAGGCGTAGGCGGCGCTAAGGATATTCCACTGCTCGTAGACCGCGTCGCCGCTGAATGTGTTGAACGCGCTGAACCCCAACGTGCTACCGATGAGCTCTTCGCCGCCGGCGAACCCTATATAGATCGGTACCGTCTCGGACTCGCTGCCATAACCGCTGGTGCCGCCCCCGCCGTAGGTGGCGAGCCACGACGTTTGGCCAAAATATTCGCCGGTCTCGGGGTCGCTGTAGCCGTCGATCGTGTATGAGATCGTCATGTCGAACTGCCCGGAATCGCGATCGATCCAGACGCTTGAAGTCACATAACCCGACATTGTTCCTCCGTTGCCCATGCACGGCCAACGCCCGGCGGCGTAGTACCCAGAGTCGCGCTATACCGGCCATCCCCTCTCCGCCCGTGGGGCCCGTGGGGGGAGAGGGCGGGCGGGCTTTAGTAGCGAGCGTAGGGCGGAAAAGCGAAGCGCATTCCGCCACTGTCGCCGCAACCGGGAAAGCCTCGCTGGGCGGAAAGACCGGTGATCCGCCCACACTTCGCCGCCGCCGGGTCGGCTGCCTTCGAGGGGCCGCCGACGTACCGGCGGGTCGCCACAGAAATCGGCGGAATGCGCTGCGCTTTTCCGCCCTACGGCCCTTGCGGGAGATCCCCGGGTCAAGCCCGGGGATCAGGATTGGGGGCTGCTTGCGGAGCCCTCAGATCGTCAGTTCAACCCGTAAAAACCCATGGCGCCGCCGGCGAGGACGCCGCGCTGGGTGGCGGCGGAGGTGCCCTTCAGGCGTTCGCGCACCATGTCGGGGGCGCCGGGGAAGAAGCCGTCGCGGTGCGGGTAGTCGGTCGCCCACATGATCTTGTTGGGGCCGATATAGTCGGCGAGGACGCCAAGGCTGCCCTCGACCGGCTCGAACGAGATCCAGCAATTGCGCCGGAACAGATCGCTCGGCCGGATGGTCAAACCCGAATCATTAAAACCTTGATCATCGAAATGCCGGTCCATGCGGTCGAGCCAGGGCGCGATCCAGCCGCCGCCCGATTCGAGAAACCCGATGCGGACCTTCGGGTGTTTTTCGCAGACCCCGCCCCAAATGACCGCGAGCGCGGCCAGCATCATCTCCATCGTATGGCTGACGATGTGCTTGGCGGCGCGGCCCTCGAAGCGGTCGATGCCGACCGTCGGCATGCCGGAGCTGCCGCCCTCGTGGAACCCGATCGCGATGTCAAGATCCTCGGCCGCGTCCCAGAACGGCTCGTAATCGGGGTGGTTGATCATCTTGTTGTTGTACGGGTTGGGCCGCAGGAAACAGCCCTTGAAGCCGAGCTCCTTCTTGGCGAACCGCATCTCCTCGATCGCGTGCGGGATCGATTGCATCGGCAGCATCGCGATGCCGAACAGCCGGTCGGGGTAGGGCTTGCAGTAATCAGCGAGCCAGCGGTTGTAGGCGCGGCACAACGCGCCGGCGAGCGCCGGATCCTGCACCGCGCCGGCGAACAGGCCCATGCTCGGATAGAGGAACGCGGCATCGATGCCGTCGAGGTCCATGTCGGGGATGCGCTTGTGCGGGTCGAACCCGCCGGGGCGCCCGTCCTCGTATTGCAGCTCGGCCGCCTTGACCTCACCCTGGCGCGCGCCGACGCCGCCGATCCCGCCCATGCCTTGCTCGCTGCCGAGCATCTGCTCCTCGACGAGCAGCTTCTCCTTGCCGGTCTTGTTGTCCTTGACGAGCCGCGGCGCGCGGTCGCGGAACTTCGGATCCATGTATTTTTCCCACAGATCGAGCGGCTCGAGGATGTGGCCATCGGCGTCGATGACGTTGTAGACGCGGCTCATCAGGGTTCCTCCGCAATGGAGCTTAGGGTGGAAATTCGGGGCGTCGCCATGCTAGCGCACCCGCCGCCGCCGCGCGAGCCGGAATATCGTTCAGCCTGCTGAACGGGGGCTAGTCTCGTCCTGACCGCAAACGAACGGCACTTCCGGGGCGTGGTTGAATTCCTGAATCCTATCGGTGATTAACGGTGCACGTCAGGGCCGCCGGCCGGTATAGCGGGCGCGCGGCCGGATCAGCTCCCCGCTTTCGTATTGTTCGATCGCATGCGCGATCCAGCCCACCGTGCGGGCAACCAGGAACAGCGCGAGCGCGCTGCCCCGCGGCAGACCGAGCGCCGTCACGGTCGCGCCGAGCGCGAAATCGACGTTCGGATATCGCCCTGTCAGCTGCATTGCGGCAAGCGCGGTCGCGGCAATGCGCGCGCCGGCTTCCGGCTGCGCCGCGGTCAGCGCCTCGACAATCGCCAGAGCGCGCGGGTCGCCCTGCGGATAAAGCGGGTGGCCCATCCCGGGCAGGGTTTCGTCGCGGGCGAGCCGCGCCGCCATGACCGCCATCGGATCGGGGCTCTGTCCGATCTCGTGAAAGAGGGCTTCGGCCCGCGCCGAAGCGCCGCCGTGGCGCCGTCCCGACAGCGCGCTCAAGGCCGCCGACACGACCGCATACGGGGTCGCACCGGTCGAGGCGACGCAGCGCGCGACAAAGCTCGACGGGTTCAGCTCGTGGTCGGCCAACAGCACCAGGCAGCGCCGCACGATCTCGCTCCCGGCGGCGTCGAGCCGCCACGCCGCCGCCATTTCCCGGTGCACCGGACCGGAGGGGGCGGGCCTGTCGCCGACGCATCCGACCAGCTCCGGCAGGATCAGGCGCCCGGTTCGGATGACCCCGGCACGGGTCAGGTCGAGCGCGGCGGGGTCCCGCGCCGCCAGCATCGCCAGTCGGATCTGGCAGCGCTCGATCAGGCCCGAGGGCTTATGTGGTGCGTCGCCCTCCTCCATCGAACCGGCGAGGTCAGGGGTGGGGGGCGCGGCCAAACCCGCGGCGCCGGGCTGTTCCGCCCACAGCAGCGCGGCGATCTCCTCCAGAGTCGCGGTCTCCGATAGGGTCACCGCGTCGATCCCGCGGTAATGAAACCGCCCGCCCTCGATCAGGCAGATCGCCGAGTCGATGACCGGAACGAGCGTCTCGCGCCCCCGGTCGGCGCCGCGGCTCGCGCGAAACCGCTCGACCTCCTCGGCCCGGTAGCGCCGCTCGCGGCTGCCCGGCACCGCGACCGAGCGCAACAGCCCGCGGCTGACATACGCATAAAGCGTATCGACCTTGACGCCGAGCCGCGCGGCCGTCTCCCGCGCATTGAGCAGAGAATCTTCATTAGTTGACTGCATAGAATCAAGATTGACACATTGTGCGGTGCAATATCAAGTTTGCGGCGTTTTCAGCTCCGGAGGTGTGCGATGCCTGTTCCTGCTCAACAGCCTGCTCTCGCCCAGAAGATCGATTTCGGCCATGGCAACCAACGCGCCGAGCTGCCGCTGTTGGAGCCGACGCTGGGGCCGGCGATGATCGACATTCGCCGGCTGCGCGAGGAGACCGGCTGCTGGGCCTACGACCCGTCTTTCGGCCAGACCGGCGCCTGCCGTTCGGCGATCACCTATGTCGACGGCGACGAGGGAATTCTGCTCTACCGCGGCTATCCGATCGACCGGCTGGTCGAGCAATCGGACTACCTGGAGGTGTGCTGGCTGCTGCTCAACGGCGAACTGCCCAGCGCCGCGCAAAAGGAAAAATTCACCGACGACATCACCCACCACACGATGGTCAACGAGCAATTGCACGCGATCTATCGCGGGTTTCGCCGGGATTCGCACCCGATGGCGGTGATGTGCGGGGTGGTCGGCGCGCTGGCGGCGTTCTATCACGACAGCCTCGACATCTTCGATCCGCGCCATCGGCTGGTCGCCTCGCACCGGCTGATCGCCAAGATGCCGACGATCGCCGCGATGGCGTACAAATATTCGCTCGGCCAGCCGTTCATCTATCCGCGCAACGATCTGGGGTACGCCGAGAATTTCCTGCACATGCTGTTCGCGGTGCCGTGCGAGACCTATCGTGCGCCCGAGGCGATGGTGCGGGCGCTCGACGCCCTGTTGATCATCCAGGCCGACCACGAGCAGAACGCGTCGACCTCGGCGATGCGGCTGGTCGGCTCGACCCGGGCCAATCCGTTCGCCGCGACGGCGGCGGCGATCGCGGCGCTGTGGGGGCCGCTGCATGGCGGCGCCAACGAGGGCGTATTGCAAACGCTGCAAGAGATCGGCAGCGTCGAGCGCATTCCCGAGATGCTGCGGCGCGCCAAGGACAAGAACGACCCGTTCCGGCTCAGCGGGTTCGGCCACCGCGTCTACAAGAGCTACGACCCGCGCGCCAAGGTGCTGCGCCCGCTATGCCGCGAGGTGCTGGACGCGCTCGGCAAGGACGACCCGCTATTGACCTTGGCGATGGAATTGGAGCGGATCGCGCTCGAAGACGAGTATTTCGTCGAGCGCAAGCTTTACCCGAACGTCGATTTCTACTCCGGCATGATCTTCCGCGCCCTGGGCCTGCCGCCCGACATGTTCACCCCGGTCTTCGCGGTCGCGCGCACGGTCGGCTGGGTCGCCCATTGGAACGAGATGATGACCGACCCCGAAACCCGCATCGTCCGCCCCCGCCAGCTTTATACCGGACCCAAGGATCGCGGCTTCGTCCCGGCCGGGGAGCGGACCGAGCACGAGCCGCTGGTCGGGTAAGTCTACCGGGTGTCATTGCGAGCGAAGCGAAGCAATCTCGTGCCGCATATGCTCAGCCTATCGAGATTGCGTCGCTGCGCTCCTCGCAATGACGAATTATGTAAGTGGAAATGACGAGGCGTACTTGACGGGAGGTAGGTGATGGCAAAGCGCATCGATATGAGCAAATTGCAGGCAACGGTCGGCACCTTGTACCCGCCGCCGTTCGATGAGCCATGCCGGGCGCGCGAGCGCACCCGGCTCGGCGATCTGGCGGGTTTGACGCAGTTCGGCGTCAACCTGCTGCGCCTGCCGCCCGGCGCGTGGTCGAGCCAGCGCCACTGGCACACCGGCGAGGACGAGTTCGTCTATGTCGTATCGGGCGAGGTGGTCCTCGTCACCGACGCTGGCGAGGAGATATTGCGCGCCGGCGACGCGGCCGGCTTCCCGGCCAACGACCGCGACGGCCACTGCCTGCAGAACCGCTCCGGCCAGGACGCAATCGTGCTCGAGATCGGCAGCCGGGTGCTCGGCAGCGTCGGCTACTATTCCGATATCGACATGGTGGCCCCGGCCGGCGGCAAACCCGCCGCCTACACCCACCGCGACGGCACCCCCTACGAGGGCATCCGCCGCCGCGGGCCGGAGGGCTGAGCCAAGCGCCCGAGAAGCGGAGGTGATTGGATCGATGATGTTGCTAACTAGTGAGGGGCCGCTTTCACGGGTCTGATCAGGGGCGTTTAGCAGGCTCGGAACCAAGAAAATATTTTCTACCACCTATGATCAGCGCACCGAGCAAGCCTGAGATCAGACAGAGCATGTGCAGCCATCCGACCGAGATGATGCCAAGCAGCCCATTACCCGCAGCGAAAGGCCAAAGGGGATTCATGTCCCTGTGCATGACTGCGTCGAGGCCGACATGGGAAAAAGTGCCGATGAACGCGCTGGAGAACGCGACCGTCCAGGTCAACGGATGATGCTCGATCTTCAGCTGCCTCAGCGCTATCTCACTCGCCGGACGGCCAATTGCGCCGGACACGAGACCGATCACGAGTGCGCCGAGGAGTGTATGCGAGGGGCCATGCAGGATGGCGTGCCCTTGAATGATCCCGACGAGCGGCTCGATATCCATAAGCACCTGCGAGCCACCGAAAACCATGAAGCTGAACCGTGAGCCACCGATGGCTTTGAATACGGCTCCCGCTCCGAGATGGAATGGCGTGAACGGCATGGACGCTCGACAGTGGATGGCGATATTGCCGGTAGGGCACCTCTGCACGCGGTCCACAGTAGACCCTCTCCCCCACCGGGGGAGAGGTAGGGTGAGGGGCAAATCCGGGCTCGACCTCGCCGACCCTCACCCACCGCGAGCGACCCCCACCCTGCCCTCCCCCGCTTGCGGGGGAGGGAAATTCAGGCGGTGCGGGGGAGGGTTTGTTATCACCACCCCAGCGCGTAGGCGGCGCGGCGGGGGTCGGCACCGGCTTCCTTGACGCCGCGCTTGGTGTCGCTGCGGATCGCGCAGACCGCGCCCGCTAGCCAAATCCAGTCGGGCCAGCGCTCGACATCGTGGCCGCGCCGTGCCAGTTCGGCGGTCACCGCCTCGGGCACGCGGCCTTCGACGTTGAGCCGGCCGGGGTAATAATCATAGGGCGCGAACGACGAGGGATAGCTGTAGCTGGCAAAACGCGGGCTTTCGATCGCGCCCTGCACGTCCTGGTCATGCACGAAGATGTTGAGCAAGACCTGAAGCATCGCCTGACTCTGCACGTCGCCGCCCGGCGTGCCGAACGGCAGGAACTCGGTGCCGTCCTTGATCGCCAGGGCCGGGTTCGGGGTCAGGCGCGGCCGCCTGCCCGGCGCGACCCCGGCCGGGTGGCGCGGGTCGGGGCGCGATTGCGAGCCGCGCGACGAGGGAATGAGCCCGGTCCCTGGCACCATCGGCGAGCCGTACGAGCCGTCGCTCGGGGTCGCCGAGAACAGATTGCCCCAGCGGTCGGCGACGCAGACATACGAGGTGTCAGGCTCGGGGTTCGGGTTGGGCGGGCTGGCGCGCAGCCTTTGCTCCATGGCCCCCAACTCGCCCGGCGGCGGCATTTCGGGCCACGCCCGGTCCGGCCGTATCAGTTTCCGCCGCTCGGCGGCGTATTCGGAGGAGATCAGGGTCGCCAACGGCACATTCCCCAGCGCCGGGTCGGTGTAATAGGCCTCGCGGTCGGCGAAGGCGAGCTTCAGCGCCTCGGTCAACGTGTGCACGTAATCGGCGCTGTTGTGGCCAAGCGCGGCGAGATCGGTGCCTTCGAGCAGTGCCAGGGTCTGCAACAGTACCGGCCCCTGGCACCAGGCGCCGCAGGTGTAGACCTCGATGTCGCCGAAACGGCGGCGCTCGGCCGGGCCGACCGGCGAGTGGTAGTCGGCGAGGTCCTCGGCCGACAGCAGCCCGCCCTCCGCCTTCATAAAGGCGACGATCTTTTTCGCGATGTCGCCGCGGTAGAACGCGTCGCGGGCGGCTTCGAGCCCGGCCTCGCGGCCGCGTGGGGCAGCGGCCTTCTCCTCGTCGGCCATGTATTGCAGCGAGGCGGCGAGATCGGTCTGGCGGAACACCTCGCCAGCTTCCGGCGCGTGGCCGTTCGGCAACAGGACAGAGGCGCTCGACGGCCAGCCGCGCAGGCGCTCTTCCTGCTTTTTGAGGCTGGCGGCCATCAGCGGATACATCGGAAAGCCCTCGCGGGCCAGACGGGTCGCCGCCGCAGCGACATCGCCAAAGCTCATCGTGCCGTAGCGCCTGAGCGCGGTGATCCAGGCGTCGGGCGCGGCCGGCACCACCGTGCGCAACACGCCGAGCGGGATCTTGCCGCCGTGCTCGCGCATGAAGAATTGCGGGTCGAGCGCCTTCGGCCAGGTGCCGAGCCCGGCGATCGTCACGACCTCGCGCTTTTCGGCGAGGTAGATCATGATCGGCGCGACGCCGGCAAAGTCGACCAGATCGATCTGCAGGATGCCGAGCGCGATGCCGGCGGCGACCCCCGCATCGACCGCGTTGCCGCCAGCCTGCAAGATGTCGAACCCGGCCGTCGCGGCGAGGTAATGCCCGGCGGCGATCGCGTGGCGGGTCACGGCGATGGTCGGCCGATGGGCATTGGCGGGGGCGGTGTTGGGCGCGGCGGCGGTCATCGTGCTTCCTCCCGAGCGGTATCCGCCGGAGCATAGCGCCGGATCGCGCCCTCCTTGAAGAATTAATCCTGCCGGCGCCGGCGCCGCCTGGCCTGGCTCACCCGAAACCGGGTTCGTTACGGTAGCGGTGCGGCTGCCAGGGGCCCCATCGTTCTTCGAAGATCGCCCGATTGCGCACCATCAGTTCGCCCGCTTTCGTGCCGAGCGCGGCGAAGGACGCCGAAAGGTGATGGTGCACAAACACATCATCGGCAATGACCATTTTGTAATTTGCCCGACCTACCCGCCGGCAGTAATCGTCGTCCTCGAAAAACCCGACGCCGTAGACCTCGTCGAGGAAGCCAACTTCCTCCAGCACGCTGCGGCGTATCGCGACGCAAAAGAATGCGAGATTGGCGGCGTCAAGCGTCCGGCGCAGCCGGCCGCGCACGAAACGCCGTGCTGAGTCCTGCATTTCCTGCATGTCTCGATAGGCGATGTCGACCTTCTGCTCGTTGCCGATGTTGTTGGTCAACGGCCCGACCAGGCCGATCCGCGTATCGAGCTGCATTGGTCGAATCAAGTCGCGTACCCAACCGCGGGTAACAAAGGTGTCGTTGTTCAACAAAATCGCATACTCGCCGCGGGCGTTGCGCAGCCCGACATTGTTGCCGCCGGCAAAACCCAGATTGGCGTCGTTCAAGATGACCCGTATGCGCCTGTCCTGACGCTCCAGTGCGCGCAATCTTTCCCGAGTCTGGTCGCTCGATGCGTTATCGACCACGATGATTTCGAGATTTGGATAGTCGCTCCAGCTGCGCAAGGAAAACAGACAGGCGCTGGTGAACTCCCAATTATTGTAGGTCAGAACGACGATCGACACCAACGGAAAGACTGCATCGACCGCCTGTGACAGCTGGTCCGCCCGACTGGCCCAATTGTGCTCGCGCGCCCAGTTCTGCCGGCGCTGCCGCAGCTCCGGGCTGTCTTCGGCCAAAGCCTGTTCGATACACTTGGTAAAGGATGCGGCGTCATCGGCGATGTACACCAGATCGGTAGCCTCGATGACCTCGGGCATCGGGGCCGCCACGACTGCCTTTCCCGCCGCCATGTATTCATAGAGCTTGACCGGGTTCGTGCATCGGATTAGCTCGACCAGTCGGAACGGGATCACCGCGACATCGACCTCGCGCAAAAACAGCGGCAGCTCCTGATACGGCTTCTCGCCGAAAAAGCGGACATTGGGGAGTTTTGCCGCCCGCGAGATGTCGCACCCGTCGGTGCGGCCGATCAGCCGGAAATCCCAATGCGGCCGCGCCGCGGCGCAGTGTTCGATCCACTCGATGTTGAACCAGTCGGCGATCGCTCCAAAATAGCCGATGACCGGGCGCTCGCCCGCGACCCCATCGCTATAGCCCTGGGCAAAAAACTCGACCTCCGCGGCATTGCGAATGATGACGCTGGAGCGATAATGCGACACATGCTCGGCAAGCGGACGCGAGGCGGTAATCACCAGATCGGCGCTGGCGAGCATGGCGTCTTCGGCCGATGCCGTCGACTCGGCCACATTGCTGAACCCGGTCGCCAGATCGAGACAATCGTAAACGACGGTGGCGCCCGGTACGCCGCAGGCAACCTGATGCCATGCGGGATGCTCGACCAGCACGATCGGCGCTTGAATGCCCAAGACGGCGACCAGCTCGTCGAGCGCCAGTTGCAATTCGCCGATCGTTCGCTCGCCGAGGCCCTGGTATATGCTTTCGCAAGCATCGTTCGCGACGCGCATTCTTATCTCGAACACGCCGGCATGCGGGGATTCGATGATGCGAAACCGGCCTTTCTCGTCGGCCGGTTCGAAGACGATCGACACATAAAAGATCCGTGCCCCGGCATCGGCGAGATTGGCGGCGAGGTGCTGCGGGCGCTGGATGCGGAAATGCCAATCGATCACGCCGAGCCAGATTATGTCATGGCCCGGGCCGTTTTTATGCCTCGCCTCGACGAACAGCGCGCCGTAGCGGTCGGCGGGGGATAGCGGGATCGGCGGGTCGGCGGCAAAACCTGCCGGCGCCGCGATGTCGCGCGGTTCGGCAACATCGCCGATGACGGTCGCGGAATAGATGCCGGGGCTGCCGGGGGCTGATCGGGAAAAGCCGCCATCTCCGCGGATCGCGCGCTCGGTTTCCGACGGCGAGTACCCGACCAGGGCGTGCAACGACTCGCGAGCGGCCGCCAGATCGGGGTCCAGCCGAATTGCCGTCGCATAGGCATCGATCGCCAGCGCACGGCGGGCCTGAAGCTTCAGCAGGTGACCCAGCTGAAGGTGCGTATCGGCAACCGAGCGATCGAGCGCCAGCGCGCGCCGGTATGCGGCTTCGGCCGCCAGGTAATCGCCTTGTTCCTTGAGCGCATGCCCGAACTGCACCCAGATCGGCATCAGGTCGGGCTGGCGGTCGAGCGCGCGCCGGTAATGGCGGGCGGCGGCGGCCCAGTCCCGCCCATCGCGGGCCTTGTCGCCTTGATCGAGCAGCAGCGGCGTGAGGCGGTCGAGTTCGCCCCCGGCGTCCGGCAGCGCGGGATCGAGCTGCAACGCCCTGGCATAGCAATCGGCGGCTTCCCCCCAGCGCGACATCAGCTTGAGCAGGTGACCGAGCTGCAGGTGCGTGTCAGCCACCGATGCCTCCAGCGCCAGTGAGCGACGATAGGCGTCTTCCGCTCCGCGGTGATCGCCCTGTTCCTTGAGCGCGTGTCCGAGCTGCACCCAGATTGCCGTCAGATCGGGCGAGCGATCGAGCGCCCGGTGGTAATGGCGTGCCGCCGCCACCCATTTGCCGGATCGGCGCGCGCTATCGCCCGCCCTGACCGCGGCGCCGACCCGCCGCCGAATACTCGATTGCGTCACCCGCGACAACAGGTTGAAGCTGCTCGGGCGCCTGGCATTCGCATTCGCCAGTTCGGCGGCAAGCGCTGTCACTCTGGTCTGCAACGCGGCCTCGCTCTCAGCGGCGGCGCGGCTGCGTTCGGCCAGGCGTGTCGTCAGATCGGCGATGCCGGCAGCGGCGATATTCTCGAATTCAGCCGCCTGCTGCCGCGCCTGAGCGTCGGCTGCGGCGAGCGCCTCGCGCAGCCGCGCGATTTCCAGGTGCGCGGTTTCGACCGCGGCGAGGGCCGCGCTCTCGCCCGCTTTATTTGCCGTGGCCTCGACGGTGCGCTCCGCGAGGCGCAGAGTGACCTCGGCGAAATTGGCCGCCGCGTCGACCTCCCGCTCGGCCGCCGCCCGAATGTCGCCAGCAAGAATTTCAGCGCCGGCGAGCGCTTGGCGCAACTCGGCGATTTCGTGGCTCGTGCTCGCAAACTCGGCCGCGCGATCGCACGCTTCGCGTTCGGCCGCAGCGAGCGCGTCGCGCAGCCCCGATAATTCGTCGTGCAGCGCCTCGGCGGCGTCGATCTGCGCGGTGTCGCGTTGCCGGATCAGCTCGCTGATGAATATCCGCTGCTTGTCGATCTCGGCCCGAGCCGCGCTCTCGTCGGCCGCGGCGGCCTCGGCCCAGGCGGTGCGTTCGGCGAGGCGGGCCGCGAGATCGGCAATGCTCTCCGCCGTGGCAAGCTCGCGCTCGGTTGCCGCCCGGATTTCGGCGGCGAGCGTCTCGCTGCCGGCGACGGCCTGGTGCAGTTCGGCAAGCTCGCGCCGGGTGCCGTCGATCTCGGCCGCGCGCTCGTATGCCTCGCGTTCAGCCGCGGCAAGCGCCTCGCGCAGCCGGGCGACCTCGCCGTGCACCGCCTCGACCGCGGCAAGTTGCGCCGTGTCGCGTTGCCGGGTCAGTTCTTCGATCATCAGCCGCAGCCGGTCGATTTCGGCCAAGGCCGCGCTCTCGCGGGCGGCATCGGCCTCCAGCTGATCGGTGCGCTCTTTCAGGTGCGTCGTGATCTCGGCGATAGAAGCGGCCGCGGCGAGTTCTCGCTCGGTCGCTGCCCGGAATTCGGCGGCGAGCCGTTCGGTGGCAGGAAGGGTCTCGCGCAGCGTGGCGAGTTCGCGGCCGGCGTTGTCGAGTTCGGCTCCGCGCTCGCGAGCTTCGGCTTCGGCCGCGGCGAGGGTCTCGCGCAGCGCGGCGAGTTCGCGGCCGGCGTTGTCGAGTTCGGCTCCGCGCTGGCGAGCTTCGACTTCGGCCGCGGCGAGGGTTTCGCGCAGCGCGGCGAGTTCGCCGCCGGCGTTGTCGAGTTCGGCTCCGCGCTGGCGTGCTTCGAGGTCGGCCGCTGCGAGCGATTCGCGCAATCGGTTGATTTCAGCGTGCACCGCCTCGGCTGCTGCAAATTGGGCGGCGTCGCGCTGCCGGGTCAGCTCCCCGACCGCGATGCGGTGCCTGTCGATCTCGGCGAGCGCTGCCTGTGCGCGCGCCGCGATGGCGGCCGCGTGGGTCGCGCTCTCCTCGGCCCGATGGTTCGCGATCGCGAGAGCGGCATCGCGCTCGTCGACCCGCGCTTGGAGCGCTGCCGCCTCCTGTTCGAGCGGCGCCACCAGCAGGGCGCGCTCGGTGTTGCGTTCGAAGCTGCGCTGCAATGCCCGCTGCATCTGATCGAAGCTGACATATTGGGCTGCTATCGCCAGAAGCTGATCGCGCGCGGCGGGGTCGCGGTCGGCGCGGCGCGCCAGCCCGTACACCGAACGGATTAGCGGGTGTCGTGCGTGACGATGCTCCCGATCGTCGTGCCGCAGCTCGTCATCGATGATCGAGGAAACCAGGGCTTCGGTGTCGAGCTCGCGCTCGAGCCAGGAAGGGCCGATGAAGTCGCGCAGTTTTTTGAGGTTTGCCGCCGGATCCTCAAACCAATTCTCGTATTCCACAACGCAGATGTCGCAATTCTTGGTATAGCGAAACGAATCGACGACATAGGCGAACCACCGCAATTCGCCGATTTCGGTATCGATGCCATCGCGCGCGTGCAGCGAGCGGGCAACTTGGGCCGGGTTGCGCAGGCAGGAAATGATTTTCGGCTCGAGTTCGAGTTCGCTGAACATCTGGTGCCACATCGGCATCAGCCGCGCCGTGCGCGGGTCCTTGAAGCCGAACGGCGCCTGGCCCATCCGGGCCGTCAAAAATCCGACCATCTCGCGGCGAATATCGCTGACCCGGGGATCGGCCCACCACGCGACCGGCAGGCTGAAATCATGGTAGGGCGTATAGAATCCGCGATTGAAATGGTCGAGGATTCGGTCGTGAAGGTCGACAATCTCGCGACGTTCCCACTGGCCCGTCGGGTTTGACGCGTGGGGTGCGATATCGTCGGCCATGTCGACGCCGAGGGCGCTGAGGATTTGCGAGCAGAGTGAGGTCCCGCTGCGATGCATGCCAAGCACCAGGACGATCGGGCGGCGGTGCCGCGCCTGCGGCGGGGTCATCAGGGAGACGTTGCGTCGCGCGAGCATCGGCGCAGGTTCAGGTGACGGCAGAATGTCGTTCATGCTTACAGTCCGCGGTGGGAATGGCGTCGAATTGGTGCGGCTCGGCGCTGGCTGATCTTTACCGGCTGATCTTTAATCGGCCGGTCATCTTTAATGGATCGGGTTTCGACGGTAAAGAGAGGTGGCCCCGAATTTCCGCCACCGAATCATCCCGACCGCTACCGCCACCAGTTACCTCCACCGGACCGCCGGCAGCGCCCGACGCGCCCTGACCGACGGGCGTTTCGACGGCGCGGCTGGCGAGTTGCGGCAGCCACCACCGCCCGATCGGGTAAGCCTCGGCCTCGGCCGAGCGGACATCGACCGCCTGCTCGGTAAAATGCCGCCAATCCGCGGCGAGTTGTTCGCGCGACCATAAATACTTGTGGCCCCAATGGTTGGCACTATCTTCTCGGCCGAGGCGTGAGAGCAGCTCGCGATGGCGGGCGTGGGTGCGCGCCTCGCCGAGATATTTGTAGTGCAATAGCAGCACTTCCTCGCGCTCGGGTACGCGAACCGTGCCGACCGGCTTGGCGCTGTGGCGCCCTTCGGCAAAATTGATCTCGGCGATCGCCGCGGGGTCGAAGATGCTCGGCTTCATCATCTGCGACCAGGGAGCGCCGAACCGTAACGCATCGCACAGAAGCGTGCCGCGACGAGGCACTGCCTCGCTGACCATCTGGAAGCCGAGTGCGGGTATCAATGTCACCCCGGCGGCGGTGCACGCCACAAGATAGTCGTGCATCCGCGGGTGGTACAAATGCTCGTCGAGGTCGGTGACGATGACCCAATCGGCGACGCCGCGGCTTTCCTTCCAACACTGATTCGACAGTGCCTGCTCCGAGCGCACAAACGAATGAGGGTCAGACCGAATAAAGCGGCGCAGCTCGACTTTGGGGTGATCGGCCAGAAGATCCAGCGAACGATCCGACGAGGCGTCGTCGAAGATCACATATCGATCCACGAGGCTGTCGTAGTGCCGGAAGAAGAACGGCACGATAAATTCGTCATTCCAACATTGTGCGTAAAGGTGCACTCGCGGCGACTTACCGGTCACTCAACGCTCCCGTTCGATACTATTGCCCATAAACCGTCACCGCGACGCGCCGAGCCCCGTAAGCCGCCATGCGCCGCTATACCGCGCGATACATCCCAAAGAAAGCCTCCGGGCGCAGCCGTTTGGTTTCGAGGTAGTGGACGTCCAGCTGCCAGACCCAGTTGAACACCGCCTGGTCGAGCGGCGCGGCGAGGTCGTAATTAGGACCGTACATCGTGTCGAAGAAACGGCGGCTGAGGCTGAAATACGGGACAAAGAACTCGGTTGCAAAACGCCGTTCGATGACCGGCAAGATTTCTGCCGGCGCGGCGTCCGGTTCAGCGTTCGGCGGAATGTCGGGCTCCCATATCCGATCGTCGATCAGGGGGGCGGCATAGGCTGTATGATTGAGCCGGAACCTTGCGGGAAGCGTTGGCCAGATCGCCCGCACGATGTCGCGCGTTTCCGGCCGCATCCGGTAGGAATTGCGGGTCACCAGATCGACCGCGACAAACCGCCCGTCCGGCCGCAGCGCGCGCGCAATGCGGTCCATCAACGGCTCCAACTCAATAATCTGATGCAGCAACGCATGACAGAAAACCAGATCGAATGACCCGCGATCAAACTCAGCCGTAGCGGGGTCGGCCTCGACGAAGCGCAAATCGAGCGCCAGTTCCGCCGCAATTTGCCGGCCGAGCCGGAGCCGCTCGGGGCTATTGTCGAGGCACACCATTGCCGCGCCCGGCACCTGGCGGGCGAACTCGATTGCGAATGCGCCCGCATTCGCCCCGAGCGCCAGCATGCGCCCCTCGGCAGCCGCCCCGGGCGGGCGAGTTCCGGGCCGCGAGCGCAATCGGTCCCTCAAATGTCCGGCCAGGTCATCGCCCGTCTTTGAGCGGATCATGGCCGCGGCGCGGGTTTCGGCTTCCGACCACGCGGTTGCTGCCCACGCGGTTGCCGCCGGGGCCGCGCCGTCGCGACCGCTTTGCGCGCCGCCGTGTTCGCGGTTTCCGGCATCGGCCCGCGGGGTGTCTTTGCTCATCCCGGTCATCCCGGTTGAGGTCTCAGCATCCGCCGGTCCATTATGATCGACCGGGGCGCCAATGCACCGGCTTTATTCCGGCGCCTTCATCGTTGTGACGGCGGCCAAACCGAGGGAGCAGCGGCGTGACGGAACGGCCGGTCGCCGGTGGAGATGGTGTCGATCTCGACCGGTTCATCTCCGATAGTCAGAGGCTCCTCTACCCGCCGCGCGCGATACGCCAGCGCCTGGAGGATCACGGGATCATGGTCCTCCCGGCCAGTTTCTATTCCTCGGTGTTGCTCCTTAAAGATCTCGACACTACCTTCGAGGGGACGGACGACAACCGCCATGCGATTTATGACAAGATTTTCCGGCGTTCCCTTGTATCGGAATCGATCGCGCGAATGGCGGGGTTCTCCGGCGAGTTCGACCCGCCGATATCAGGCAGCGAGGATGACTGCACAGAATTTTTCTGGGGAAATTCGCAATTCTCGTTTAGCGACGCGATGGCTTACTACTGCCTGGTGCGCGCGTTGCGGCCCCGGCGCATCGTCGAGATCGGCAGCGGGTTTTCGACGCTCGCCGCCGCCGCCGCGATCCGACGCAACGGATTTGGCGAAATAATCTGCATCGAGCCCTATCCGCGGCCGTTTCTGGCCGGGGTTGAGGGTGTGTCGGAGATTGTTCGGCAGCCGATCCAGGCGGTTACGCCCGATCGCTTCGCCGGGCTGATCGGCCCCGCCGATTTGTTGTTTATCGATTCGACGCATACCGTAAAGATCGGCAGCGACTGCCTTTATATCTACCTCGTCTTGCTACCCTCGATAACAAAGCCGTTAATGGTCCACTCGCACGATATATTTTTGCCGTTCGGGATGCCGTTGCACTGGGCGCGGGATTTGCAGATCCACTGGACCGAGCAATATCTGCTTTATGCGTATCTCGTCGGCAACAGCCGCGCGCGTGTGGTCTTCGGCAGCAACTATGCCGCTAATTTTTTGGCCGAGGAAACCACGTCGCTGATGGGCGGGAAATCGATGATCGGCGGCAGCAGCTTGTGGTACGAGATCAACATTGCCGGATAGCGATCGCGCCCGACGCGACCGGATCGGTCACAAGCGCAAAAAAGAAAGCGCCCCGTTTCCGGGGCGCTTTTTAGTTTCGTCTTGTGGAGGGGGCCGCGATATTCGGCCCCCTTTTCGCGTCTTACGATGGGACCTTGAACAGGCTGCCGGCCTGGAGGGCCAGCCCCAACTCCTGTTGCGACACGCCGACCAACGTCATCTGGGTGCCATCGGGCAGGGCTATAATCGAGCTGCCGCCCGGCGCCGATGTCGCCGTCGCGACGATCGCATTATTGGTTTGGTTGTTCAAGCCGGCATAGAAGAGGAAGTCGCCAAGCAGAGGCGTCGGATTGAACTGACCAATATCCTGCCCGGCCGGCCCGCCGATCGTCACGTTGGCGCCGGTGCCGCCCGGTCCTATAGCGAAGCTCTTCCCGGCAACGTCGTACGTCACGATGCCGACCGTATCCTGATCGAACGAGCCGAACCAGACCGGACCGGGAAGGAGCGAGGTTGCCGTGTTGCCGTGGCTCCACAGATGCGTGCCGCCCGCGACGTTGTCGTCGGCAATGCCGATGATGTCGCCGTCGCCGCCCCAGATCGAGTCGACGCCGTTGCCGGCCAGGATCAGGGTATTGAACCCGGTGAACTGGAGAGGGTCGCTTCCGCTGAACGCGTTGATTATCGCGTTGCCGGTGGTGCCGGTGAAATCGATCGTGTCGCCGCCGGTGCCGATATTGTAGTTCAGCGAGCCGGAGCCGCCGATGATCGAATTGCCGAGTCCGGTTTCGGAGCCGATGACCTGGTTGACCCCGGCGGTGCCAACCTTGATGAGTGCGCCGCCTTCGGTGCCGTCATAGTACTGGTTCCCCGAGCCGAAATTGATCGTGTCGCCAGAGCTGCCGAACACCGCGGCAGTGCCCGACCCGAGCACGATCAAATTGGCGGTGCCGCCCGTCGAGTTGATGATCGCCGTCCCGGTCTGGTTGCTGAAGTTGACGAGATCGCCGGCGCCAAGGGCCTGGATAAAGACGTCGGCGTCGCCGCCGGTCATCGTGTCGCCCTGACCCGGGACGATTGTGCCGATGATCGTGTTGGTGCCGCCCGCTCCGCCGACCTGGATCGTCATCGCGCCGGCCCTGCCGTCGACGTACTGGTTGCCGGTGCCGAAATTGACGGTGTCGTTGTTGCCGCCGAACACGATCGCGTTGCCGGCGCCGAGCGAGATGGCATTCCTGCCGGGATCGGTGGCGTTGATGCGGGCGTTGCCGGTCTGGTCGGTGAAGTTGACGATATCGCCGTCGCCGAGACCCTGAATATCAACCGACGCCGCGCCGCCCCTGATCGTGTCGCCGAACCCTGCTGTCGTCGAGCCGATGATCGTGTCGCTGCCGCCGGAACCCACGACGATCGTCACGCCGCCGGCGCGGCCGTCGATATAGGTCGACGCGCCGACGCCGCCGCCGACGATCGAGTCGCCCTGGCCAGCATAGACGCTGGCGTTGCCGTTGCCCGCGACGATCGTGTCGCCGGCGGTGCCCGGCAGGGCTGCGTTGATTTCCTCGTCGCCGATGTTGCCGCTCAGATCGACCAGGGCGTTGCCGGACGTCGTGATCACCACGTCCGCCTTGCTGCCATTTGCCGAGGTGACGATGCTGCCCTGCGCGCCGCTGACCGTATAGGTGCCGTCATTCGGCAGGATGATCCTCGTGCCGTTGCCGGCGACGAGCTGGGCCGAGGTGGTGCGGTCAGCGTTGGCGCTGCCGGAGATCGTCGTGCCAAAACCGCCGAAGACCGAGTAGTTGCCGGTACCGCCGACGACAACTTGGTTGTCGCCGCTCGATGCGTCGAGGATCTGATCGCCGCTGCCGCCGATCAGCGTATCGCCGGCGGCGCCGATCACCGTCTGCTTGCCGGTGCCGAGAGTGACCGAGGCCGGGCCGGCGCCGTTGCCGGTGTCGACGATCAGATAGTCGCCGCCGAAGAGGGTAAGCGCGGTGCCGGTCAGGAAATTGTTAACAAACTGGCCGTTAGGGTCGAGGATCTTTTTTTGAAACCCTTGATCGAGAGGCGCCAGGGCCGAGGTGAACACCTCGATATTCAGCTCGCCGCTTATAGCCGCCGGGAATACGGGATTGACGCCGTCGTTGATGCCCAGATTAACATCGGCGCTCGGCGCCGTGATGATGAATTGCCCGCCCGTCTGTGATGCCATTTACCGTCCCTCGTCCCAAAATACCAATGCAGAACGCTCTGGCCACAGATGTCCCGCGTCATGGCGATCATAGGCATGCCCGGCCGATCGTGTCTCGTCACGATTAGCCGCAAGATGTTTCAAGTTGGCACAGCTCGTTGCGGTTTGGCATCACGAGCAGTCCGGACGCGGCAGAGACCAAGCCTGGCCCGTTCGCCTGCGCTGCCGCGGCAACGCAGGCGAACGCGCCTGAGTGGCAGAGTGAGCGGCCGTGCGACCCGCTCACGACCCCATGCGCACCTGCAGCGGCTCGACCTGCGTCACGAGCCTTGGCCCGCGCAGCCCGGCGAGCTTTGCCTGAGCCGCGGCATGCCCCTGGGCCGCCGCTTTTTCGTACCAGAGTCGGGCGGCGTCGGCATCGGCCGGCACCCCGATCCCGACGGCATAAAGATCGCCGAGTGCGGTCTGCGCCTCGGGCAGCGCCTGATCGGCCGCCTTGCGGTACAGATCCATCGCCGCATCGACATCGCGCTCGACGCCGTCGCCGCGCAACAGCATCACCGCGAGGTTGTATTGCGCCAGCCGCTCGCCTTGCTCGGCGGCCCGACGGTACCAGGCCGTGCTTTCCGCCAGGTCCTGCGGTACCCCCTGGCCGGTGCAATACATGACGCCGAGCTGGAATTGGGCGCCGCCATGCCCGGCTTCGGCCGCCCGGCGAAACCAAGTCGCCGCCGCCGCCGCATCGCGCTCGCCCCAGGCGCCGGTCAGGCTGTTTTGCGCGACGATCAGCTGCGCGGCGACCACGCCCGCCGCCGCCGCGGCGCGATAACAGCGGATTGCCTCGGTCTGGTTCGGACCGCCGCCCGCCCGATCGCCGCGGCCTTCGGCATAGAGATGGCCGAGCTGCAACAAGGCTGGTCCATAGCCGCGATCGGCGGCGCGGCGGAGGAGTTCTTCCGCCGCCGCATCGTCGCGCGCGACTCCGCTGCCCTGCAGATAGAGGGTGGCGAGCACGGTTTCGGCTTCGCTGTCGCCGGCCCTGGCGGCCCGTTGCAGCCACTCCGCCGCTTTTTGCGGATCGCGCGGCACGCCTTCGCCGGTCAGGCAAAGCTGCCCGAGCTTGCGCTCCGCCTGGACCATGCCCTGTGCGGCGGCGCGGGCAAACCACTCGGCCGCCTTCGCCGGATCGCGCTCGACCCCGGTGCCGTTCAGGCAAAAAATGGCGATATTGAACTGCGCCCCGACATGCCCCTGCCCGGCGGCCTTGGCGAACCAGCGCGCCGCGTCATCGACCCGGTGCGGGACCCCGTCTCCTCGGGCGTGCAGCGCGCCCAACGCAAACTGCCCCTCGGGGTCGCCCGCATCGGCGGCCGCGCGATACCACAAGGCAGCTTCCGCATCGTTGCCGTGCATGCGCGCGAGACTAAGCATGGCCGGCGCGTAACCGGTCTGTGCGGCCTTTCGGAAATGCGTTTCCGCCATTATCCGGTTCGGCGCGACGCCGTTGCCATCCAGCAAATGCTGGCCGAGATGATAGCGGGCCCGGATATGGCCGCGCTCGGCCGCCTGTTGGAAGAGCGAGACCGCCCGGGTCGGATCGCGCGCCAGGCCCTGCCCGGCGTCGCACAGCAAACCGAGCGCGACCTGGGCGTCGCTGTTGCCCTTGGCGGCTGCCTTTTCGTACCAGGACGCGGCGAGGGGAAGATCGGCCTCGACGCCGAACCCGTTTCCATAGATGACGCCGAGGCCGAGTTCGGCTGCGGCGTTGCCCTGCGCGGCCGCGTCGCCGTACCAGCGGCGTGCTGCCGCGTAGTCGATCTCGCTGCCGATCCCGCGCGCATACATGAAGGCGAGGTGCCCCTGGGCATGGGCCAGGCCCTGCTCGGCCGCGGCCCGGCACCAGCGCAGCGCTTCGGCCGGGTCCGTCTCGACCGCAACGCCGTGCGGAAAGATCAGCACGCGATTGCGCTCGGCGATTTCCTGGTCGACCGCGGCGGCGGCGCTGTACCACCGGCCGATTCGGGCATCGGCGTTGCCGCCCTGCTGACAGGCCAGGCTCAGCTGGTATTGAGCCTCGGCATGGCCCTGCTCTGCCGCCCGCTTGAACCACACCACCGCATCGCACAAACTGGCGCCAACGCCTTCGCCGCGGGCGTAGAGCAGTCCGAGCCGATATTGGCCTTCCGGGTCGCCGGCCGCGGCAGCCTTCGAAAACCGGCGGAATGCTGTTGCGTAATCGCCGCGAGAGGAGGCCGCCAGCCCGGTCCGAACGGCGCGGCTGAAGGCGCCGGGTGGTTTGCGCCGGCTGGCTGCAATCGGGTCAGGGTTCACGCATCGCCTCGCTCGTGCCCCGCACCGCGCCGTTGATCAGGTACATAAGGACCGAGCGGGTGCCGATATGGACATCGGTGGTTAGCGTCATGCCGGGTATCAGGCGAAAACTCTCGGGGACATTGCGCAAATTGGTATCGGTCAGGGCTATGCGGGCTTTGTAGTAGGGCTCCGGCGTGGCCGTGCCGTTGCGCTCGTCGGTCGTGAAGGAGCCCTCGCTGATCCATCGCACCGTCCCCATTACTGTGCCATGCTCGACGAAGTTGAACGCGTCGAGCTTGAGCCTGACCGGATCGCCGGCGCGAATGAACCCGACATCGCGCGGCATGATCCGCGCCTCGGCTTCGACCGGCGAGTTCAGCGGCGCCAGATAAAGGAGCGGCTCGCCTTCCTTCAGGATCGAGCCGACCGACAGCTTGGCCATCTTGAGCACCACCGAATCATCGGTCGCGGCAAGGCGCACCAGCTCCTTGTGCCGGGAGGCCTTTTCGAGCTGTTGCAAGGCGGCGTCGCGCTGATTGCGGGCGGTGACAAGCTCCTGGCTGGTCTGGGCGAGCCATTGCTGGGTAAAGGCGTTACGGGTTGCGGTCGTCGACTGCAGCTGATGCTTGCTCTCGACGAGGGCGTTGGTGTCGAACTCGAGATTGCGCAGGAGCTCGGTCTTCTGGTCGGTCGCCGCCAGCAGATTGAGGCGGCTGCCGACCTGCGCCGCGGCCAGGGTTGCCCGCATCTGCTCGACTTCCTTGGCGAGCTTGGCGCGATCGGCGTAACGCGCCTGGTTGTTTTGCAGCTTGGCGATGGTCGCGGTAACCTGCGCCATCTGGGCGTTGTACGCGCGGATCTGGTCGTCGTACTGGGCCCGGCGCTGGAGGTGATAGGCTTTCTGCAGTTCGCCGTACCGGGTCGCGGCCGGATCGGCGGCCGATGCGGGGCTATAGGGAAGGCCGGCAAGCTCAGCGTCGCATCGCGCGATCACCGCGTCGAGGCTGGCGAGCTGAAGTTTTATGGTCTCGACATCGGCGGTGGCGAAGGTCGGGTCGAGCGTTGCCAGCACGTCCCCGGCTTTGACCCGCTCGCCCTCGCGGACGTTGATGGTCTTGATGATCGAGGCGGTGAGCGCCTGGACCACGACGGTCGGTTGGGTCGAGACAATCTCGCCGATGTTGCTGGTAACGACGCGGTCGAGCCGGGTCACCACCATCAGAACGATAAGGCCGACGATGAATGCCGCGAGCACATAGATCGTGGTGCGAACCCCGGCCGGTTCGGCAGCGTCGACGATCTCCGCGGTTTCCGATTGGAACAGGCGGACGATCTTGTCGGGCGCCGCGTCACTGCGCGGCGTTGGGGCGGAGCGAAATGATTTCATGCGATGAAGGCCTGGGATAGAGGTGCCGGTGCTGCAGGTGCCAAAGCCCGGCATAAATATCGCAGCGCTCGAGCAGCTCCTGGTGGGTGCCGGTGGCATAGACCGCGCCGTCCTCCAGCACCAGGATCGAGTCTGCGTCGACGAGGGTGGAGAGGCGGTGCGAGATCAGGATCAGGGTGCGTCCCTGGGCGATGCGCATCAGGTTCGCGTTGACGATTGCCTCGCTGTCGGCGTCGAGGGCGCTCGTCGCCTCGTCGAGCATCAGAATACGCGGATTGCCGATCAGGGCTCGAGCGATCGCCAGCCGCTGACGTTGTCCGCCGGAGAGATTGGTCGAGCCCTCTTGAATGAAGGTTTCGTATCCGGCGGGCAGGCGCTCGATGAACTCCTCCGCGCCGGACAGCCGGGCGGCCTCGACAATCTCCTCGAACGTTGCCTGCGGCTTGGCGGCGGCAATCGTCTCGCGAATGGTGCCGCGGAACAGGAAATTCTCCTGCAGCACGACGCCGAGGCTCGAGCGCAGATGGTCCACATCGATTTCGCGCAGGTCGTTGCCGTCGATTTTGACGAGCCCGTGATAATCGCTGTGCAGCGCCTGAAGCAGCCGGGTCACCGTCGTCTTTCCGGAACCGCTGCGGCCGACGAGACCAAACACGCTCCCCTCGGGAATGCTGAACGACACTCGATCGAGCGCCGGAGCGTTGGCGCCCGGGTAGCGAAACGTCACATCGTTGAACTCGACCCGACCGGCGATCGGGGTGCGGATTCCCCGGCCTGAGCGTCCCGCCTCCGGCGGCCGGTTGATGATCCGGGCGCTGTTGGCGATCGCGATGCGCGCTTCATCGATTTGCACGATCGACTGCGCCGCCTGGATCACCGGCAGCGTGACCCGCTGAGTCATGATCATGAAAGCGAAAATTGCGCCGATATACATCGGGTCTTTGGTTTCGATCGCCAGATAGACCGCCACGGCGATGACGCCGCTGGTCATTATCATCTGGAGCGGGTGAACCATGGTCTGGATCAGATTGCCGGTCCGCCCCTCGGAGAACCGGGCTTCCGCCACCTTGGCCACCCGCACATCGAACTCATGGCGCTGGCGGGCATCGAGAGCCAGCGATTTGACCGCCCGGATGCCGTGGACCACTTCGACCAGCTGGGTGCCGCGGGCTACTTCCGACTGCACCGCGGCGGTCACCTGGCGTCGGACCCTCGGCAGCATCGCCACGAGAATGATGCAGATCAGGAGGCAAATCGAAAGAACAACCGCCGTCATGATCGTGCTTATCATGAACATGCTCGGCAAAAAAACCACCAAGACAAAACAGTCAAGCAGGGTCCCAAATAGCTGGCCGGTCAAAAACGCGCGGACCTTATAAACCTCGTACATATCGTGCACGATCTCGCCGGTCGGCGTTTTTTCGAAATAATCTATCGGAAGGTTAAGCAGCTTGTTAAACATGTGCGTCCAAATTTTGACGTCAACACGTGTCGTTACAAAAAGCACCAGATAGCGCCGCAAATGGCCGAAAATCGTTTCGAATGTCAGCAGCACCAGGAACGCGATGCACATCATCGTGAACGTGGTCATGCTGCCGTAATACATCACCCGGTCGACCATGATGCGCCAGAACAGGACCGGCGTAATGGCGAGCACCCCGAGCAAAACGGCGCAGATCGCCAAGTCGCGCGTCACCCGCCGGTCGCGCAACAATTGGCCGACGATCCAGCCCATCCCGAACGGGCGGTCCTCGTCGCGCAGCCGGTAATCGCGCTTGACCAGAACGATATCGCCGGCCCAGGCGGCATTGAACCGTATCTCGTCGAGCACCAGCGGGGCTTCTTCATCGCCGTTGGGGTCGCGCAGCACGACAACGTCCGGCCGGCCGGCCGGACCCGGCGTGGCGCTCAACAGGACCATCGCGGACCCGTTGCGCAACAGCACGATCGCCGGCAGCGCCGTTCCCATCTTAAACAGGTCGCTCCAGCGCAATCGCGTCGCATGGGCGCGCAAGCCCGCCGCATGAGCGATGCGGACCGCTTGGGCTACCGGCACGTCCGCGGATTTGAGCTGGTGATCGCGAATAAGCTGGTCGCGCGACAAATGGATACCGCGATGGCTCGCCACGATGACCAGGCTGTCGAGCAACGAGCCGGTTGTCTTGTTCGACGCGTCGAGCGGATCGACGATCGATGGTTCATTCAACGCCAGGGTCACAATACGCCCCATTTTTTCGTGGTCTGCGGACCGCCGTCAGCGGCGCGCGATGTGGACGCGATTCGCTCGATCAGGCGGTTCGCGCATGGAGCGGCGGGTCCGCCCGATGGGTCGCGACCGGCGCGCCGACCGCGACCTCGGAGACAAACACATAGCCGCGACGGAATTCGGTTTTGATCAGGCGATGCGCGGCGGGCCCGCCGATCGAGCCGATCTTTTTGCGCAGCCGGGTGACGATGACGTCGACCGCCCGGTCGCTGTTCGGGCGATGCGGACCGTACAGCGCCTCGGCGAGCGCATCGCGGGTGCACAGCATTAAAGGGTTGCTAACAAAATGTACGAGCACCCGGTTTTCAGAGGTGGTTAGTTTAATTGTCGCTCCGTCCGCCCCGATCAGCAGGTTTTGATGAGGGTGGAGAGTCAGTCCGGCGAAAGAAACGGGCTGGGTCTGGGTCTGGGCTGGGTCAGGGGAGCGGGCTGGCTCGGCCACCGGCGAGGGGCGCGAACTCTTTGATAATTGAATGATCTGCTGAACAGTTTGGTTCAGCTGCATGATATCGACGGGCGCCTCCATGCATTCCGCGGCACCGGCAAGGCAATACTCGCGCATTTGCGGATCGTTTGGATTGCAGACCACTAGAATAGGAACGCCGCTCCCACGCCGGATTGTCAGAATGGCCGGGATTCCATTACCCTGGGTAGACGTCAGGTCAAGGACAACAACGTCGGGATTATATTGCCGGACGACGTTAAAGAACCGCGTTTCGATATCGCCCGCGGCATCGGCGCCCCCGTTGCCCGTCTCAGTCGCTCCGGGAATCGACAGATTTTCCCGCGCTACGACTATTGTCGATGCTCCCATCAGCTCCTGACTATGTGCAAATGGCGAATACGCATGGCCCGCCCCGAGCGGTAAATTACAGGGCTGGAGGGGAAGAAGCAAGCCGTTGAGAAAACAATGTGGCCGAGGCCGGATCCGGCCGAATTTGTCGGTGCTGCTCTGGCCGTCTCTTTGATCCCCGGGCTGAGGACCGCAGACGGATAACACTGCTACCCCAGGATCGGCTCACGCTCATCTATATGCTCCGGTTTTAACGCCGGCGCGGCGAGGCTTCGTTGGCCAACGGTGAGGTAACGTCGGCAAAGGAGACCGCGAGCGAGGTCATCACATCGATGACGGTCGGCACCCCCGCCGCCAGCGCTTCCCGCAACGCCGGCGCGAGCGCCTCCGGGTCCTCGACCCGGGTTCCGCGGCAGCCCATCGCGCGGGCGATCGCGGCGTGATCGAACTCGTTGAATTCGGCGGCGAACGGCCCCGAGCCGTGCAGCACCCAGCCCAGCGCCTTGTTGTTGAAGACGACCACGATGATCGGAATATCGTGTTCGAGCGCGGTCATCAGGCCGTTCATCGTCATCGCAAAGCCGCCGTCGCCGACCACCGCGACGACCGCCCGGTCGGGATGGACGAGCTTGGCCGCGAGCGCCGCCGGGATGCCGAACCCCATCGGTCCCGAGCCGGCCGCCTGCAAAAACCCGCCGGCCGCCTTGGTCTGGTAAAAATGGGTCATCAGGATGCGGTTTTCGCCGGCGTCGCAGGTCACGATCGCGTTCTCCGGCAGGGTGCGCATCAATTCGCCGATGACCCGCTGCGGCAGGATCGGCTTGTCGGTGGCGGCATAGGAAGGCGCGTTAAAAAAACCCTGCGCCTCGCGATGAAGCTGGACGCGCCGGACCCCGGCCTCGCGCCGCCCCTGCGCCCGCCCCTGCGCCAAGCCGGACTGAAGACGGACCCGCACCGCCTCGCACAGCTGCGTCAGGGCCTGCGCCGCGTCGCCGAGCACCACGGTTTCGGCCGGGAAGTTCCACGAGGCGTGGCGCGGTTCGATGTCGATCTGCACGAAATTCTGCCGGGTCGGATCGAGCAGTCTGGTGTTCTCCCAGGCGGTATCGCTCGGCGACAATTTGGAGCCGACGACGAGCACCAGATCCGCCTCGCCCAGGCACGCGTTCGCCGCCGGCGTGCCAAAGGTGCCCAAGACGCCGAGCGCCAACGGGTGGGTCTCGGCAAAGCAGCCCTTGCCGGCGGCGGTCGTCGTCACCGGCAGCCCGGCGGCCTCGGCCAGATCGCGCAGCGGTTCGTAGGCCTGGGCGATGCGCACGCCGTTGCCGGCGATGATGACCGGGCGCTCGGCGGCCAGGATGCGCTCGGCCGCCGCTTCGATCTGGGCCGGGTCGGCCGGCGGCGCCGGGGGCGGCAGATAGAAGCGGGTCGGATAGAGCACCGGCTGCGAATCGGGCGCGACCGAGCCGGCCAGCGCGTCGTGGCTGAACAGCACCGCCACCGGGCCCGGCTGTCCGGCCATCGCATGCTTGATCGCGAGCTGGGTCGCCTGCACCGCGGCGATCGGCTCGTGCGCCTGCATGACCTGTTTGGTAACGCCGCCGAAGGCGCGCCGCGCGTCCCAGCTGCCATAGTCGCCGGTCGCCTGCTGATAGGGCGCGTGCAGCGCAAAGCGCGGCGCGTCGCTGAAATCGGTCAGGAGCAGCATCGGCGAACTCGACAGAAACGCCTCGAGCGTGCCGAGGAGCCCGTTGCCCAGCACCCACGGCCCCTGCCCGAGCATGACGCCCGGCCGCCGGGTCAGCCGGCCATAGACTTCGGCCATCACCCCGGCCAGCGATTCCTCGCGCACCGTGACCATGCGCACCTGGTTCTGCACTTGGCTCAGCCCCGAGACGATGCGCCCGGTATGCCCGCCGGAAATGCCGAAGACATACTCGATGCCGGCTTCCGCCAGGACGCGGGCGACCAGCACCCGGGCCGGCGTTTCCTCGGTCAGCATCCGCTCGATCGTCATGATTGCGCTCCCCGCTCAGCGCCCAAAGCTTGCACCGCGCCGGGTCCGAACACAACGCCTACGCCCCCCGTCGCACATCAGTCGCACGGCATACCCCTCGGCTCATCGAGATTGCTTCGCGTCGCACGCAATGACAGCAAAAGTAGGTTGTCATTGCGAGGAGCGCAGCGACGAAGCAATCTCGATGACATCGAGTGACAAGCGGGAGGACCTGCCGATGCCTGACGTCCAGCTATTCGCCCCCGGCGGATACCGCTTCCTTTCCCACCAGTTTCAGTATTCGGGCGGGGTCGCCGCCGAGCCCGGCTTTCGCATCGAGCGGGCGCGTTTTGCAAAAATATTGCCGCTCGCCGAGGGATTTGACGCGATCGAGGCGTATCTCGGTCGGCTCGGCCGGCCGCCGACCGCGTTCTGTGCCTGCGAGCTGCGCTCGCCGGCGCAGTTCAGCGAGGCGGGCTTCATCGCGTTCAACCGGCGCTATGTCGAGCGCTTGACCGCCTGGGGGATCTTCCGCGCCGAGGTCAACCCGGTGGCGCGCTCGAATGTCTGCCCCGAAATCGACCCGCCGGCCGCACCGGGATTCTATGCCTTCAGCTACACCGTGCCGAGCGACGACCGCGGCGCCGGCGGCTTTGTCTGCGCCGGCAGCGGCGAGGCGCGCGAGGGCGGCGCGAGCTATGCCGAGCGCATCGTCAGGCTCGGCGACCAGTCGCCCGGCGCGATGCGGGAGAAGGCGCATTTCGTCATGGACGTGATGGAGCAGCGCATGGCGCCGCTTGGCGTCGGGTGGGCCGACGTGACCGCGACCCAGGTCTACACGGTCTTCGATATCCACTCGTATATCGGCGACGAATTCGTCCGGCGCGCCGCCATTCCGGGCGGTCTGACCTGGCACTACGCCCGCCCCCCGGTCGAGGGCCTCGATTTCGAGGTCGACGTGCGCGGTGTCTCCCGCGAGCTCGTAATCTAGCCGGATGCGGCGCCGCTATGACGCGGTCCGGCTCAGCTGCCAAACGCCGACGAGGCCGGCCGCCGACAACAGCGCCATGAAGGGATAGGCCTGGCCGCCATAGGCTGCGTAAAGCGACCCGGCGGCGAGCATGACGAGGCCGCTGCCGAGGCCGGCCGACAACGCCGAGTACAGCGATTGCGCGCTCGCCGCGGCGCCTGGCGGGACCCGGGCCGCCATGAAATGCATCGCGCCCAGATGGCTCGCGCCAAAGGTGGCGGCGTGCAGCAATTGCAGCACCGCCGCCGCGCCGAGCCCCGGCAGCACGCCCATCAGGCTCCAGCGCAATATGCCGGCGACCCCGCCGAGCGCCATCAGCCCGAGCGGGCCAAAGCGCTCGACCAGCCGCGCGCTATACCAGAACAGCACGATCTCGGCGACGACCCCCTCGGCCCATAGGAGGCCGATGACCGTGTCCGAAAAGCCGAGTTCGCGCCAATAGAGCGTGCCGAACCCGTAATAGAGCTGGTGGCTGGCCTGCAGCGCCGCGGCGCTGACGACAAACAGCCAGAACCGGCGGTCGGCGGCGAGCCGCCAAAGATCCCCATTCGCCGCCCAGCGCGCGCCGGTCGGCACCGGCCGGACAGAAGCGGGCAGGGCAAAGCAGGCGCCGAGCAGCACCGCCGAGGCCGCGAGCACCAGCAGCAGCACCTCGTTGCCGCCCGGCCCTGGCGCTGACCCCGACCCCGGCGCGGCTCCTGGCCCCGGCCCGGCATTCGCGGCGAGCGCCAGCGCGGCGCCGCTGCCGATCGCCGCGACAATAAAGCTGACCGATCCCCACACCCGGATGCGGCCGTAATCGAGCCCGCGTTCGCGCACCGCGGCGAGCGTGATGCTGTCGCCCAATGGCATCAGCGCCGAGTGCGCGATGCCGGCGAGGATCGTCAGCGCCAGGAGCGGCCACCATCCGGCGACCGGCCACAGCGCCGCATAGGCGACGCAGGCGAGGGCGGCGAGCGCCACCATGACCATGCGGCGCCGTCCGAGCCGGTCGGCCAGCGCGCCGATCGCCGGGGTCGTGATGATCTTGGCCCAGATCGCGGCGGCGAAGACGGTCGCGATCTCCTGCGCGTCGAGCCCGCGTCCGGCCAGCCACACCGGCCAGAACGGCAACTGGATGCCGACGACGAGGAAAATCGCGGCGTAAAAAGCGCCGAGCCGGGTGGCATATCCGCTGGTATGTCCCCTGGTATAGCGGGGCCGCACCAATCTCGTCATTCGGTTGGCCTCGACGATACGGGGTTTCGTGCTTATGTCGCGGGCGTGTTGATAAACCTGAACGAGCTGAGCGCGCTGATATCGGTGATCATCATCGATGTCGTGCTCGCCGGCGACAATGCGATCGTGGTGGCGATGGCTGCCGCCGGGCTGCCGCCGCCGATCCGCCGCAAGGTCATCATCCTCGGCATCGCCGCGGCGACGGTGCTGCGCATCCTGTTCGCCAGCGTCGCGATGCACCTGCTCGCGATCATCGGGCTGACCTTCGCCGGCGGGGTCTTGCTGCTGTGGGTGTCGTGGAAGATGTACCGCGACCTGCGCGCGGCGCACATCATCGGCGAGCCCGCTCCGGCGGATGGCTCGCCGCCAGGGGTTCCGGGGACCCCGCCGCCGCGCCGCCAAAAGACGATGGGGCAGGCGATGCTGCAGATCGTCGTCGCCGATTTGTCGATGTCGCTCGACAACGTGCTCGCGGTAGCCGGCGTGGCGCGCACCTCGGCGCTGTGGATACTGGTCGTCGGTCTGGTGCTGTCGGTCGCGCTGATGGGGGTGGCCTCGACCTATATCGCGCGCCTGCTCGAACGTTATTTTTGGATTTCCTGGGTCGGGCTCGGGATCATCACTTTTGTCGCGCTGCGGATGATCTGGGACGGCTCGGCGCAAATCCTGCAACAAAGCGCCGCGTTCGGATTCGGCGGGTAGGCGAGCCGTGTCAGTGTCGTGCGTCCGTCGAGACGGCGCGTCGCGCCTCCTCAAGGAGCGCCCCAAACGGGGCGCGTCTCGAAGGACGCACGGCGCTGGTCCAGCCGGTTGCCGATCCTCGGCTCGCCCGAAACTCTTGCGGCACGGCAGTTAGCGTAGTCTTATCCGCGCGACCCGCGGACGGACAGCCGGAAGGGCCAGCGCTTGATAATCGCCGCGATGCCTCCCAAACCCGCGCTCCGCGAGTCCCCGATCGCCGGCCCGAGCGCCTGGCATCGTGCCGAACTGGGAGGCGCCGATTACCGGATCGCGTTGTCCGCCCAGTGCCTCGACGAGATCCGCCGGATCGCCGACGAGATCGACGCCTTGACGCTGCCGACGATCGTGCGCCGGCCCGACGAGTTCGAGATGACCGCCTGCCGGGCCGCAATGGCGCAGGTGCGGCTTGTACTCGATTCGGGCGTGCGCTTCGCGATCGTCGACCGGCTGCCGCTCGAGGCGATCGGCGCCGAAGCGGCAAGCGCGGTCTATTGGCTGCTGGCGTCGCTGGTGGCGCGCCCGGTCGCGCAAAGCCTCGACGGCAGGTTGATCTACGATGTGCTCGACACCGGGCGGGCGGCATTGCCCGGCTCCGGCGTGCGGCCCGACCAGACCAACATCGAATTGAAATTCCACACCGACAATTCCTATAACGCGACGCCCCCCGATTACGTCGTGCTGCTCTGCCTGCGCACCGCGAAATCGGGCGGGCATAGCCGGGTGGCGAGCTTCCACACGCTGCACAACGCGCTGCTGGCGCGCCGCCCCGACGCTCTGCCGCGGCTGTACGAACCGTTCTGGTTCGACCGCCAGCGCGAATTTCGCGACGGCGAAACGCCGGTGTTTTCGGCGCCGGTGTTTAGCGTCGGCAATGAATTGCGCGCCCGTTTCAGCGCGCATCAGATCCGCGGCGGCTATGCGCTGAAAGGCGAGCCGCTCGACCCGGAGGGCGCGGCCGCGATGGCTGCCATGCTCGATCTGTTCGAGGACGAGTCGCTATCGGCCGATTTCGACCTCGAACCCGGCCAGATGCAGTTCGTCGACAACCGCGTCCTCGGCCACAGCCGCACCGCCTTCGAGGACCACCCCGAACCGAATCGCCGCCGCCACCTCGTCCGCCTGTGGCTGCGCGATCGCGGAAGCCCGGCATATCCGGGGTGATGCGCCGCTGTGCTACAAATGCGCGACACCGAGGAGAGCCGATGAGCCCGACCCATCCCGCCAATATCGATATCGCCGCGGCGCTGACGGAGGCGCAGGAGCAGTATCGCGCGCGCTACCCGAAAAGCCTCGCGCAGTACGAAGAGGCGTGCGCCGCGTTGCCCGGCGGCAACACTCGCTCGGCGATTTTTGCCGAGCCGTTTCCGCTGACCATGGTGCGCGGCGAGGGCGCGCATCTGTGGGATGCCGACGGCCATGAATACGTCGATTTTCTGTCGGAATTCACCGCCGGCATCTTCGGGCATTCGCACCCGGTAATCCGCCGCGCGCTCGACCAGGCGCTCGATAGCGGCGTCAATTTCGGCGCGCACGGCCCGGCCGAGGCCCGTTTTGCCGCGGCGATCTGCGCCCGCTTCCCCTCGATCGAGCTGGTGCGCTTCACGAATAGCGGCACCGAGGCAAATCTGATGGCGGTCGCCGCTGCGCGCGCGATCACCGGCCGCGGCAAGATTCTGGTGTTCGCCGGCGGCTATCACGGCGGCGTTTTCTATTTCCGCGGCAAGGGCAGCGCGGTCAACGCGCCGTTCGACTTCCTGATCGGCGAATACAACGACATCGCCGGGACCCGCGACCTGGTGACGCCGCACCGCGCCGACCTCGCCGCGATCCTGGTCGAGCCGATGCTCGGCGGCAGCGGCTGCATCCCGGCGACACGCGAGTTTCTCGCCGCATTGCGCGCGCTGGCGAGCGAGACCGGCGCGATCCTGATCTTCGACGAGGTGATGACCTCGCGGCTCGCGCCGGGCGGGCTGCAGGAGGCGCACGGCATCCTCCCCGACATGACGACCTTGGGCAAATACGTCGGCGGCGGCATGAGCTTTGGCGCATTCGGCGGCAAGGCGTCGCTGATGGAATGGTTCGATCCGCGCAACAAGGACGGATTCCAGCATGCCGGCACCTTCAACAACAACGTGCTGACGATGAATGCCGGGTATGTCGGGTTGACCGAGATTTACACGCCCGAGCGCGCCCACGCCTTGAATGCGTTCGGCGACGGGTTGCGCGATCAGCTCAATGCGGTCGTGCGGCGGCGAGGCCTCGCGATGCAGTTCACCGGGCTTGGCTCGATGATCGGCGTGCACATGACCGCCGCGCCGATCAGCTGCGAGGCGGACGCTGCCAAGGGCAATGCCGCGCTGTTGGATCTGTTCTACTTCGATCTGCTGGCGCGCGGGATTTGGTTTGCCAAGCGCGGCATGATGGCGCTGTCGATCGCGCTCGACGAGGCCGATGCCAAGAGGCTCGTCGCCGCGGTCGAGGAGTTCGCCGAGACAAGGGCGCCGCTGTTTAACACGCTATGAAATAAGGAATGTAGGATGGGCTGAGCGCAGCGAAGCCCATCAATCTTATTCACCACAGAGGCACAGAGTACACGGAGGTCATGTCCCAATTCTCTGTGACCTCCGTGCCTCTGTGGTGAATAATTCCCACAATGATGGGCTTCGCTGCGCTCAGCCCATCCTAGATCGCTCTGGAGGACACGCATGAGCGACCGCGCCAATCACCGCGTCGCCTATTTCAACGGAAATATCGTCCCCGAGCGCGAGGTGGTCCTGCCGTTCCGCGACCGCGGCTTCAAATATGGCGACGCCGCCTTTGACATGACGCGCACGTTCGAGGGCCGGCCGTTCAAGCTGAAGGAGCATGTCGAGCGGTTCTACCGCTCGCTGCGCTATCTGCGCATCGATCCGGGGCTCAGCCCGGCCGAGATGGTCGCGGTCAGCGAGGAGGTGCTCGAGCGCAACGCCCATTTCCTGACCCCCGACACCGATTACTGGCTCGGCCAGCGGGTGTCGCGCGGGGTCGACGCGGTCGGCGACGAGGGCTGGGACCATACCGGCCCCAATGTCATCGTCGAGTGCGTGCCCTTGCCGTTGAAGGCCCGCGCGCGACTGTTCCGCGACGGCATCGACATCATCGTGCCGCCGACCCGCCGGACCGCGCCCGAGGCGTTGAGCCCGCGCGCCAAGACGCATAACTACCTGAACCTGATCCTCGCCGATCTCGAAGCGAAGGCGCAGGACAAGGAGGCGTGGTCGGTGCTGCTCGACGCGCAGGGCCACCTCGCCGAGGGCATCGGCAGCAATATCTTTATCGTGCGCGACGGCGCCGTCGTGACCCCGCATGCGCGCTGGGTATTGCCGGGGATCAGCCGCGAAAGTGTGATCGAGCTGTGCGGCGAACTCGGCATCGCCTGCGACGAGGCCGATCTCGACCTCTACGACGCGGCGACGGCCGATGAGATTTTCATGACCTCGACGAGCTTGTGCATCTGTCCGGTGCGCAGCATCGGCGGCCGCATGTTGCCCGGCCCGCTGCCCGGCCCGGTTACGCGGCGCCTCGGCGAGGCCTACGCGCGCCTCGTCGATTGCGACTTCGTCGCGCAGTACTTGAAGCACCTGGCCTGAACAGAAAACGGGCGCAGCCGAGGCCGCGCCCGTTTCCCGTAGGCCCGATACGGGAGATTAGCGACCGCTCGGCCGCGGACCCGGCATTGGCTGGCTCGGCATCGGCGCCATCGGGGCCGGTGCCATCGGGGCCGGCGCCATCGTGCTCGGAGCCATCGGCGCCGGGGCGCTCATGCTCGACTTGGCTTTCTTCTTCATATGTTGATGGTGGCGGGCGCGGTGGCGGACGGCATGCTTGCGAGCCTTGCGATGCTTCTTGGCCATTTTGTGATGCCGCGGAGCGGGCGCCATATAGGGCTCTTCCGGGATGGCCGGTGCGGCCATCGGCGGCGGAGCCATCGGGGGCGGTGCGGGCGGAGCCATTTGTTCGGGACGCGACGGGGAACACGCCGCGAGGATGGCGAGGGCGGAAACGACGAGTAACGATCGGGCTAACTTGACCACGGGTCTCTCCTGGGCTGGGCGGGTATCATACCAAAGAACGTGCACATAGCACTTCGGTTCATTCCACTAAAGCGATGAAATGAACAAACCTGCCGGTTGCGTATTCGATGCGTCAAAATCGCGCTGGGCATCGGCGATGTCGCCGGGCCGCCGCGCTCGGCGAACGGGTCACGCGCCGGGCCGCGCCAGATGGCGCAGGCGGTAATGCGCGGCGACGGTGGCCGGTCCGTCGGCCGCGACGATGTCGCGGCCGATCAGATCGAGGAGATGGGCCAGCACCGATCGCCCCGCAGCCCGGCGCAATGCCGGGTTGAGGCCGAGGTAAAGCCGCTCCACCATCGCGTCGACCGTCTCGCAGCCCGATTTGAGACAATCGACAATGCCGGCCTCGCGCTCCCGGCGGTGCGCGATAAACGCGCGGACATGCCGTTGCGGTTCGGTGATGGCCGGGCCGTGCGTCGGCCAATAGACCGTGTCGGGCCGGATCAGCAGCTTGTCGAGCGAGGCCATATAGGCGGCCATGTCGCCGTCGGGGGGCGCGATCACGCTGGTCGACCACCCCATCACGTGGTCGCCGCTGAATAAAATGCCGGCATCGGGCAGCGCGAAGCACAGATGGTTCGAGGTGTGGCCGGGCGTGTGCACCGCCTCGACGCGCCATTTTCCGCCGGTGGTGCCGCCCGAGGCGCCGCCGTCGATTCGGTCGCCGTCGCGCGTCACGATGTCGGGCAGAAAGTCCCAATCGCCGCCTTCCTCGATGCCCGGCTCGCCGCGCCTGCCGCCGGCATGGGGGCCGAAGCCATAGGTCGGCGCGCCGGTCGCTTCCTTCAGCGCCTTGGCCGCCGGCGAATGGTCGCGGTGAGTATGGGTGACGAGGATGTGGGTGACCTGCTCGTCGGCGAGGCTCGCCAGCAGCGCGTCGATATGCTCGACGAGGTCGGGGCCGGGATCGACCACCGCGACCTCGCCGTCGCCGATCACATAGGTGCCGGTGCCCCGGTAGGTGAAGGGGCCCGGGTTGCGCGCGACGATGCGGCGCACGCCCGGCGCCACCTTCTCGAGCCGGCCGTATTCGAACGCGAAATCACGGCGATAGGGAATGTCGACGGCCATCGGCGCAGCGCCTCAACAGGTTGTCGCGGCCTCACCACGAGGCCGGGCCGTTATCCGCGGTCTATGTGACACCCCCGGCTACATTCCCGGTCCCGCCATCCGGGTCGCGCGGCGCTTGTTATAAGCCGCCGCGGCCGCCCCGGTCAGCGGTGCTACGTCGGGCAGCCGCACATTGGCGCGGCGGATTTCCCAATCCCACGCATCGCCGCCCATCTGGTAGCTCTGCTGGCTCTGCGTCGGGTTGCGATTGACCAGCGGGCGCGCGTAGAGCGGGTGCGTCATGCTGCGAACCTCGTGCTCGATCTCGAACAAGACCTTGTCGGTTTTGGGATCGACGATGTGCTCCCAGCGGTACTGGTAGGCGTTGCTTTCCTCGGTCAGCAATTCGCGCTTCATCAGCTCCTTGTAGGGACCCGAGAAGTCCTGGACGTAAACCTGGATGTGGTGGCCGTCATAGGCGGGAATCGGCTTGTCGGTCTCGCGGAAAGCCAATTCCTGGTGGTAGCCGACGTTGATCCTGGCGACCCGGCCCGACCCGTTGCCTTCGAGGCTGGTCTTGGCGTCGAAGATCTTGCGATAGAAGCGGTCGATACCCTTGGCGGCGCCCATCGGCACGTCGAATTGGAGATACGGCATGCCGAGATTGACGGCGCCGAAACGCTCGACATCCGGGCTGTGCATGTTGAAACGATTACCCCACGGACAGGTCACCTGGACGTAGTCGTTGTTCTCGGCGACGGCGAATTTGGTGCCCGCCAGCTGTTTCTTGACGCCGGCGAGGCGGGCCAGCAGAGCGCCGCGGTCCGGGGTTACAAGGCCGATCGCGCCGCGCAATACCCAGGGGTCGCCGGTCGGCAGATGAAACTGGCTCTTGCCGACATTGATCCACATGTTGGCGAGGCCGGTGTTCATATAAGGGTCGCGGGTCAGCCCGAGCCCCTGGACGTAGAACAGGTTCCCCTGCGCCTGATCGGGGATCTGCAGGTTGACGTGTTCGAGCCCCGTGATGTTGCCGAGGTTCTCGGCTTTACGGTTGTAATGCTGGGCCATGACGACCTCCAAAAATTTGCGGTGTCACCACTTGTTGCGCAACTCGCGCAGTTTCAGAAACACGGTCTTCTGGTCGGGATGCTCCGGCAGGTCCGGGAAGGCCTCGCGCAAGCGCGCAATCACCGACGGGCTGGTCAGCCGGAAGAAGGTGTTGATCTCCTTCTCCAGCCCGAGCGTCGTCACCAGCGCGCGCCCGGTATCCTGGCGCTCCATCCCCGGCAGCAGCTCCTTGGCCTTGCCGTTGTCCGGTTCGCGATCGAGCGTGAAGCGCAGATTGTTGGCGATGTAATCATGGCCGGGATAGACCAGCGTGTCGTCCGGCAATTTGGACAGCTGCGTCGCAAAGGTGTTGTAGAGCTCGCTCGGGTGACCGCCATTGTGGCAATTGCCGGCGCCGGCGTTGAACAGCGTGTCGCCGCAGAACAGCGCCTGCGTGTCGCCATGCGCCAGAACGCAGATATGCGACATCGTGTGGCCCGGCGTGTCGAGGCATTCGAGTTCGACGGTGCGGCCGATCTTGATCACATCGCCGGCATTCAGCCCGCGATCGATGCCGGCGATGCGGTCCTTGGCGTTGGCGTGGGCCAGCAGCTTGGCGCGGGTTGCCGCGATCACCTGGTCGTTGCCGCCGGTATGGTCGTGATGATGGTGGGTGTTGAGGATCTGGGTGATCGTCCAGCCCTTGGCCTTGGCGGCAGCCAGGCATTTCTCGTGGTCGAGCGGATCGACCGCCAGCGCCTCGCCGGTCTCCGAGCAGGCAATCAGGTAATTGAAGTTGCGGCCGGAATTGCCGGTCCAGATCTGTTCGACAAGCATTCCATGGCTCCGGAGCGTTTGACAAAAACAGTATAGGTCACGAAGCCAAGCTCGGCTATGGCGGCGTCAGTGGCCGAGCAGCTTCGCGAACTAATAGAACATGCCTGCCTCCGCAACGAGGCTCGCCAAGAATACGCCCAAGCAGCGCCGATGGAAGCGATTCCACATTGCCTCCGCTTTCGCCCGTTGCATATTCAGTTGGTGGTTGAGCCCAATCGGCCGGATTCATGGCACAGCGCCGCGATTTCATTATCTGAACTCGGCGCGGAGCCGGGCGAACTCGCTTTGGGTCACCTGGTGAGCATCCATCTCGTGCGCGTCTGCCTAGACAAATGGATCTTTCGCCGGGATTGCGAGAGAAGGAGTTGTCGTCGCAAGAATTTCTCAATCACGGCACTCGCAATTTCTCACCTGCAATGCGGCATCACTCCCTCGGCGAACCGGGTCATCGACTGCCTGACCATGGCCGGGTCCATCAGCCCACCCTGGTTAAAATAGCAGATGAACTCGTCCATGCCATAGTCGCGGCGCAGATCGCGCACCCGTTCGACGCAGTAATCCGGGTCGCCGAACACGCCCATTTCGCGGTCGATATCGCCAAAATTCATGCCGTCGATGCGGGCGAGCACCTGGCGGAACGCCTCGAAGCTCTTGACGTCGTGGTCGCCCAATGGTCGCAGCCGTTCCGCCGCCTCGCGCATGAAGCGCATCAGTCCCGGCTCGCATTCGGCGCGCGCCTGCTCGCGGCTCGTCGACACGTGCACCGGGAAGGCCAGCGCCGTGTCGCACGGGTTACCGGCAAGCGCCGCGCGGTAGATGCCGAGACCCTCCTTGAGCTTGTCTGGCGGGTTGATCATCGGGGTCGCGAAGATCGGGAAGCGGCGACGCGCCGCGAACGGGAAGGTGTCCGGGCTGTTGGCGGCGATGCGCACCGGCGGATAGGGCGATTGCAGCGGTCGCGGCACCAATTTCAGGTCACGCGCGCGAAAGTATTTGCCCTCGAAGGAAAAAGATTCCTGCGTCCAGGCGCCGATGATGAAGTCGAGCGCTTCGTCGAAGCGCTCGCGGCTCTCCTCCTGTGGGATGTCGTAGCCGGCGTAATGCAGCGGCGCGGTGCCGCGGCCGACGCCGAATTCGAGCCTTCCGTTGCTGAGAATGTCGGCGATCGCAGCTTCCTCGGCGATCTTGACCGGGTTGTGCAGCGGCAGCAGCGTCACCGCCGTCCCGAGGCGAATCCGGCTGGTCCGCTGCGCCGCGGCGGCCAGCACCATCAGCGGGTCGGACAATATCGAAAATCCCCGGCTGAAATGAAGTTCGCCCAGCCAGACCGTATCGAACCCGACGACATCGCCAAGCTCAATTTGCGCGATGATGTGCTGGTAGCGCTGATGCTCGGTATATCCTTCCGCGCACGGCAGTTGATCGAAAAAGCCGAAGCGCATGGCCGAGCCCCATCGCGGTTTTCGAGCGGCCCTCGGGGGCATGCCCAAGCGACCCCGATAACACGCCGGAGGCGGGCCGGGCAAGCCGGGAATCCCAGGGGGCTAAGGCGGCCTGGGGGCGGCCGGAGAACGATTCGGCGGCTATCGTCAGCGCGCCTGTCGTCGCCGCCGCCCATCAGGTTCGCGTTTTCAGGACGGTCTATATTTATATGCCGCATCACGCTACGATAACCTAGTCAGAGCGGCTGGATCCGCGCTCGACCGCGCTGCCGCCGTGCCGGGCTCGGCGCACCAGAATGGGGAGGACGCACATGTGGACCAAACTGACCCTTGCGCTCGTCGTTTTCGCGCTGATGCCGCATCCTGGCCATGCCCAGGAATCCAGGGCCATTCTCGGTGACGCGACAAAAGCCATGGGCCCGGTCAGATCGCTGCAGTTCACCGGCAGCGGCGCCAATTTCGCGTTCGGCCAGAATGTGTCGCCTACGGCGCCGTGGCCGCGCTTTAACGTCAAATCCTTCACCCGGTCGGTCGATTACGACATGTCGTCGATGCAGGACGAGATTGTCCGGACGCAGGCGGACCCCGCGGCGCGCGGCGGCGGCGGGATACCGCTGGCCGGCGAACAGCGCCAGCTTCAGGCGGTGAGCGGCGTTCACGCCTGGAACCAGGTCGGCCAGAACCCCCCCACCCCCGCGCTGGCGGCCGTCAGCGACCGGCTGCATCAGCTGTGGATCACCCCGCACGGCGTCCTCAAGGCGGCCATCAAGTACAACGCCACCATCGAGGCTAAGACCGATGGCGGCAAGAAGACGACAACCCTCTCGTTTGTCGTTCCCGGCCAGTACAAGGCAACGGCCACCGTCAACGAGAAAAACCTGATCGAGAAGGTGGAGTCCTGGGTCACCAATCCCGTCGTCGGCGACATGCTGACCGAGACGATTTACGCCGACTACAAGGATTTCGGCGGCGTTCAGTTTCCGACCAAGATCACGCAGCAACAGGGCGGCTTCCCGACGCTTGAGCTTACGGTGAGCGAGGTCAAACCCAACGCACCGGTCGATATCGACGCGCCCGACAATGTCCGCGAGGCCAGCGTCAAGGTGGCCGTCGACAAAATAGCGGATGGCGTCTGGTACCTGACCGGCGGCACCCACCACAGCGTGCTGGTGGAGATGAGCGATCATCTGGTCGTGGTCGAGGGTCCGCAGGACGACGGCCGCGCCGGCGCGGTCATCGCCGAAGTCAAAAAGATCGTGGCGAACAAGCCGATCAAATACGTCGTCAACACGCACCATCATTACGATCACGCCGGCGGTCTGGGGCCTTTCGTCGCCGAGGGCGCGATCGTCATTACGCACGATGTGAACAAGGCGTTTTTGGAGAAGAGCCTCGCCGCCCCGCGCACGGTGCGGCTCGACACGCTCGCTCATTCGGGGAAAAAGCCGACGGTCGAGGGCATGCAGGACAAGCGCGTGTTGAGCGACGCGACGCGCACGGTGGAGCTGCACCTGATCAAGGGGACCATGCATGACGATGGGATCATCATGGCGTACCTCCCCAAGGAAAAGCTCTTGATCGAGGCCGACGTCTATACGCCAGGGGCCGCCAATGCGACGCCGCCTACCCCGCCCAATCCGAACCAGGTGAGCCTGCACGACAACATCGAGCGGCTCAAGCTGGCGGTAGACCAGATTTTGCCCCTCCATGGACGCAAGGTGACGCTGGCCGAATTTAAGAAGTGGATCGGCAAGGCCTCGTAGTAAACGACAGCCCATATGGACGATGCGCTCGGGCTGCCGGACGGCGCCTTTCGCCGAATTGACGAGGACGACGACGAGCTGTTCTACGACGAGCCGCGGCTCGTGTTGCACATCGACGATAATGCCGTCGGCGCGCTGACCCGGTTCTATCGTGCGGTATTGCCCGCCGGTGGGATTCTCTGCGACTTGATGAGCAGCTGGGTCAGCCATCTGCCGCCCGAGATCGACTATGCCGAGGTGATCGGGCATGGCCTCAACGCCATCGAACTGGCCGCCAACAAGCGGTTCAGCCGATGGTTTGTCCAGGACCTCAACCGCGAACCGGTCCTGCCGCTGGCCGATGCGAGCATCGACGCGGCGATGATTTGCGTCTCGGTGCAATACCTGCAGCAGCCGGTCGCGGTGCTGCGTGAGGTGGCGCGGGCATTGCGCCCGGGCGGCCCGCTGGTGATCAGCTTTTCGAACCGGTGCTTTCCGACGAAGGCGGTGGCGGTCTGGCGCGGGCTCGACGATCGGGGCCATGCCAAGCTCGTTGAATTCTATCTGCGCCAGGCCGGGTTCGAGCGGATCGAAACCCATCTCCTCGCCGAGTGGGTGGAGGATGTCAGCGATCCGCTGATTGCCGTGGTCGGCCGATCCCCCGGCGGCTGACGGCGCGGAGCCATGTATACTTATATTGTCCGTCGGCTGGCTTTTGGCGCGGTCACGGTGGTCGGCGTTTCGATCGTCGTCTTCATGGTGTTGCGGGTCCTGCCGGGCGACCAGCTGGTCGCGGTGTTTGGCCCTGAGGGCTACACCAAGCTCAGCGACGCCGAGCGCGCCGGCTATATGGCGCAGCTTGGGTTGAGCGACCCGTTGGTCGTGCAGTATCTCCATTGGATCCGCGACATCGCGACCGGCAGCCTTGGCCGCTCGTTCTTCCGGGCCGAGAGCGTCGCCGAAATGATCGCACGGCGCGGTCCGCTGACCGCGGAGATCGCGCTGATCTCGGTGGTTTTGTCATGGGTCGTCGGGATCCCGGTGGCGGTCGTCAGCGCGCTGCGCCCGAACAGCATCGCCGACAACATTTCCCGCTTTGTCAGCATCCTGTTCCTGGCGGTGCCGGGGTTCTGGCTCGGCATGCTGATCGTGCTGGGCCTGCTGTTCACGTTTGGCTATCGGGCGCCGCTCGCCGGTGCCTCGCTCTTCCAAGACCCGATCGCCAATTTGCAGATCGTGATCGGGCCGGCGATCGTGCTGGGGCTCGGCCAGGCCGCCTATATCGCCCGGATGGCGCGCTCCAGCCTGTTGGAGGTCATCCGCGAGGATTATGTCCGCACCGCGCGCGCCAAGGGGCTGAGCGGACGCCTGGTAATCGGCTGGCACGCGCTGCCCAATGCGTTGCTGCCGGTCATCACGCTGTCGGGCATCCTGCTCGGGTTCGTGCTGGCCGGCTCGATCCCGGTCGAGCGCGCCTTTGGCACCCCCGGGCTCGGCTATGCGATGTTCACCGCGGTCAGCGAGCGCGACGTCTTCGTGATGCAGAATTTGGTGTTTCTCTATGCCATCGTGTTCGTGATGCTGAACATCGCCGTCGATGTAACGATCGCCTGGATCGACCCGAGGATCCGCTACCGATGAGCGCGGTCGATCCGGAAACGGTCCTCCCGGTCGAGCCGACATCGCGGCCGGCCGAGCGGTCGCGGCTGCGCCGGATCGCCGCCGCGCTGCGCAATTTCGCAAGGCGCGCGCCGCTGTCGGCGTTTTGGGGCTGCGTTGCCGCGGCGATCGTCGTCATGGCGATCGCCGCGCCGCTGATCGCGCCTTACGAGCCGCTGAAATCCGATTTCCGCCACATGGCAAAGCCGCCGGACGCCACCCATTTTTTCGGGACCGACCAGATCGGCCGCGATACGCTCAGCCGGGTGATCCACGGCAGCCGCACCTCGCTGACCATCGCGATCGCGGCGGTGCTGTTCGGCACGACGCTCGGCGCGCTGTGGGGGCTGGCGAGCGGCTATTTCGGCGGGCGCTTCGATATCGTCAGCCAGCGCATTATCGAGTTCCTGCAATCCTTTCCCGATCTGATCCTGGCGATGGCGATCGCGATGGCGCTCGGGGCGGGCCTCGGCACCGTGATCGTCGCGATCGCGATCACCCGCATTCCGTTCGGCGGGCGGGTCATTCGCGCCGTCGTGCTGTCGTTGAAGGAAATGTCGTATGTCGAGGCGGCGCGCGGCCTCGGCGCGTCGCATTTGCGGATGATGGCGCGGCACATCCTGCCGCAATGCGTCGCGCCGTATCTGATCCTGGCGACGACGCATTTGGGGGTCGCGATCATCATCGAAGCCTCGCTCGGCTTTCTCGGCGTCGGCATCCCGCCGCCGACCCCGACCTGGGGCAACATGCTCGCCGACTCGCTGAACGCCGGCCTTGTGCCGCCGTGGTGGCTGGTGCTGTTCCCCGGCCTGGCGATCACGATCACGGTGCTCGCGTTCAACCTGCTGGGCGACGGCATCCGCGACATCCTCGACCCGCGGCTGCGCGGCGCGGTGTAGCGACAGGGACCCGCCACTCCACCGGCCGCCATCGTCGCAGAGCCGGCGCACTCCTTGCCTCGGCGGGACCGCCGGCCTATCGTCGGGGAAGGACTACCGCGACCGAATTGGTATCGACCCCGAAATCAGGTTTGGAAAGCCGTGTGTGCGCGGTACACGCATCACGGTGGGCGATGTCCTCTCCTACCTTGCATCCGGCATGCGCGATTTGGAAATCATCGCCGATTTCCCGCAGTTGACGCATGACGACATCCGCGCCTGCCTGGCATTCGCCGCCGAACGCGAGCGCCGGATGGTGAGTGTCCCGGTTGTCTGACCCGCGAGTTGGGTTGTTGTTCGATGAAAACCTCGCGGCGCGGCTCGTCAAGGCTCTCGCGGTATCATATCCGGGTTCCCTCCATGTCGGCGATCTGGGCTTGGCGGCTGCGCCCGACCGGACGATCTGGGACTATGCTCGCGCAAACGAACTCGTAATCGTGAGCAAGGACGAAGATATGGTGGTCAGTCTTCGGCCTCAGGCAGTATAATACCTTCATAGAGATCACCGAGTCTGATATCTGTAGGTACCGATGCTAGCGCGAGCATTGCGTCAGGGCCGCGCAGGATTTCGGTGATCCACTGTGGTCCCGCTCTTCGGTGTAGCTCGGCGTAGATACCATCCGAGGCAATCAACACGATTTCCTGCACCGCGCCAATTTGCCGGTATGCTGGCAATTTGATTCGACGGTCATGGCGCTCGGTGCTGGCCGACAATATCTCGACGATTAAAAACGGCGCTTCGATGGCCTGTCTTCCAAATTCGATAGGAACGCAACTGGCGGCAATATCGGCTTCGAAATAGGTGTCAGCGCGGTCGGCCCTGATTACTCCGGCTTCAAGCTGTGCATTGCATGGCCGTCGCGGGGAAAGCGCCGCATCGATCCGGGAACCCAGTCGCAATGCGAGCGCTCGATGCACTTCCGCCGGCGGTGCCATGGCCACCGGAAAGCCCTCAATCAGTTCGTAACGCGTCTCGGTGCCGTCGTCCCAACAGAAGAACTCGTCCATAGACATCGGTTTGATCGCTGGCTCGGCCATGGTTTGTCTATCTCGGAATTTAAGACGCGAGGATTCTACCTTAACTGCCCGCGGGCTTCATCATTCGATTGCGCTATGCCGCGGCAGCACTTTGCGCCAGCGGGAAGCGTACCCCCGCATCGTGCAGGTGGCATGAGGCGACATGGCCCGGCAGAATTTCGCGCAAGGCCGGCGCCTCGACCCGGCAGCGCGCCATCGCATAGGGGCAGCGGGCGTGGAAATGGCAGCCTGGGGGCGGGTTGATCGGGCTCGGCACGTCGCCCTTGAGGATCACGCGCTTGCGACCCTTGGCCCGCGCCTTCGGGATCGGCACGGCCGATAGCAGCGCCTCGGTATAGGGATGGAGCGGCGTTTCGAACAGGCTCGTCTTGTCGGTCATCTCGACGATGCGGCCGAGATACATCACCGCGACCCGGTGGCTGATGTGCTCGACCACGGCGAGGTCGTGCGCGACGAACAAATAGGACAGCCCGAGTTCGTCCTGCAGGTCGATCAGCAAATTGATGATCTGCGCCTGGATCGAGACGTCGAGCGCCGAGACCGGCTCGTCGCCGATGATCAGTTCGGGGTTCAGCGCCAGGGCGCGGGCGATGCCGATGCGCTGGCGCTGGCCGCCCGAAAATTCGTGCGGGTACGAACTCATCAGTTCGGGGCGCAGCCCGACCCGCTCGAACATCCGCGCGACCCGCTCGCGGCGTTCCCTGGCATCGCCGACCTGGTGGATGATGAGCGGCTCGCCGACGATGTCGCCCGCCGACATGCGCGGGTTCAGCGAGGCATAGGGGTCCTGGTAGATCATCTGCATCTGCCGGCGATAGTGCAGCAATTCGGCCGGTCCCAGATGCGTGATGTCATGGCCGCGGATCAGGATCTTGCCGTCGGTCGGCTCCAGCAGCCGCAACAGCGTGCGCCCGACGGTCGACTTGCCGCAGCCGCTTTCCCCGACGAGCCCCAGCGTCTCGCCGCGCCCGATGCGAAAGGAGACGCCGTCGACCGCGTAGACGTTGCCGGAAACCCGCGACAACAGGCCGCTATGGATCGGGAAGTGCTTTTTGAGGTCGCGTACTTCGAGGAGCGGGCTCTCGTCCGGGGGTTGGGCGGGGGCGGGCTGCGCGGTCACGCCGGGTCTCCGAGCAGCCGGTCGGCATGCCAGCACGCGACCCAGTGGCCGGGGCGAAACTGTTCGAGCGGCGGGTACTCCGCCCGGCATTGCTCGGTCGCGAAGCCGCAGCGCGCGGCAAAGCTGCACCCTGTCGGCAGGTTGGACAGCGACGGCACCATTCCCTTGATCTCGTTGAGCCGGGCGCGGCGGGCGTCGGTGCGCGCCGCCACTTCGAGGTTGGGCAACGAGGCGAGCAGGCCCTTTGTATAGGGGTGCCCCGGGCGCTCGAACAGATCGTCGGCCGCTGCCTCCTCGACCTTGCGTCCGGCATACATCACGACGACTCGATCGGCGTTCTCGGCGACGACGCCCATGTCGTGCGTGATCAGGACGATCGCGGTGCCGAAACTGTCCTGTAGCTCGCGCATCAAATCGAGGATCTGGGCCTGGATCGTCACGTCGAGCGCCGTCGTCGGCTCGTCGGCGATCAGCACCCGCGGATTGCACGACAGCGCCATCGCGATCATCGCGCGCTGGCGCATGCCGCCCGACAGCTGGTGCGGATAGGCGTGGACGCGGTGCTCAGGTTCGGGAATGTGAACGCGGCGCAGCATCTCGCTCGCCTGGCCCATCGCCTCGCGCCGCGACAGGCCCTGGTGCAGCACGATCGCCTCGCTGATCTGCCGCCCGATCGTCATTAGCGGGTTCAGCGAGGTCATCGGTTCCTGAAAGATCATCGAGATGTCGTTGCCCCGCACGGACTCCATCTCGCTCTCGCGCAATTCGAGCAGGTTGCGGCCGTCGAAGCGGATCGCGCCGCCGACGATGCGCCCCGGCGGGTCGGCGACCAGCCGCAGAATGGACAGCGCGGTCACGCTCTTGCCGCAGCCGGACTCGCCGACGACCCCGAGGATCTCGCCGGGCCGCACGGCGTAGGACACCCCGTCGACCGCCCGCACGACCCCGGACGCGGTAAAGAAATGGGTCTGCAGATTGTCGATCTCGAGCAGCGGTCTGGTCGCCGAGTCGGCCGCCGCGCCAATAGCGTCTGCGTCGTTCAAGAGCGAACCTGGATTCACGAGTGACACCCGGCTGTTCGATGTTATTTTCAACCTGCGGCGAGGACTCGGAGATTATCAGAGCATGCCGCCATCGGTCCTAAAAAGAGGCAGGGGAGCAACGTCATGAGCGATCCGCACGTCACGCGGCCAGGGCGCGGCTGGGGGTGGAGCCGGCGCGATTTCCTGAAAAACAGTACAGCCGCCGCGGCCGGCGCCTATGCGATGCGCTGGGGCCTGGGGCAGGCGGCCGATATTCCCCTTGAGTTCGACGGCTCGAAATTTCAGCTCGCGGCACAAGAGCCCAATCCCAAACGCGGCGGGGTGCTGCGCGTCGGGCTGACCAACCGCCCGCCGCATTTCGACGTGCACCAGTCCGGCACGTTCAACAACCTCGGCGCGCAAGGCTGCATGTTCGACAATCTGATCCGCCGCGACCCGCGCGACAGCGGCAAGACCATCATTCCCGACCTCGCGCATAGCTGGCAGATCAGCAAGGACGGCAAGACCTATACCTTCATGCTGCGCCAGGGCGTCCAGTTCCACGATGGCGCGGAGCTGACCGCGGAAGACGTCAAGGCGACGTTCGACCGCATCGTCAAGCCGCCCTCGGGCATCAGCATTCCGCGCAGCGTGCTGTTCAAGGCGGTTGAAGAGATCAAGGCGCCCGACAAATACACGGTGCAGTTCGTGCTGTCGGAGCCGCGACCGACCAGTTTTATGATGTCGGCCATCGCCAGCGGCTGGAACATCATTCTTCGCAAAAAGACGCTCGACGACAATAACCAGAACCTGCGCAGGGTCGAAGTCTACCCCGGCACCGGACCGTTCCGCCACAGCCGGCGCGTCGAGAACGAAGTCTGGGTCATGGAGAAGAACAAGAATTACTGGAACAAGGGCCTGCCCTATCTCGACGGCGTCGAGTTCTATCACACGCTGCCGTTCTCGCCCGAGATGGGCTCGGCGATCCTGTCCGGGCGGGTCGACTACGTGCGGGTGACGGACCCGGTAACCGCGCGCAAGGCGAAGGCGACGCCGGGTATGACCGCCACCGATTATTACCAGAGCGTGATCCAGGCGACCTGGGTCAACAACAAGAAAAAGCCGCTCGACGATCCGCGGGTGCGTCGTGCGATGCACCTCGTCCTCGACAAGGCAGTCCTGGTTGATGTCGTCAAGGATGTCGCGCCGATGATGGTCGGCGGTTTCATCTACCCGTTCTCGGATGTCGCCACGCCGAAGGAGGAACTGGTCAAACGGCTCGGCTACCAACCGGATTCGGCGGCCGCGCTGAAGGAAGCGAAGGCTTTGTTGACCGCGGCCGGTCATCCGAACGGCATCAAGGGATTGGACTATTTGGTCCGCGATGTCGCGACGTTCAAGCTGTGGGCGCAAGCGATCCAGGCGATGCTGGCGCAGGTCAACATCGAGTGCAAACTGCGCACCGTCGTTGAATCGGTGTGGTTCGACGATACCAGGAACGGCAATTTCGATCTGGCGATCGGCGCGATCGTATCGACGCTGCTCGATCCGTCGGATTACTTCAACGCGTGGTATGGCAAGGACGGCCCGCAGAACTATTCGTTCTGGGACAACAAGGAGTTCCAGACCCTGACCTTGCAGATCGACCGCGAGGTCGATCCCGCCAAGCGGCTGGCGCTGATCCGCCAGGCCGAGGCCATCATGGAACAGGACCCGCCGCTCTTACCCATATCGTGGGAAAAGATCAACGACATCTGGTACAACTACGTCAAAGGCCACAATCCCTACGAATATTTCGGGCTGTACGACGTGGTACGGCTCGATACGATGTGGCTCGACAAGGCATAGACTGAGATCAGTCGAAGCCCTAAGTGTCTGTCCGCAAACATCTTGATTCGTAGGAATCATTTATGATTCAAGGGAGGCGGCTTGGTTTGGGGGAGGCCGCTGATGTGGACGCAGGAGAACCGGGGGCGCTATGACCGGAGCAAATTGCGCTATCCGAGCGATCT
>CAMATN010000012.1 GCA_945861155.1 Rhizobium sp. Q54
TCGGGTCGCGGCACGGCGGCGGTCGCCGCGGTCGGCGGATATCTGTTCCGGCGGTGGCGCCGGGACCCGCCTGCCCGGCATGGGCCGGAGCCCGGCCGACTGGCGCGGGCCATCGCGCATCGCGAAACCGGCGGCCGCTCGGCGGTAACTCTGCTGTCCGACCGGCGCGAGCCGCAACTCGGACGGGTCGCCAACGCCGCGCCCGACCCCGCGCCGTCGGACGATACGGCCGCAACCGCGGTGACCGGCCGGCTTGTTCGGCTTGTCATGCCGCGAGCGAGGCCTGCGCCCTCGGCCAAGCGAACCGAGCAGGACATGCAGCCGGCGCTCGATCTGGTGCCCGACGAGCAGCCGCTGCTGCCGCCGCTCGGCCTGTTGGCGAAGCCGCCGGCGATCCGCACCGAATCGATCGATGAAGAGGCGCTCGCCAAGAACGCCCGCATGCTCGAGGCGGTGCTCGATGATTACGGCGTGCGCGGGGAGATCGTCCAGGTCCGCCCAGGGCCGGTCGTCACCCTCTATGAACTGGAGCCCGCGCCCGGCATCAAGGCCTCGCGGGTCATCGGCCTGGCGGACGACATCGCCCGCTCGATGAGCGCGATATCGGTGCGCGTCGCGGTGGTGCCCGGCCGCACCGTGATCGGCATCGAATTGCCCAATCTGAAGGCCGAGACCGTGCTATTGCGCGAACTCCTCGATTCGCCTTCCTTTGACAAGCATGCCGGGCGCCTCGTCCTCGGCCTCGGCAAGGACATTTCGGGCGAGCCGGTCATCGCTGATCTGGCGCGCATGCCGCATCTGTTGATCGCCGGCACGACCGGCTCGGGCAAATCGGTCGGCATCAACACGATGATCCTGTCGATCCTCTACCGGATGCCGCCCGACAAGTGCAAATTCATCATGGTCGATCCGAAGATGTTGGAATTGTCGGTCTATGACGGCATCCCGCATCTGCTGGCGCCGGTCGTGACCGACCCCAAAAAGGCGGTGCTCGCGCTCAAATGGACCGTGCGCGAGATGGAAAGCCGCTACCAGAAGATGTCGAAATTAGGCGTGCGCAACATCGAGGGCTTCAACGCGCGCATCAACGAGGCCGCCGCGAAGGGCGAGCGCCTGGTGCGCAAGGTGCAGACCGGGTTCAACCCGGAATCGGGGCAGCCGGTGTTCGAGGAACAGCCGTTCGACGCCACCGAACTACCGATGATCGTCGTCGTCGTCGACGAGATGGCCGATCTGATGATGGTCGCCGGCAAGGACATCGAGGCGACGATCCAGCGCCTGGCGCAGATGGCGCGGGCCGCCGGCATCCACATCATCACCGCGACCCAGCGTCCCTCGGTCGATGTGATCACCGGCACGATCAAGGCCAATTTCCCGACCCGCATCAGCTTTCAGGTAACGTCCAAGATCGACAGCCGAACGATCCTCGGCGAGGGCGGCGCCGAGCAGCTCTTGGGACGCGGCGACATGCTCTATATGGCCGGCGGCGGCCGCGTCACCCGGGTGCACGGCCCGTTCGTCTCGGACGAGGAGGTCGAGCGCGTCGTGTCGTTCCTGAAGATGCGCGCCCATCCCGACTACATCGACGAGATCACCGAGGACGACGGTGCGCCGCTCGATCCCTACGGGAGCGACGACGAGGGCGGCTCCGGCGACGGGCTCTACGACCAGGCCGTCGCCCTGGTATGCCGCGAGCGCAAGGCGTCGACCAGTTTTGTCCAGCGCCACCTCCAGATCGGCTACAACCGCGCCGCCCGCCTGATCGAGAAGATGGAGACCGAAGGCGTCGTCAGCCAGGCCAACCACGTCGGCAAGCGCGAGGTCCTCGCGCCGCCCGGGCGCTAGACTAGCCCACGAACTTGATCTGTGGGCGTCCACGTCTTTCCTGGACGCTTCACGGGCGTTCCAAGACGTGGATGGCCGGGACAAGCCCGGCCAAGGGGATTCTTCTGAGACGATATGGATACTCATTGGCGCCGCCCTCAATCGGCGCCCACTTAATCGGCGCCCACTTAATCGGCGAACGGGTCGCGTACCAGTACCGTGTCGTCGCGCTCGGGGCTGGTCGAGAGCATCGCGACCGGCGCGCCGATCAGCTCCTCGATACGGCGGATGTATTTGATCGCGGTCGCCGGCAGATCGGCCCAGGAACGGGCGCCCCTGGTGCTTTCGTGCCAGCCCTCGGCGCTCTCGTAGACCGGCTCGATCTCGGCCTGCGCCGAGGTCCCGGCCGGGACGTAGTCATAGCTCTCGCCGCCGCGGCGGTAGGCGGTGCAGATCTTGATCTCGTCAAACCCGTCGAGCACGTCGAGCTTGGTCAGGGCGATGCCGTCGATCCCGGCTGTTGTGATCGCTTGGCGCACCGCCACCGCGTCGAACCAGCCGCACCGGCGCCGCCGCCCGGTCACCGTGCCGAACTCGCGGCCGCGGTCGCCGAGCATCTCGCCGATCGCGTCGGTCAGTTCGGTCGGGAACGGGCCGCTGCCGACCCTTGTCGTGTACGCCTTGGTGATGCCGAGCACAAAGCCGATCGCCGAGGGGGCGATGCCGGACCCCGCCGCAGCCTGCCCCGCCACCGTGTTCGACGATGTGACATAGGGATAGGTGCCGTGATCGACATCGAGCATCGCGCCCTGCGCGCCCTCGAACAGGATGCGGCGCCCGGCGCGTCGAGCCTCGTCGAGCAGGCGCCATACCGGCGCGGCGTAAGGCAACACCTTCGGCGCGATCTCGCGCAACCGGGCGAGCAGCTCGGCGCGCTCGAATTCCGGCGCATCGAGCCCGCGCAGCAGCGCGTTGTGGTGCAGCAGCAAATCGTCGACCCGGTCTTCGAGCGCCCGTGGATCGGCGAGATCGCACACCCGCACGGCGCGGCGGCCGACCTTGTCCTCATAAGCGGGGCCGATGCCGCGCCCGGTGGTGCCGATCTTCTGGTCGCCGCGGCGTTCTTCGCGCGCCCGGTCGAGCGCGCCGTGCGACGGCAGGATCAGCGCGGCGTTGTCGGCGAGCTTCAGATTGGCCGGCGAGATTGCCAGCCCCTTCGCCCGCATCGTGTCGATTTCGGCGAGCAACGCCCAGGGATCGACGACGACGCCGTTGCCGATGATCGACAGCTTGCCCGGACGCACCAGCCCGGACGGCAACAGGCTCAACTTGTATTCGATATTGCCGACGACGAGCGTGTGACCGGCATTGTGGCCGCCCTGAAAGCGCACGACGATTTCGGCGCGCTCGGACAGCCAATCGACGATCTTGCCCTTGCCTTCATCGCCCCATTGGGCACCGACGACGGCGACATTGGCCATGCCTCACCTCTTGGCTTCTACCGGCCGCGGCTCGCCGCCCTGCAATATATAGGCGCAATCGAGACGGCGCGCCTCGTCCTGCCAATCCGCCGCCGGGACGAGCGCGGCAACGGTAATCCACCCGGCCTCGCGCAACGCCTGGGCGCGGCCGCGATCCACATCAAGGGGGACCAGCAGTCGGCGGCGCGGCGACGGTTCCGCCAGGGTGCGCAGGATCGTGTCGGTATAGAGCGTGAACCCGGTCGCCGGCTCGGGCGAGGTCGGCGCCCCGGCCTGATAACGGCCGCCGCGGCCAAGCTCGCCCAGGGGGCCGTGCACGGGATCGATCCGCGCGAAAAACGTGAAGCTGATGCCGGTGTGATATTCAAAGCCGCGGTTCTCGACCGGGTCGACCGTAACCTTGAGCCCCGGCACCGCGACCGCGAGCCCGTCGAGCACCGCGCCGAGGCGGTCGCGCTCGAGCCGCGCCCGCTCCGGCAGATCAAGCCGATCGAGCGCGGCGCGCGCAGCGCCACCGGGGCCCGCGGCGGCGACGAGCCGCGCCAGCAATTCGCCGGCGTCGCCCGCCAGCATCGCGACAGCGGCGACATCCTTGCGGTCGAGCGCGCCGCGCAACTCCGCCGCGCGCTCGCCGGCGATGCCGTAGGCCTCGGCAATCGCCGGCACCAGGGTCGGCAGCGTCAGATCGACCGACAGCGCGGGCACGCCGACCGCGGCGAGCGCCTCGCCCGCGACCGCGATGACCTCGACATCGGCGGCCGGGCCGCCGGCGCCGATCAGCTCGGCCCCGGCCTGACCGACCTGCCGCTCGGGGCGCATCTGCGAGCCCTTGACCCGCAACACCTGGCCGGCATAGCTGAGGCGCAGCGGACGCGGCTTGTGCGACAGCCGGGTCGCGGCGATGCGCGCGACCTGCGGCGTCATGTCGGCGCGCACCGCGATCATCCGGTGCGAGATCGGGTCCATCGTGCGGAACGTGTCGCTCGCCATGACGGCACCGGCGCCGGACAACAGCGTCTCCTCGAACTCGACCAGCGGCGGCTTGACCCGCTCGTAGCCGTGCGAGGCGAGCACCCCCATCAGCCGCGCCGTGACCGCGGCCTCGGTTTCGGCTTCCAGAGGCAGCAGATCATAGAACCCGGCAGGCAGCAGCGCCGGATGCGGCGCGTCATTCATCGCAAGGCGATCGGTTTGAGCGGATTGGTCTCATCGCGGCCATTGTGCACCACGCCAACGGCATGACCAGGAGGAAAGCGCCGCAGCGCCCGCGAAAAGGCGCCTCCGACGCCGACGCAGCGTCACGCGGGGGCGCCATGCGCTCTACGTATACCGCTGGTTTCAACAGATCTATTGCACCAAAGCGCGATTATCCGCAGAATAAGTTCCCACCGTCGCTTCCCCCAATGGGACGGTGCAGGCGTGTTCCGTCCCCTGAGATGGAACTCGAAACCCCGGCCTGTCCCCCCTGGCCGGGGTTTCGCATTTCTTAGAAACGCATCGCCTTCGCCTGGATCACGTTGGGCAGGCCGCGCACGGCCTCGATCAGCTCTGGCGTCAGCGTCTGGTCGACTTCTATCAGCGCGATCGCGTCTTCGCCGGGCGCGGTGCGCCCGAGATGGAACGTCGCGATGTTGACCTCGGAGGCGCCAAGCGCGTTGCCGAGCGCGCCGATGAAACCGGGCTTGTCGTAATTGCGCACGAACAGCACGTTGCGGCCGAGTTCGGCCTCGAACGGGATGCCTTCGATCTCGACGAGGCGGGGCTTGTTGCCGGCGAAGACGGTGCCGGCGACGGTGCGCTCGCGCCGTTCGGTGGTGATCGTGACGCGCATCAGATTCTGGTAGTCGCCGGCATCGGTGCGCGTGGTCTCGCTGACCCGGATGTCGCGCTGGCGACAGATCAGCGGCGCGTTGACCATGTTGACCGCGGCAAGCTGCGGCGCCAACAGCCCGGTCAACGCGGTCGCGGTCAGCGGCTTGATGTTGAGTTCGGCGATAGCGCCTTCGTATTCGATCGCGACGGCGCGAATGCCGGTCTCGGTCAGCTGCCCGGCGAAGCTGCCGAGCTGTTCGGCGAGCACCATGTAGGGCTTGAGGCGGGCCGCCTCCTCGGCGGTCAGCGAGGGCATGTTGACCGCGTTGGCGACCGCGCCGGTCAGCAGGAAATCCGCCATCTGCTCGGCGATCTGCAGCGCGACGTTCTCCTGCGCCTCGCTGGTGGCGGCGCCCAGATGCGGGGTGGCGATCAGATCGTCGCGACCGAATAGCGGGTTGGCGATCGCCGGCTCCTCGACGAAGACGTCGATCGCGGCGCCGGCAATCAGGCCGCTGTTCAGCGCCATGGCAAGGTCGGCCTCGACGACGAGCCCGCCGCGCGCGCAGTTGATGATGCGAACGCTACGTTTCATCTTGGCCATCGCCGCCGCGTCGATGATGCCGCGCGTCGCGTCGGTCAGCGGGGTGTGCAGCGTGATGAAATCGGCGCGGGCGAACAATTCGTCGAGCGCGACCCGCTCGACCCCGAGCTCCAGCGCTCGTTCGGGCGACAGGAACGGGTCGAACGCGATGACCCGCATCTTCAGCCCCTGCGCCCGGTCGGCGACGATCGCGCCGATATTGCCGCAGCCGATGATGCCGAGCGTCTTGGCGCTGAGCTCGACCCCCATGAAGCGCGACTTTTCCCATTTTCCGGCCTGGGTCGAGCGGTCGGCGGCCGGGATCTGTCGCGCCAGCGCGAACATCATCGCGATCGTGTGCTCGGCGGCGGTGATCGCGTTGCCGTAAGGGGTGTTCATCACGACGATGCCGCGCTCGCTCGCCGCCGCGACGTCGATATTGTCGACCCCGATCCCGGCGCGCCCGACCACCTTGAGGGCGACGGCCGCTTCGATCAGCTCGGCCGTGACCTTGGTCGCCGACCGGACCGCAAGCCCATCATAAGCGGCGATACGGCCGCGCAATTCGGCCACGCCGAGCCCGGTCGCGACATCGGCCTCGATGCCGCGCGCACGGAAAATCTCGACCGCGCGCGAGCTCAACGCGTCGGCAATCAGCACTTTCGGCATCCAACAGCCTCGAATGAACAGAAAATTATGACGACCCACTATTCTGTCATACCGGCGAAGGCCGGTATCCACTTGTCAGCCGCCCTGGCGTTTGAACCGTGGATACCGGCCTTCGCCGGTATGACAGATGGTGGTGCATGGAGCGGTTCTCGGTGTTCTTCGTGCCTTCGTGATGAACACCACCGCAAGGCGCCAGGCGTCAGGCGGCCTTCGCCGCGACGCGCTCCGCGTCCCAGGCCCAGTCGAGCCATGGCAGCAGCGCCTCGACATCGGTGCGCTCGACCGTCGCGCCGGCCCAGATGCGGATGCCCGGGGGCGAGGCGCGATGGCTGGCGAGGTCATAGCCCGCGCCCTCGGCCTCGAGCCGCGCGGTCATCGAGCGCACCGTCGTGAAGCGCGCATCCTCGGACAGGCTGTTGAACCACGGGTCGGTGATCGCGAGCTGGATCGACGTGCAGGACCTTGTGGCGGGGTCCTCGGCCAGGAAGCGCAGCCACGGCGAGCGCTCGACCCACGCGGCGATTGTCGCGAGGTTGCCCTCGGCGCGCGCGACGAGCCCGTCGAGGCCGCCCGCCGCCTCGGCCCATTTCAATGAGTCGAGCGCGTCCTCGACGCACAGCATCGACGGCGTGTTGATGGTTTCGCCGCGGAACACGCCTTCGATCAGCTTGCCGCCGGAGGTCAGCCGGAACAGCTTCGGCAGCGGCCAGGGCGGGGTGTAGCTTTCGAGCCGCTCGACCGCGCGCGGGGAGAGCGCCAGCATGCCGTGCCCGGCTTCGCCCCCGAGCGCCTTCTGCCACGACCAGGTCACGACATCGAGCTTGTCCCAGGGGAGCCGCATCGCGAACGCCGCCGAGGTCGCGTCGCAGATCGTCAGCCCGCCGCGGTCGGGCGCGATCCACTCGCCGTTTGGCACACGGACCCCGGCGGTCGTGCCGTTCCACACGAACACCGTGTCGCGGTCGGGGTCGACCGCCGCCAGATCGGGCAGCCGGCCGTAAGGCGCCCGCAACAGCCGCACATCGGCGAGCTTGAGCTCTTTGGTTACGTCGGTAACCCAGCCCTCGCCGAAACTCTCCCACGACAAGATGTCGACGCCGCGCGCCCCCAACAGCGACCACAACGCCATCTCGACCGCGCCGGTGTCGGAGGCCGGGACGATCCCGAGGCGATAATCGGCCGGCATTTGCAGGATCGCGCGCGAGCGCTCGATCACCTCGACGAGGCGCTCCTTGCCGGGACCGGAGCGGTGCGAGCGCCCGAGCAGCGCGTCATCGAGCACCGCGTGCGACCACCCCGGCCGCTTGGCGCAAGGCCCGGACGAAAAGCACGGATTAGCCGGACGCCGCGTCGGCTTCATGGCGCACTACCTCGCGAGATAAGGTCCGGCCCAGCGCGGGCCGAAACGGCGTGCTTCCTAGACGCCGCTCGGAACCGCGTCAATGACGACCCGGATAGGACCGGGGAAGGTCGCGAGAAAACCGGGAGCGCGCCCCCCGTATACCGTCTGCGATTGCCGCGAAGGAACCTTACTCAGGCGCAGCTGATGCGGCCCGCACCCTCTACCAGAAGGGGGGCAGGCCTTTAGAACATCGCCAAGCCGACGGCGCTCGGCCGCCAAGTCTTGCGAACCTGGTCCTCGATCGCAAGCCCGGTCGAGGTGAAAGCGGAGTGGGTCGTGCCGCCAGCGTCTTTGACGTTGCCGATACTCCGAACGAGGTGATCGATCGTCGCTTTGTCGCGGCGATGCCACAATTTGATCAGCTGCCGGGACGAGTGGGGTTGCTTCATCGCTTCCTCCCGAGCATTGGCGCGACAATCAGCCGCGCTTTGTAACGGTCGGATACAGATAGTCCATCAATCGCAACTCGGCAACCATCCGATTCCGCGAGAAGATTTTTCTCAATTCGCCTGCTGGAAATCGCCGTATTTGGCGCCGCACGTAGCCCGAGCGCGAAAACCTGCCTAAACTCCGGATCGACCCAAGAGGAGCACACGCGATGCAATACGGCCTTTTTACGATGCCCTCGCATCCGCCGGAACGCGGTCTCTACGAGGGTCATCGCTGGGATTTGCAGACGCTCAGATGGGCCGATGAGCTCGGCTTTTCCGAGGCCTGGATCGGCGAGCATCACACCGCGCCGTGGGAGCCGCACCCCGCGCCCGATCTGTTGATCGCGCAGGCCCTGATGGAGACCAGCCGGATCCGCCTCGCGCCGGGCGGCTTCCTGCTGCCCTATCATCACCCGGCCGAGCTGGCCCACCGGGTCGCGATGCTCGATCATCTGGCGCAAGGCAGGCTCAATTTCGGGGTCGCCGCGAGCGGGTTGCCAAGCGACTGGGCGATGTTCAACGTCGATGGCAACGCCGGACAGCACCGCGAGATGACCCGCGAGGCGCTCGACATCATCCTGAAGCTGTGGACCGCGGAAGAGCCGTTCGATTATCCGGGCAAATACTGGCACGTGACCCGCACCGGGCCGATGCTGGAAAGCCTGCGGCCGCACATCAAGCCGTTTCAGAAGCTCCATCCACCGATCGGCGTCGCCGGCGTCAGCGCCGGCTCGGAAACCTTGAAGCTGGCCGGCGAGCACGGCTTCCTGCCGATGAGCCTCAACCTGAACCCGACCTATGTCGCGAGCCATTGGGCCTCGGTCGAGGACGGCGCGCGGCGCAGCGGGAGAACCCCGAGCCGGGCCGATTGGCGCCTGGTGCGCGAGATCTTCGTCGCCGACAGCGACGAGGAAGCCTGGCGGCTGTCGGTCGGCGGGCAGATGGGCCGGATGATGCGCGAATATTTCCTGCCGCTGCTGACCAATGTCGGGGTCATCCAGTTCCTGAAGCACGACCCCGAGATCGCCGACAGCGACGTGACCCCGGAATATTGCGCGACGCACAATTGGCTGATCGGCTCGCCGGCGACGGTCGTTCAGAAGATCGAGCGGATGTACGACGAGGTCGGCGGCTTCGGCCATTTGCTGCTGTTCTGCTTCGATTACAGCGAAAACCCGCAGGCTTGGCACCATTCGATGGAGCTGTTGGCCAAGGAAGTGATGCCGAAGGTCGCCCACCTGCTGCCGCGGTAAGGCAAACCAAAAGCGTGTAGGGCGGATGAGCGCAGCGTAATCCGCCGGCTGCCCGCACCGTCATGGCGGATGGCGCTGCGCTTATCCGCCCTACGGCAAGGAGATTCCGATGGATGCGTGGTGGCAGTGCGAGGTTCCCTACCCGTTCGTGCCGCGCGAGGTGCTGGCCGCCGCCCAATCGGTGCGCGGCAGCCTGCCCAACCGCTATTGCGACCCGCGGATCGCCGCCGATCTGTTCGAGGAGGTCATCGACGAGTTCCTGCTGTGCGACGATCTCGGCATGAACGTGCTGGCGATCGAGCACCATGCCGGGATCAATTCGCTTCTCGGCGCCAACCCGATGCTGGTCGGCATCCTGGCGCGCCAGACCAAAAAGGTGCGCATCCTGTCGCTCGGGACGCTGGTATCGCTGCGCCCGGACCCGGTGCGGGTCGCCGAGGAATACGCCACCGCCGACATCATCTCGCGCGGCCGGCTCGATATCGGCTTTGTCAAATCGGGCGGCACCGAGATGCCCTCGGCCAACGCCAACCCGGTGCGCAACGAAGAGCGCTATTGGGAAGCGATCGACCTGATTACGAAGGCGCTGTCGACGCATGACGGGCCGTTCAGCTGGGAGGGCAAGCATTTCACGCACCGCCACGTCAACATCTGGCCGAGGCCCTGGCAGCAGCCGCACCCGCCGATGTGGTCGGCCACCGGCGACCCGAAAAGCGCTGCCGAGGTCGGGCTGCGCGGCATGCGGCATGTGCTGGTGTTGCGCGGTGTCGAGGGCACGCGCCGCGCGTATCAGGCGCACCGCCAGGCGCGCCGCGATGCCGGATTGCCGCCGGTCACGACCGATAATTTTGCTTATGCCGCGTTTGTCTATGTCGGCGACACCGAGGAGGAAGGCAGGCGGGTCGGGAGCAAGCTGCTGTGGTTTCTCAACACCAGCCTCAAATCGGCGCCGCAGCATTCGCGCTTCATGCCGGGCACCGCCCCGCCCGAGGCCGCGCCGCAGATCTATCGGAATGGCCCGCCGCCCGAGCCGAAGGCCACAGCCGACGCGCCCACCCTGACCGATGCCGAAAAGGGCGTCGCCCCCTCGGCCGGGCAGAACGCGCGCCGGTTGATGTCGATCGGGGTCGACGAGGCGATGGCGATGGGCATCCTGTTCGTCGGCAACCCCGACGGCGTCTATCGCCAGATCATGGATTTCCACGACAAGGTCGGCGGCTTTGGCCATCTGAGCCTGGTCGGCCGCACCGGCTTCATGACCCACGCCGAATCCGAAAAAAGCATCCGCCTGTTCTCGAAGGAGGTCCTGCCTCGCCTCAAGGAGATCAAGACGGTCGAGGCGGTGTAACCTACCAGGCTACATCCAGTTCTCGACCTGCAAGCCCGGAATGCGCCCGAACTCCCGAACATTGTTGGTTACCACCGTCAAATCTTCGCTTCGTGCATGACCCGCGATCAGCATGTCGTACGGGCCGCAGGCTACGCCGGCACGCGTCAACTCTGCCCGCAGTTGCGCGAAATGGGCAGCGCCACGCATTGTGAACGGCAGGACCTTAAGGTTGCCCATGAACTCCTCGACAGCGCGCCGATTTTCGACTCGTCTCGAAGACCGCTCGACCCCATAAAACAGCTCGCCAACGGTGATCGTGGATATGCAAAGCTCGTCTTCAAGCTGACGGAACTTCTGTCGCACCTCGGCCGGCCGGTTCCGTAGGATGAAGATACAAATATCAGTGTCGAGCATGTAGCGGAGCATCAGAGCGGCTCGCGCTCCTGTGCTGGCGGTTGATCGCGCTCCCGCATGAAGTCATCCGAAACCCTCGGTCCCTTAAGAAAGAAATCGTCCCACCGACTCCCGACGGACGCCAGTCCTAAATAGGTCCGAGAGAGACTTTTCTTTTCTTCGGGAATTAGATGATCCGCAGCGAGCAATATTTCGGTAACTTCGCGCGGCAGGACAAACCACGTCGGCATTCCGCGTGAGACAGGGTTTCCTTTCGGGCGCTCGATGTCTCCGTTCCAGCGAGCAGCCAAGCAACGCTCGCCATCCCATTCCCCCACCGCCAGAGACCAGTCAGGCTGCTCGATCAGGACATCGATGAGAACCCAACGTTCCTTGGGTGATTTTACGTCTTGCGGCCGCACCACCATATGCTCCTCCATATAAGGCTGCATATCTTCACCCACTTCCGAGTGGACCGCAAGTGGCCGCACTCGCGAGGGCCTGAGCACGTGCCCACTTGCGATCTTGCCCCTACTGGGATGCCTCCCTATAGTCCCGTCCTCATGGGGGAATACAATTTCGGGCATCGGCATCTGCTTGGCATCGAGGGGCTGAGCCGGGAGGATATCGAGCATGTCCTCGACCTCGCCGACACCTATGTCGAGTTGAGCCGCCAGGCCGACAAGAAGACCGCGCGGCTGCGCGGCCGCACGCTGATCAACTGCTTTTTTGAGAATTCGACCCGCACCCGCACCTCGTTCGAGGTCGCCGGCAAGCGGCTCGGGGCCGACGTCATCAACATGGCGGTCGCGGTCTCGTCGATGCGCAAGGGCGAGACCTTGATCGACACGGCAATGACCTTGAACGCGATGCACCCCGACGTGCTAGTCGTGCGCCATCCCGAATCGGGCGCGGTGCAGCTCCTGTCGGAAAAGGTCGATTGCGCGGTCATCAACGCCGGCGACGGCAGCCACGAACACCCGACCCAGGCATTGCTCGACGCGCTGACGATCCGCCAGCGCAAGGGCCGGCTCGGCGGGCTCACCGTGGCGATCTGCGGCGACGTGCTGCACAGCCGGGTCGCGCGCTCGAACATCGCGCTCCTCAACGTGATGGGCGCGCGGGTCCGGGTCGTGGCGCCGCGCACGCTTCTGCCGGTCGCGATCGAGCGGCTTGGGGTCGAGGTGTTTCACGACATGAAGGCCGGGCTCAAGGACGTCGACATCATCATGATGCTGCGGCTGCAGAGCGAGCGGATGCACGGCTCGTTCATCCCATCGACCCGCGAGTATTTTCATTTCTTCGGGCTCGATTACGAAAAGCTCAAGCTCGCCAAACCGGACGCGCTGATCATGCATCCCGGGCCGATGAACCGCGGCGTCGAGATCGGCAGCGAGGTCGCCGACGACATCGACAGGAGCCTCATTCGCCAGCAGGTCGAGATGGGAGTCGCGGTGCGCATGGCCTGCCTCGAGATCATGACCCGCGATCTCGGCAACAATCCGCCGGTCCGGTAAAGGACAGCGGCGGCGATGGTCGTGCCGGCGCAAGCCCCCACCCCAACCCTCCCCCGCTTGCGGGGGAGGGAGTTGCATGCAATGTCGTCGATCCCCCTCCCCCGCAAGCGGGGGAGGGTTGGGGTGGGGGCTGCTGCGTGATTGGCATTCGGCGTCTTTACCGCAACGCGCGGCTGCTCGATCCTGATAGCGGCCTCGACGGGCCGGGCGATCTGCTCGTCGAGGGCGACCGCATCGCGGCGATCGGCCCGACGATCGGCGACGGACTCGGAGCGGATGTCGAAATCGTCGATTGCGCTGGCCTCTGCCTGGCGCCCGGCCTGGTCGACATGCGGGTGCAGCTGCGCGAGCCCGGCGCCGAGCACATGGAATCGATCGAGAGCGGCGGGCGGGCGGCGGCGGCCGGCGGGGTCACGACAATCGTGGCGCTGCCCAATACCGAGCCGCCGGTCGATGATGTTTCGGTGGTCGAATTCCTCGCCCGCCGCGCTCGCGAGGCCAAGCTCGCCAAGATCCACACCTACGCCGCCGCGACGAAGGGCCTTGCCGGCCGCGAGTTGACCGAGATCGGCCTCCTCGCCGCGAACGGCGCGGTCGGGTTTACCGACGGGGTCAAGGCGGTCGCCGACGCGCTGGTCATGCGCCGGCTGCTGGCATATGCGCGCAGCTTCGACCAGCTGGTGATCCAGCACCCGGAGGAACCCAGCCTCGCCGGCGCGGGCGAAGTCACCGAAGGCGAAATCGCGACCCGGCTCGGATTGGCCGGGATCACGCCCGCGGCGGAAATCATCATGATCGAGCGCGACCTGCGCCTCGTCGCGATCACCGGCGCGCGCTACCACGTCGCGCATGTCTCGACCGCAGCCGGGATCGACGCGATCCGGCAGGCAAAGGCGGCCGGGCTACCCGTCACCTGCGACACCGCCCCGCCCTATTTCACCTTGAACGAGACCGCGATCGGCGATTATCGCACCTTCGCCAAGCTGTCGCCGCCGCTGCGCGCCGAGCCCGACCGCCGCGCCGTCGTCGAGGGCTTGCGCGACGGCACGATCGACGCGATCGCCAGCGACCACGCGCCGTGGGACCAGGATTCGAAGCGCCTGCCGTTCAGCTCGGCGACCTGCGGGATCGTCGGCCTCGAAACCCTGCTGCCGCTGTCGCTCGAGCTCTACCACAACCGCCACCTGACGCTGATCGAGGTGATGCGGCGGCTGACCGTCAACCCGGCCCGCATCCTCGGGCTCGAGGTCGGCCGGCTGCGTCCCGGTCTCGCGGCCGATCTGGTCGTGTTCGACCCCGACGCGCCCTGGCGGATCCGCACCGAAGCGTTCCGCTCCAAATCGAAAAACGCGCCGTTCGACGGCCGCCCGGTGCAGGGTCGGGTCGAGCGCACGGTGGTCGACGGCCGCGAGATATTCGTGCGGGAGGGATGAGCGGAATGCCAGCGCCCTCACCTTCAGTGTCATCCCGGCGAAAGCCGGGATCCACGGTTTGGCACGCAAAGGGTTTCCGGTTGATTTCGGCACTCGAAATACCGTCGTTGGTCCGAGTTTGCTGTAAAATGGATCCCGGCTTTCGCCGGGATGACAGCTTTAGTTGCTTCGCGCCATGACCGGGATGCTCGTCGCGGCGGGAATCGGATATTTTCTCGGCTCGATCCCGTTCGGGCTGTTGCTGACCCGGATTGCCGGGCTCGGCGACATCCGCCAGGTCGGGTCCGGCAATATCGGCGCGACCAATGTACTGCGCACCGGCAACACGATGCTCGCCGCCCTGACGCTGGTCTGCGACGCATTAAAAGGCGCCGGCGCGGTATTGATCGGCGGGATGTGGGGCGAATACGCGGCGCTGGCCGCCGGGGCGGCGGTGGTCGTCGGCCATATGTTCCCGGTGTGGCTCGGCTTTCGCGGCGGCAAGGGGGTGGCGACGGCGCTCGGCGTCCTGAGCATGATCGCCTGGCCGGTGGCGCTCGCCGCCGTCGCGCTGTGGCTGGTGACGGCGCTGTTGTTCCGTTACGCCTCGCTTGCCGCTCTCGTTGCCGCGGTAGCGAGCGCCGGGGTGGCGGGGTTTGCCATCGAGCATCCCCGCGGCGCGCTGATCGCGCTGATCGCCATCCTCATCGTGACGCGCCACCGGGAGAACGTCCACCGCCTGCTCGCCGGCACCGAAAGCCGCATCTCCTTCCGCAAAGGCTGAAACCGCCCTGGCCGCGCGCGAACTCGAACCGCAGGAGCGCCTGGACTGGCTGCGCCTGAGCCGGACCGAAACGGTCGGCCCGGTCACGTTTTACGCATTGCTGCGGCGGTTCGGCTCGGCTCGCGCGGCGCTCGACGCGCTGCCGCGCCTGTCGCGCCCGGTCAAGCCGATGTCCCGGCGCGACGCCGCGGCGGAACTGGCGGCCCTGACCCGCATCGGCGGCCGCCTTCTCTGCTGGGGCGAGCCGCTCTATCCGAGCGCCCTCGTCGCGGTCGAGGACGCGCCGCCGGTCTTGAGCATGCTCGGCCGGACGGAGGTCTTCCTCAGCCCGATCGTGGCCGTGGTCGGCGCGAGGAACGCCTCGGCCAACGGTCGCCGCCTCGCCCGCGATCTTGCCGCCGGATTGGGCGAAGCGGGCATTGTCGTCGTGTCGGGGCTGGCCCGCGGCATCGACGCGGCGGCGCATATCGGGGCGCTCGACACAGGTTCGGTCGCGATCGTCGCCGGCGGGGTCGATGTTGTCTATCCCGAAGAGAATCGCGGGCTCTACGACGCGCTCGCGCGGGATGGCGCGATCATCGCCGAATTGCCGCTCGGCAGCGAGCCGCAGGCCCGCCATTTCCCGCGCCGCAACCGCATCATTTCGGGCGTGGCGCTCGGAATCGTCGTGGTCGAGGCGGCGGCGAAATCGGGCTCGCTGATCACCGCGCGTTTTGCCCTCGAACAGGGCCGCGAAGTCTTCGCGGTGCCCGGCTCGCCGCTCGACCCGCGCAGCCGCGGCGCCAACGACCTGCTGCGCAACGGCGCGACCCTGACCGAAACCGCCGCCGACATCATCGACCAGCTTGGCCCGCTGCTGCAGGGCCGCCCGCCGCCGGGAGTGCCGGCCGCTTCCCGGCAGCCGCGCCTGAAGCTGGGCCCGCCCCGCCAATTCCCGATGACCGACCCGCTCCCGCTTGCTCCAGGGGGCGAGGACGGCGCGCTTGAGCTGATCGTCGAAAAACTGAGCCCGACCCCGGTCGCGGTTGACGAACTGGTGCGCCAATGCCAGATGTCTGCCGCGGCGGTCGCCACGCTGCTGCTCGAGCTGGAACTCGCCGGTCGCATCGAGCGTCATCCCGGCAATCTCGTCTCGCTCCGCTAACTCATCTTTAGCGCTCCGCTTTTTTGAATGTCCGCATGAACATCGTTGTCGTCGAGTCGCCGGCCAAGGCAAAGACCATCAACAAGTATCTCGGGCGCGACTACAAGGTCATCGCCAGCTACGGCCATGTCCGCGACCTGCCGGCAAAGGACGGGTCGGTCCTCCCCGATTCGGATTTCGCGATGTTGTGGGAAGTCGACGGCCGCTCCGAGAAGCACATGAAGGAGATCGCCGAGGCGGTGCGCGGCGCCGATAAACTGTTCCTCGCCACCGACCCCGACCGCGAGGGCGAGGCGATCTCGTGGCATGTCCGCGAGGTGCTGAAGGCGCGCCGCGTGCTGAAGGATGTCGAGGTCAAGCGCGTCGTCTTCAACGAGGTCACGCGCAGCGCCGTGCTCGAGGCCTTCCGCCACCCGCGCGAGATCGACGCCGAGCTGGTCGACGCCTACCTCGCCCGGCGCGCGCTCGATTACCTAGTCGGGTTTACGCTGTCGCCGGTCTTGTGGCGGAAATTGCCGGGCAGCCGCTCGGCCGGCCGCGTGCAATCGGTCGCGCTGCGCCTCGTCTGCGAGCGGGAAGCCGAGATCGAGGCGTTTCGCGCGCGCGAATACTGGACGATCGAGGTCGAGTTCCAGACCGAGGCGGGGGACCGCTTCACCGCCCGGCTGTCGCAGCTCGACGGCAAGAAGCTCGACCGCTTCGACCTCAACACCGAGGAAAAGGCGCGCGCCGCCGCCGACGCGATCCTCACCGCCCAGGGCTTTACGGTCGCTTCGGTCGAGCACCGCGAGGTCCGCCGCAACCCGTTTCCGCCGTTCACGACCTCGACACTGCAGCAGGAAGCCTCACGCAAGCTCGGCTTTGGCACGAGCCGCACGATGCAGGTCGCGCAGCGCCTGTACGAAGGGATCGAACTCGACGGCGATACGGTCGGCCTGATCACCTACATGCGCACCGACGGGGTCGCGATCGCCGCCGAGGCGATCGCCGGCGCGCGCGAGCTGATCGGCGCCGAGTACGGCGCGCGCTATCTGCCGGCGGAGCCGCGGGTCTACCGCAGCCCGGCCAAGAACGCGCAGGAAGCGCACGAGGCGATCCGCCCGACCGACATGGCGCGCAAGCCCGCCGACGTCGCCTCTCGCCTCGACAACGACCAGCGCCGCCTTTACGAGCTGATCTGGAAGCGCACCGTGGCGAGCCAGATGGCCTCGGCCCTGCTCGACCAGGCCAGCATCGACATCGCCGATCCGAGCGGCCGACTGCGGCTGCACGCGACCGGCTCGGTCCTGTTGTTCGACGGTTTCCTCAAGCTCTACCAGGAAGACCGCGACGATGCGGCGGACGAAGAAGGCGATTCCCGGCGCCTGCCGAACATGCGCGAGACCGAGCGCCTGGCGCGCGGCGCGGTCGACCCGGCGCAGCATTTCACCCAGCCGCCGCCGCGCTACAGCGAGGCGAGCCTCGTTAAGAAGCTCGAGGAGCTCGGCATCGGCCGGCCCTCGACCTACGCCTCGATCATCCAGGTCTTGCAGGACCGCGACTACGTCAAACTTGACAAGCGCCGCTTCGTGCCGGAGGACCGCGGCCGACTGGTGACCGCCTTCCTGACCAGTTTTTTCGAGCGCTACGTCGAATACAATTTCACCGCCGACCTCGAAAACCAGCTCGACGAGGTGTCGGGCGGGCGGGTCGACTGGAAGGAATTGCTGCGCAATTTCTGGCGGGATTTCTCCACCTCGGTCGCCGGCACCAAGGATCTGACGATCACGGCGGTGCTCGAAGCGCTCGACGCCGAGCTCGGCCGCCATTTCTTTCCCGATGACGGCCCCAATAATCCGACCGGCCGCGATGCGCGCCTGTGCCCTGGCTGCGGCGCCGGGCGGCTCTCGCTGAAGCTCGGCCGTTTCGGGGCCTTCATCGGGTGCTCGAACTACCCGGAATGCCGCTATACCCGAGCATTCGGGGTCGAAGCCGAGGGCGAGACCGGCGGCGCCGACACGGTGCTCGGCAACGATCCGGCCAGCGGCCAGAGCGTCAGCGTCAAGAAAGGCCCCTATGGGCACTATGCCCAGCTCGGCGAAGGCGACAACGGCAACAAGCCAAAACGGGTGTCGTTGCCGCGCGGCCTCAAGCCCGCCGATGTCGATCTCGATAGCGCGCTGCGCCTACTGGCATTGCCGCGCGAAATCGGCCGCCACCCCGAGACCGGCGAGCCGATCACCGCCGGGATCGGCCGGTTCGGCGCCTATATCAAGCACGGCAGCTCGTTTGCCTCCCTCGCGGCCGATGACGATGTCCTGAACATCGGCCTCAACCGTGCGGTGACCCTGCTCGCCGAAGCCAAGACCGGCCAGCGGCGCGGCCCTCAGTTGCTGCGCGAAGTCGGGCCGCACCCCGAGGGCGGCACGGTCGGGCTCTACCGCGGGCGCTATGGACCCTATGTCAGCCATGACGGGATCCTCGCCTCGCTGCCGAAGAGCGCCGATCCCGACAGCTTCGCGCTCGAAACCGCGGTCGAATTGCTCGCGACCCAGCGCGCCAAAGGCAAACCCCGCCGCCCCGCCCGCAAAGCCGCCGCGGTTGCTTCCGCGCCCGCCGCATCGGGAAACGGCACCAAAAAGACTGTCCGCAAGCCCGCCGCGAAGCGCGCGACGACCGCGACCAAAGCCAAGCCGAAGGCGAAGGCGGCAACGAAGAGCGCCGCAAAGCCGGTGCGCCGCCCGTCGGCCTGATCGTGATGAGCTGGATGAGCGTCGTGCGTCCTTCGAGACGCCCGCTGCGCGGGCTCCTCAGGATGACGTCTTTTCTTCATGCCATCATAGACTTACGTCATCCTGAGGAGGCGCGGAGCGCCGTCTCGAAGGACGCAGAGGCGCTGCTGCGGCCGTGACAATGGGCGGCTTCCTATACATCCTGTGTTGCCGCGACGGCTCGTATTATGTCGGAAGTACAAGCACCAGCTTGGAAAGGCGCATGGCGGAACATGACGCCGGCGCGCTCGATGGCTACACCGCGCGTCGTAGGCCTGTCACGCTTGTCTTCCAGCATCCTTTCGAACGCCTTGAGGATGCGATTGCCGCTGAACGGCAGATCAAGGGCTGGCGGCGCGAGAAGAAACAGGCGTTGATCCGGGGCGACTATGCGGCGTTGCCATCACTGGCCAGTCGCGCGACGAAAGACCAGCTTGGCCCGCCGCAGCAAAAATGATGACCGCCCCCCACGCACCGGCCTGCCCTCGCCGGCGGCGCTGATCGAGTTTTTGCGCGCCAACCCCGGAGCGCTTGGCACGCGCGAGATCGCCCGCGCCTTTGGCCTCGGGCCGGCCGACCAGCCCGGTTTGCGCAGCATGCTGCGCGCGATCGAGCGCTCTGGCGAACTGGCGCGGACCGGCAATCGCAAATTCGTTCCGGGGAAAACGCTGCCCGAGATCATGCCGGTCGAGCGCTCCGGCAGCGACGCCGACGGGTTTCCGCTGGCCCGGCCGGTCGCCTGGTCGGAGGATGGCGACGCGCCGAGTTTTCGCCTGATCGGCGCGGCCGGCGAGGAGCTGGCGGTGGGCCAGCGCGCCCTGGCGCGGCTGCTGCGCCGGGATACCGGCGAGATCGACGCCGAGATCATCCGCACCCTCGATGAAAGAGGGATCCGGATCGTCGGCGTGTTCCGGCGCAGCGGCGATGGCGGCGTGCTGGTCGCGGCGGACCGGCGCGACAAAAGCGAGTACCGAGTGCTCGGCCATGACGCGGCCGGGCTCGCCGACGACGAGCTGGTGGTCGCCGAGGAAATGCCGTCGCGCCGCTTCGGCAAGCGCGCCCGCATCGTCGAGCGTCTCGGCCCGGCGGACGCGCCCGGCGCGATCAGCCGGATGACGATCGCCGCGTTCGACATTCCCGACGAGTTCCCGCCCGCCGCGCTCGCCGAGGCGGCAGCTGCCCGGCCGCTCAGCGCCGACGCCGCCGGCCGGACCGATCTGCGCGCACTGGCGCTCGTTACGATCGACGGCAGCGACGCGCGCGATTTCGACGACGCGGTGTGGGCCGAGCCGGACGACGATCCCGCCGATAGCGGCGCCAATGGAGGTGCCAATGGAGGTGCCAATGGAGGTGCCAATGGAGGTGGCTGGCACATCGTGGTCGCGATCGCCGACGTTGGCGCCTACGTCACCCCCGGCAGCGCGCTCGACCGCGAGGCGGCGCGGCGCGGCAACTCGGTCTATTTCCCGGACCGCGTCGTGCCGATGCTGCCCGAGGCCTTGTCGAACGATTTGTGCTCGCTGGTGCCCGGCGCCGACCGCCCGTGCGTCGTGGCCCATCTGTGGATCGATTCGGCCGGGCGCAAACGGCGCCACCGTTTCGAGCGCGCGACGATGCGCTCGGCGGCGCGGCTGACTTACGAGGCGGTGCAGGCGGCCCATGACGGCCGGGCGGAAGAACCCTTCCCGCTCGCGCCCGATCGGCTCGCCGCGCTCTACGGCGCCTTTGCCGCGCTCGACCGGGCGCGCGTCGCGCGCGGCGCGCTGGCGCTCGACCTCGCCGAGCACCAGATCGTGCTCGACGCCGAGCGCCGACCGATCGCGGTCGTCCCGCGCACCCGGCTCGACAGCCACCGGCTGATCGAGGAATTCATGATCCTGGCCAATGTCGCCGCGGCCGAGGAACTCGAATCGCGCCAGCACGCCTGCATGTACCGGGTGCACGACGCCCCCGACCCGGAAAAGCTCGCCGCCTTGCGCGATTTCCTGACGGAGCTGGGCATCCCCGGCCTGACTCTGGTCAAGGGGCAGGTGATTCGGCCCGAGCTGTTCAACCGGGTGCTCGCCCGCGCCGCGACGACGCCCGAAGCCCCGATCGTCAACCAGCTGGTGCTGCGCTCGCAAGCCCAGGCGGTGTACAGCCCGAACAATCTCGGGCATTTCGGGCTTGCCTTGACGCGTTACGCGCATTTCACCTCGCCGATCCGGCGCTACGCCGATCTGCTGGTGCACCGGCTTATCGTAAGTCGCGCGCTGACCGGGGCGGCGATCCCGGCGCGGGACGCGGGCGAGGCCCTGGGCGCCATCGCCGAGCATATCTCGACCACCGAGCGGCGCGCGGCTTCGGCCGAACGCGCCGCGCTCGACCGCTATCGCGCGGTGTTGCTCGGCGGCTCGATCGGCGCGGTGTTCGAGGCGCGGGTCACCGGCGTCCTGCCGTTCGGGCTGTTCGTGGGGCTGCCCGAAAGCGGGGCCGACGGCCTCATTCCGATATCCAGCCTGCCTTCCGACTATTACGACCACGATCCCGCCCGCCACCGTCTCGTCGGACGCCGCTCGCAGCGCGTTTTTGCGCTCGGCGACGCCGTCACGGTAGCGCTCGTCGAAGCGGATGCGATCGGCGGTCGGTTGGTCTTCCGGCTCGAAGGCGAGTCCTTTGCACGGCCCAGAGTCGCGTCAGCAGGCGCGCGCCGAGGATTGTACCGCCGGCGGCGCTGACCGAATTTTGTGCCGGCGGCGCTGGTTCGCCCAAAAATATGACAGAGGGATGACTACTGCCGTTGATCGGCGGGTTGGAGCGATCTACTCTGCGACAAATGGTAGCTGGACGTGTCTGCCAAAAGACGCGCCAGCGGGTGAACAGGGGGAAAAAGCGTGTCGATGCCCGCGCTGTGTTTGTCGAGTTTATCCGCTGGTTTTGCACGGCGAATCGCGGGGATCGCGCTGCTCGCGCTCGCCGCCTGCGCAGGGCAGGAGCGCCTCTCGTCCGACGCCGCCTCGTCGCATGTCGGCGGCCCGCTATTCGCCCGGGCGCTGGACGAGATTGGCGATCTTTACATCGAGACCGTAACGAGCCGGCGCATTGCCATGTCGGGGGCGGCGCGGCTGGCGACGATAGACGACAAGCTCGGTGTCGGCGACAGCTTTGGAACCGGGTCCGGCGGCACGCTGACGCTGCGCTATGACGGTCGCGACATCGCGTTTTACGCGAAGCCAGCCGATAACAATTCGCGCGAATGGGGAGAAATGATCGCTACCCTGATCGCGACCGCAAAGCAGGCCTCGCCGCGCCTCGCGGCCGCGGCGCCGGAGAGCATCGAAAAGGCCGTGTTCGATGGCATGACCGCGGCGCTCGACCGCTTCTCGCGCTATTCCACGGCGGAGATCGCCCGCGACCAGCGCGCGGCGCGCAGCGGCTTCGGCGGCATCGGGATCACGCTCGACGGAACAAACGACCAGTTCCGCGTCACCGCGGTGACGCCGCAGAGCCCTGCGGACCGCGCCGGGATCCGGCCGGAGGACCAGATCGTCGCTGTCGACGGGGTGGCCACGACCGGGTGCCTGCATCACGACGTGATTCATCGGTTGCGCGGCCCGATCGGCAGCCCCGTCGCGCTGAGGGTGCTGCAGGCCGGCATGGCACAGCCGCGCGACCTGCGGTTGCAGCGGGCTTCGGTCTCCGAGCCGACCGTGACCGCCTCGCGCGACGGCGGCATCGCGGTTTTCCGCGTCAACACCTTCAACCACCGGACGACCCAGCGCGTTGCCGAGGCCTTGGCGGAGGCACAGCACCAGACCGGCGGACGGCTCGCCGGCGTGGTGCTCGATTTGCGCGGCAACCCGGGCGGGTTGCTCGACCAGGCGGTCAGCCTCGCAGATTTGTTTCTCCGCGACGGTCCGATCGTGTCGGCGGTCGGCCGCCATCCGGCCAGCCGCCAGCATTTCAAGGCGTCCGGAAACAGCGTCGCGCCGCTCGTGCCGCTGGCGGTGTTGATCAACGGCGGCTCCGCCTCGGCGTCTGAAATCGTCGCCGCGGCGCTTCAGGATGCCGGGCGCGCCGTCGTCATCGGCAGCTCGTCCTACGGCAAGGGGACCGTGCAAACGGTGTTGCGCTTGCCGAACAACGGCGAATTGCTGCTGACTTGGGCACGGCTCGTGGCACCGTCCGGCTATTTGCTGCAGGCGCATGGGGTGGTCCCAACGCTGTGCACCGCCGATCTGCCGGACGACACGAACTCGCTCGCAATCGGATTGCAGCGGGCATCCGTGTCGCGGGCCGGCGGACCGGCCGCCGCGCGCGCCGCTCTCGACGAGCGCGCGTGGTCGGAACTGCATCGCTCGTGCCCGGCGCGCCGTACCCGCCCGGCGGTCGATCTTGCGCTGGCGACGCGGGTGCTTGCGGACACCAAGCTTTACGGCGAGCTATTGCACGCTCTGCCGGCAGCGGCCCGGGGCGCGCAAACCGCGTCGGTCCGGCATTGCAACACTACCCGGCGGTGGCGCCGGGCGGGGGTGGGCCTGGGGTGGGATGGCCCTCGGGCGGGCCGGCCTTGCCTTGACAGAAACCCGCGGCGCGTTATCTTCACCAGAGGCTTACCGTCAAACCTCGCGAGGCTGCCAATGGCAAAGACCAATACTGTCCTGATCAAGCTGGTCAGCACCGCGGATACCGGGTTTTTCTACGTGACGAAAAAGAACCCCCGGACCAAAACCAACAAGCTCGAACTGAAGAAGTTCGATCCTGTCGCGCGCAAGCATGTCGTCTTCAAGGAAGCCAAGATTAAATAGCCGGCGCCCATCCGAACCCACCATCCAATTGCGTGGTGGGTTTCGTCCGCTCAACCCATTATGCGGCGTCGCGCTTGGCGGTCAGCGTGATGACCCGGTTGCGGCCGGCATTCTTCGCGGTGTAGAGCGCGTCATCGGCGCGCTTCAACAGATTATCCAGCGTATCGTCGCCCTCGCCGGTCACCGCCACCCCGATGCTGATCGTGACCGGCACCACCTTGCCGTTTTCGCGCAGGGTGAAGAGTTCGTCCGCGACCGCCGCGCGTAGCCGCTCGGCGACGATCTCCGCGCCGCCGAGGCTGGTCTCGGGCATCACGACGATGAACTCCTCGCCGCCAAGGCGGCCGACCAGATCGACGCTGCGCACATGCAGCAACGCACGCTCGGACAACTCGCGCAGCACCTCGTCGCCGGCCGGGTGGCCATGCCGGTCGTTGACCAGCTTGAAATGATCGATGTCGAACAGCATCACCGCGGTCTCGTTACCGCCCTCGGGGAGGCGCGCGAGCAATTCGTTGAGATGCGCGAAGACGTATCGGCGATTGTACAGCCCGGTCAGCTCGTCGGTCAGCGCCAGGGACAGGCTGCGCCGGTAATTTGCCCGCAACCGCTCCTGCAAGCGCTTGCGCCGGATCTGGGTGCGCACGCGGGCCAACAGCTCGTTGCGATCGACCGGGCGGATCAAATAATCGTTGGCGCCGAGATCGAGCCCCTTGGCGAGCCGCGGCAGAGCGCTGTCATCGGCCATCAAGAGGATCGGCAGATCGCGCCAGCTCTCGTTCGCGCGCAGCTGCGACACCAGACGCAGCGGATCGCCATCGGGCAGCGACATGCTGACGATCGCGAGTTCGACCGAATCGTCGAACATCAGCTGCGCTTCGGCACAGGAGGCGGCGCGCAAAACCGAACCAGCCACCGGCGTCAGGGTGTCGATGATCCGGGATGCCGCAAACCCCTGTTCCTCGACGAGCAGGATGCGCGCGGGCTCGACATCGTCGGCCGGCCCGTCCAGCGGATCGTCGCTGCTGAACCGGCCGCAGACCTCCTCGCGCAGGCGCAACTCGTCCATCATCCGCTTCAGGCGGACGAGCGAGCGCACCCGGGCAAACAGGGCGATATCGTTGACCGGCTTGGTCAGGAAATCGTCGGCGCCTGCTTCCAAGCCGCGCAGCCGGTCGGCGACATCGGACAGCGCGGTCACCATCACGACCGGGATGTCGGCCGTGCGCGGGTTCGCCTTGAGCCGGCGGCACACCTCGAACCCGTCCATTCGCGGCATCATCACATCGAGCAGGATGATGTCGGGCGGCTCGGAATCGGCCAGATCGAGCGCCTTCGGGCCATTATAGGCGGTTATAACCTCGAAATACTCGCTGGCAAGCTTTGCTTCGAGCAGCTTGACATTGAGCTCGACGTCATCGACGACCAGGACGCGCGCGGTCATGACGAAATAAATCCGTGATCAGGGAAGGAAACGCTCGACGGTGCGCATAAAGCCGGCGACCGAAATCGGCTTGGCGATGTAGGCTTCGCAACCGCCGTCGCGAATTTTCTCCTCATCGCCCTTCATCGCGAAGGCGGTCACCGCGATGACCGGGATGGATCGCAGATCCTCGTCCTCCTTGAGCCATTTGGTAACCTCCAGCCCCGATACTTCGGGCAGCTGAATGTCCATCAGGATCAGGTCCGGCCGGTGCTGCCGCGCCATGCGCAGCGCCTCGACCCCGTCCTTCGTTTGCAGCGTGAAATAGCCATGCGCTTCGAGCAGGTCGTTGAAGAGCTTCATGTTGAGGGGGTTGTCTTCGACGATCAACACCTTCCTTTGCACGCGCTGGCCGACGTCGCCGTCCCGCTTCATCGCCTCGACCGTCATCCTCGCCAGACCCCTGCAAATGCCGCGGATCGCGATGGCGCGTCAGCGCCCAGGCTCAATCTCCGGTTCAAGCTCCGGCCGACCCCGCCGTAATCCCGCGTTCCCGTTCTACGCAACGTGGTTTAACAATTGGTAACTGTCTTGCGCGGCGCCGCAAAAAACGTGTCGCGCGCGGGCGGGACGACGATCCGGCGAGCCGGGTTTGCGCCGTTCGGCTCCGGCCTGGAGCTCGGCGTCGCGGCCACGGCACACGATACAACCTGCGAGTGTGGAATGATACCTCCGGCATTTCGCATCGGCATCGATCCCGGCGGCGCCAAAATCGCGGAGCGTGCCGGGTGAGCGCGGTCCTGTGCCGCGACTGCGCCGCCCTCGCGACATCAGCAGATCCCCTCGCCAAGCCGGAGCGCTGCGCCGAATGCGGGTCGCCGCGCCTCGTCGCGCACGCGGAGCTGACCCAGCTCGCGATCGCCCATCTCGATTGCGACGCCTTCTATGCCACGGTCGAGAAGCGTGACCGGCCGGATCTGGCCGAGCGCCCGGTGATCGTCGGGGGCGGCGCGCGCGGTGTTGTCCTGGCCTGCTGCTATGTCGCGCGGCTCTATGGGGTGCGCTCGGCGATGCCGATGTTCAAGGCGCTCGCCGCCTGTCCCGACGCGGTGGTGATCCGCCCGGACATGGCGAAATACCGCGAAATCGGCCGCGCCGTCCGGGCGGAGATGCAGCGCCTTACCCCGCTCGTCGAGCCGTTGTCGATCGACGAGGCGTTTGTCGACCTGACCGGAACCGAGGTTGACGGCGCCGCGCCGGCCCAGTTGCTGGCCGCGCTCGCGCGGCGGGTCGAGGCGACGCTCGGCATCACGCTGTCGATCGGGCTCAGCTACAACAAATTCCTCGCCAAGTTGGCGTCCGATCTCGACAAGCCGCGAGGGTTCGCGGTGATCGGCCGGGCCGAGGCGGTCGGCTTTCTCGCCGACAAGCCGGTCGGCTGGCTGTGGGGGGTCGGCGGTGCGACGCAGCGCCGCCTCGCCGCCGACGGGATCGCGCGGATCGGGCAATTGCGCACGCTCGATCCGCGCGAGCTGGCGCAGCGCTACGGCCGGCTCGGGCTGCGCCTCGCGCAGCTTGCCCACGGCGAGGATGACCGCCGCATCGAGCCCGACGGGCGCGCCCGCTCGATCTCGGCCGAGACCACTTTCGCCCGCGACGAGGCCGACGAAGCCGTGCTGGCGCTGGCGCTGCGGCCGCTATGCGAGCGGGTCGCCGAGCGCCTCAAGCACGCCGGCCTGGCCGCCGGCATCGTGACGCTCAAGCTCAAGACGGCCGATTTCCGGCTGCGCACCCGCTCGCGCCGCCTCGCCGACCCGACCCGGCTCGCCGCCGGCCTGTTCCGCACCGTGCGTCACCTGCTCGCGGGAGAGGCTGACGGCGCCACCCGGTTTCGCCTGATCGGGATCGGCGCTGACGGGCTCGTCGATGGCGCCGCTGCCGATTTGCCGACGCTGTTCGAGCGCGAGGACGGAAGGCCGCGCCGGCTCGAGGAAGCGATCGACGAGGTCCGCCGCCGTCACGGCGCGGCCGCGCTGCGCCTCGGTGACCCGCCGGAAATCGATGGCTGACGGCGAGGCTCAGCAGCCCGGTTTGGGCAATGCCTCGATGTCGTCGAGCTTGGCGCGGATTGCGTAATCGCCATAGTCGATCACCATGTCGCGCGACACGCCGTTGTCGAGCAGTATCATGCTCAGCTCGTAATCAGGCTTTTCGGCCTTGTGATCGGCTGGAAAGAAGGCCAGCCGAACGCGCCAGCCCGGGCGATCGAGCAGCGGGCTTTTCTTGGCCGCCTCGGCGTCGGGCTCGACCTTGGCGCCGATCACCGCCGAAACGAGCACCGCGCTCTCGGCCGTCGCGCCGTCGAAGACCTGCATCGACATGAAGTTGTCGCCGGCTTCCGCCTTGCCGATCAGCATGATCGTATGGCCGCTGGGGAACAGCACGCCGGAGGGCAGCTTGACGTTCTTGGCCGACGGCTTTTCGAAATCGGCGGCGCCGCCCTTGCCGGACCCGTCGAGCTTGGCTTCGCCCCGGGTCTCCTCATCGTCGGCGCCGCTGCGCGTCTCCTTCTGGTTGAAGCGATAGCGCAGCGCGTCTTTTGCTTCCCAGGTCACGAAACTCGACGCGATGCTGACATCGGGCGATTCGGAATATCCCATCTTGAGGCGGTAATGCTGCTCGACGGTCCAGCCGTCGCAGACCTCGCCCCATTGATAGACCATCGTGCCGCTCGCGCCGGTGACGCCGGCATCGCCGCCGGTCCGGGTCAGGCTGATCGAATACAGCGCGCGATGCGGCATGATCTCGGCGGCGCCGGTCGACCCGGCGCCGAACAAGGCCAACGCGACGGCGGCCGGCAGGCCGGCCGCGAACAAGCGATCCATCATCAACGGCAAACTCCCGGGGCCGAGCTGCGATCCATCTATGACGCCAACCGGAAGGCCCCGCAAGCCGCATGCCCAGCGCCGGCTGCATACGGCAAGCCGTGATTTCGCGGATATGGCGGTGGGCAGTGGAGCAACCTATTTGGCGAGATGGGCCGTGAGAGGCCGATGCCGCAGTTGGCCTGCCTATTATTTTCAAGTTGTCATCCCGGCGAAGGCCGGGATCCATAGTGCAGCCGCAAGAGCGGTTGAGAAGTGGGTCCCGGCCTTCGCCGGGACGACGACATCGGCGACCGCGCGATCCCTACCCAGACACTCGCATTACTTGTCGAGCCAAGCGTCTTCCATGCGCGGCCCGTTGTAAATGCTGTTGCTCATCATTGTTACACCCTTGAGGTGGGGCTGCCAGCAAGTCCCCGCCGGCGCATAGAAGATGATCGGCCGTGCCCCGTCTTCCGCAAGCTTGCGCTCGATCTCCCAGATCATTGCCTTGCGCTTATTCTGGTCAGCTTCCATCGATTGCCGGTCTACCATGCGATCGACCTCGGCATTACAGTATTTGTTGTAGTTGCCTTCGGCGCCGCAAACATAGTTCTCATAGAAATTCTGGTCGGGCTCGTCGATGCCGTTGCCGGTCAGGTTCAGCGCCACCGTGTAATCCTTTCGGTTGAGGCGCGGGAACCATTGGGTCGTGTCGACCGGCTCGAGTTCAGCGCTGATATATATTTCCTTGAGCTGGTCGAGCAGGATCACCGCCGGGTCGCGAAACGGCGAGATGTCGCGCGTCGCGACCTTGACCGCGAGCCGCTTGTCCGGCCCGTAGCCCAGCTTTTTCATGATCGCGCGGGCCTCCTCGCGGTTCTTCGTCACGTCGGGACCGTATCCCGGGAGCGTTGCGAGCATGTCGGCCGGCAGGCCCCAGACCCCGTCGGGCGGCGGCAGCATGACGCCGCCGAGATTGCCCTGCCCCTCGGTGATGATGTCGACAAAAGCCTTGCGGTCGAGGCTCAGCGCAATCGCGCGCCGCAATTCGGGCTTGTCGAACGGCGCGACATCGGGGTTCAGCAACAGGTTGCGGCTGACATTCGTCGGATTCAGCTCGCAGACCGCCTGCGGCAGCTGCCGGGTTATGTCGCGGGTCAATGGCACCGTCAGACCCCCCAACGTCATGTCGAACCTGCCTGAAACGAAGGCCAGCACTGCCGTCGACACGTTGCGGATGATCGTATATTCGATGCCGTCAAGGTATGGTCGCCCCTTTTTCCAGTAATCCGGGTTGCGTGTCACCTTGATCGACTCGTTCGGCTTGAATTCGACGAATTTGAATGGGCCTGTGCCGATCGGATGCTGGCGCATGTCTTTCGGTGCGACATGGCACGGATAGACCGGCGAAAACCCGGAAGCGAGCAGCGCGATAAACGCGGGCTGCGGCCGCTTCAACACAAAAATTGCCTCGTGATCGCCGTTGATCGTGACCTCGTCGAGGTTGCGATACCAGGCCTTGCGCGGATTGATGCGTAGCTTCTCGCTACCCTTGCCCTGCAGCAGGTCCCAGGTGCATTTGACGTCCCTGGCGGTGAAGGGCTTGCCGTCATGCCATTTGACGCCTTCGTGCAACTTAAAGGTCAGCCGGGTGCCGTCCTCGTCCCATGCCCAGCTTTTCGCGAGCTCCGGCACGATCGACTGCATGCTGTTCTGCTTAACGTGTTGGTCGTAGATCACCAAATTGTTGAAAACGCCGATCACCGGGCGCGTCGAGAAGACGGTGACTTCCTCATGGATCGACACGCTCGCGGGACTGTCGATCGAGTACGATTTGAGAATGCCGCCAGGCTTCTGGGCCAATGCCGGGCCGGCCATGCCAAGCGCGACGAAGCACACGCCGGCCGCCGTAATCGCACGCAATTTCTGCGTCATTTCCGCCTCCTGGCCCGGCGCTGTCGCGCGTCGGCCTCCCTGTTCCAGGCGTTCGCTCCGGGTTTTGCCCATCGCTCGCTCGCGCCGAGCATAGCACGCCGAAATCACGTGGCCAAAGGTCCCGGCTCTGATGAAATGAGCCGTGCAATTATGGAAGCGAAAAATCTACATCTATCCGCAGACGAGGCGCGAGACCGCAAACTCGTAAGCGATGACGATGAGATCCCGGTCGCTTGCCAGATCCTCGCCCCGCATCGGTCGCAACTCGATCCATTCCCGCATCGCGGGCTTGCGGTGCGGTTGGAAGGCGATCGCACGCCCGCCCTCGATCGCCGAACTCGCGACATTGGCCGGCACGCGCAATCCGACGCCTGAGCCGTACACGCAGGCGAACATCGTGCGCCGGACATAGAGGGCGGGATGCCCGAACATCTTGCCAACCCGCAAGCTCCTTCCATCGAACAAGCCGCGCAAAATCGCCACCAGCTCGGCGGGGTCCGGGCGATCATCGGCGCCGCCGTCCGCCGCCGCGATCATGTGCCGGTCCCGGCCGATGGCTGCACCGGTTCGAGCGCCGCGCGACAGCGCTGCGAATAGGCCCGCAGCGATTTGCGCTCGGCGACGTCCCGCTGGAGCGGCGAGCCGAGCCCGGCAACATCGATGCTCGCCAGGAACGCGTGGGCCGTGGCGTCTATCGCGGTCGGATAGCCGCCCATCAGGAAAGGCTTGCCTTCAAGCGAGGCGTCGAGCGCCGCGATGTCGAGTTCGCCGATGCGGTAGATCTCGTCACCGGAATGGCGTCCCATGCCGTGCCCGCGAAGCTGCCGGCGCACCTGCCGCCGCACCAGGCCGAAGACCATCGAGCGCAATGGTGCCGGCACCGCGGTAAAGAACGTGTCGCGCAACCGGGCGGCATTCCCCGGCTCGAACCATCGCGAGTAGACCAGCACCCAATAGAGCCGATCCTCGAGAAGCGCGCCGAGAGCGCGGGCGCTTCCCCGCTGCGCCGCTGTAAGTCCCCGATCGAAGTCGAACCCGTATTTTTGCTCGATATGGAGGCGGATGAAGCCGGAATCCGGTACCACCGCGCCGTGATCGATCAGCACCGGCAACTTGCCTTTTGGCGCCCGCATCGGGTTGCCGATCTTCACCTCATAGCTGAGCCCCGCCATGTTCAAAAGGAGCATCGCCTTGTGCGCGAACGGGCTGGCGGTCGCCAGACCGAACGCCGGCGGGAACACGAGAAGCGTGCGCTCTAAGGTGTTCATGGCTGCGCCAGCGACGAACTCTCGGAGAGTGAGTGTTCGAGATCGTTGAGGCTCGATGCCCAGCCCGATCGGTGACGATCGCGCGCATCCTCGGTCGTGAAGCCCGTCTGCTTGAGGACGAGGCGGGTGCCGTCGCGGTCGGGTTCAAAGGTGACGACGATTTCGGTTTCGGGGCCACGCCCGCCATCGTCCTGATCCCAGCTCCAGCTGAACGCGAGGTTCCGGGGAGGCGCGATTTCGCGATAGACACCGCTCACCGTCCAGCGCCTTCCGTCCGGAGCGGCGATGATCGTGCGCCATTCGCCTCCGGGCCGCACCTCGAGCGAGCACTCCACGACACGGCACCCTTCCGGACCCCACCACCGGCTGAGGCTGGCGGGATCCGTCCAGGCAGCGAACACCCGTTCGGGCGAAGCGGGAAGCCAGCGGGCGAGTTCGAGGGCGGTCTCAGACATCGGGGTCCTCGCTTTCGCGCAGCACGCGTTCGAGCCGGTCGAACGAACCGGACCAGAAGTCGCGATATTGCCCGAGCCAGTCATCGAGCGCCTTGAGCGCCTCGGGCCTGACGCGGCACACCCGCCACTGCCGATCGACGCGGCTCTCGATGAGCCCCGCCTCGCGAAGCGTCTTCAGATGGCGCGAAATCGCCGCGGTCGAGAGATCAAACGGCCGGGCCAGATTGCCGACCGTTTCCTCTCCCTGCGCGAGCAGCCGCTCGACCAGTGCGAAGCGGACCGGATCTGCAAGGGCGGCAAGCAGGGGATGGATAGATGAGCGCGGCACGCCTTATCATTTGCACATTCACGTAATTACTGCAAGACGCAAACATGCGTTGGGCAGCGGCGCCGAACCTCGACCGATCTTGCGGGTTTTGACGTTCCGCTGCGAAAGCCTTAAGTAGATACCGCAAACTGCCCGCACCGGCGGGCGCCGAGGTGCATAAATGCTAGAAAAATGGACACCGCAGAGCTGGCGCGACCTGCCGATCCGGCAGGTCCCCGGCTATGCCGATACGAGTGCGCTCACCCAGGTCGAGGACACGCTACACCGCTACCCGCCGCTGGTCTTCGCCGGCGAAGCGCGGCGCTTGAAGGACCGGCTCGCCGACGTCGCCGCCGGCAAGGCGTTCCTGTTGCAGGGCGGCGACTGCGCCGAGAGCTTCGCCGAGTTCCACCCCAACAACATCCGCGACACCTTCAAGGTGCTGTTGCAGATGGCGGTCGTGCTGACCTTCGGCGCCGCCTGCCCGGTGGTCAAGCTCGGGCGCCTCGCCGGCCAGTTCGCCAAGCCGCGCTCGTCGGACAGCGAGACCCAGAACGGCGTCACGCTCCCCTCCTATCGCGGCGACATTATCAACGGTCTGGAATTCGAGGCGACCGCGCGCGAACCCGACCCGCAGCGCATGGTGCAGGCCTACAGCCAGTCGGCCGCGACCCTCAACCTGCTGCGCGCCTTCGCCCAGGGCGGCTATGCCGACCTGCACCGGGTGCATGCCTGGAACCAGGATTTCGTCGCCGATTCGCCGCAGGGCGAGCGCTACCGAGCGCTGGCCGACCGGCTGACCGAGACGCTCGATTTCATGGCCGCCTGCGGGCTCAATTCCGAGACGACGCCGCAGATCCGCGAGACCGAGTTCTACACCTCGCACGAGGCGCTGTTCCTGGCTTACGAGGAGGCGCTGACCCGGATCGATTCGACGACCGGCGACTGGTACGATTGCTCGGCCCATCTGGTATGGCTCGGCGACCGCACCAAGCAACTCGACGGCGCGCATGTCGAGTTCCTGCGCGGCATCAAGAACCCGATCGGCATGAAATGCGGGCCGACCACCGAACCCGACGACGTGCTGCGGCTGATCGACAAGCTCAACCCGAAGAACGAGCCGGGCCGCCTGACCCTGATCACCCGCATGGGCGCCGACAAGGTGGCCGCCAAGTTGCCGCCGCTGATCCGGACGGTGCGGCGCGCGGGGCATGAGGTCGTGTGGTGCATCGACCCGATGCACGGCAACACGATTTCCTCGTCCACCGGCTACAAGACGCGAATCTTCGACCGTATCCTCGACGAATTGCACGGCGCCTTCGCGATCCATCTGGCCGAGGGCAGCTATGCCGGGGGCGTGCATATCGAACTGACCGGGCAGAACGTCACCGAATGCGTCGGCGGCGCCCAGGAGATCAGCGAAGCCTCGCTCGCCGACCGCTACCACACCCATTGCGACCCGCGGCTCAACGCCAGCCAGGCCCTCGAACTCGCCTTCGAAGTCGCCGAGGCGCTGAAGCGCGAGCGCCAGGGGAGATCAGCCGGTAGCGGGGTCGGGAGCGCGAGCCGGCTCGCCGCAGTGTCGTAGCGGGTCAGATCAGCGCCGCGCCGGGATCGTTGGTTGTCAACCAGCCGTAAAATGTCATCCCGGCGAAAGCCGGGATCCATCGAACAACCGCACGAGCGGCGGAGAAATGGGTCCCGGCCTTCGCCGGGACGACAGGTTTGAAAACGCGCCCGGACGGCCGAGATGACTGATAATCTCGCCTCGCGCACCGATAGCTATTTCCTGAAGACCAAGGCGATCGTCGAGAAATTCGGCGACCGCGAGGTCAGCTACGCCGTCTTCATGCGGCGGCCGGTCATCTGCGCCCCGCGCTTCGCGATCGAATTTCTTGAAACGATGGCGGCGGCGCGCGGCACAAGTTTCGAGATCGACCTCAATTACCCCGAGGCCGTATGGGTCGGCGCCGGCGAGCCGATCCTCTATGTCACCGGTTCGCTCTATCATCTGGCCGACCTCGAAACCGTGTTGCTGCAAAAATTGGGGCCGGCCTGCGTCGCTTCCTACAACGCCTCTGCGATGTGCGCCGATCTGCCCGGCGTCGCCTTTTTGGCGATGGATGCGCGCCACTGCGCCGGCGCCGAGATGGCCGAGATGATGGGATATGCCGCCGCAGTCGGCTCGGCGCATGCCCGCAGAGTGGCCGGCGCGGTCGGGTTTGTCGGCTGCGCCGCCGCGGCGACGGCGCATTTCTTCGGCCGCGACACCGGCATGGGTACGATGCCGCACGCCCTCATTGGCTATGCCGGTTCGACGGTGCGCGCCGCCGAGATGTTTCGCGAGACCTTCCCCGACGAGGCGTTGACCGTGCTGGTCGATTATTTCGGGCGCGAGACCAGCGACGCGGTCGCGGTGTGCCAGCGCTTTCCCGAGCTTGCCGCCTCCGGCCGTCTGGCGTTTCGCATGGACACCCCGGGCGGGCGCTATTGCGAGGGTCTCGACCTCGCCCGCTCCTACGAAATCCTGGAGCAGCAGGCGCCGCAATCGATCCGCGGCTACCGCACCGAGGCGGAATTGCGCCACCTCGTCGGCAGCGGGGTATCCGCCGCAGCGCTGTGGCGTTTGCGCCTGGTGCTGAACGAGGCCGGGTTTCCGCAGGCGAAGATCGTCGCCAGTTCGGGCTTCGGCCCGGAGAAATGCCGGATCATGGCGGCGGCCAAAACTCCGATCGACGTGATCGGCACCGGCTCCTACCTGCCCGAATTGTGGAGCGAGACCTACGCGACCGCCGACATCATCGCCTATGACGGCCAGCCGATGGTCAAGGCCGGCCGCGAATTCCTGTTGCGCAAGCGCTGAACCCGTTCGGAGCGATCGAAGGGGGTTACACCCGCTCGATCACCGCGGCGATGCCCTGGCCGACGCCGACGCACATCGCGACCAGCGCATAGCGCCCGCCGGTGCGCTGCAATTGGCGCGCCGCGGTCAGCGCGATGCGCGGACCCGACGCACCGAGCGGATGGCCGATCGCGATCGCGCCGCCGTTCGGGTTGACCCGGCTGTCGTCGAACGGGACATCAAGGCCCCGCAGGCACGCCAGCACTTGCGCGGCGAAGGCTTCGTTGATCTCGATCACGTCGATATCCGCGATCGTCAGGCCGGCGCGTTCGAGCGCTTTTTTCGCCGCCGGCACCGGGCCGTAGCCCATGATGCGCGGCTCGACCCCGGCCACCGCGGTCGACAGGATGCGCGCGATCGGCCGGGCGCCGGCGGCCTCGCCCGCCTTGCGGCTGGCAACGATCATCGCGACCGCCCCGTCATTGATGCCCGAGGCGTTGCCGGCCGTCGTGACGCCGTCCTTGAACAGCGGTCGCAGCTTGGCGAGCGCCGCCATGTCTGTCTGCGGCCGGGGGTGCTCGTCGTCGCCGACGCTGACCGGGCCGGCGCGGCCGCCCGGCACTTCGATCTCGATGATCTCGCCGGCGAAGAACCCGTCGCTCTTGGCCGCGGCGTATTTCTGTTGCGAGCCCGCGGCGAAGACATCGGCCTGTTCGCGCGTCACCTGGTATTCGCGGGCGAGGTTGTCGGCGGTCTCGGGCATCGTATCGGCGCCGTAGCGGCCCTCGAGCTTGGGGTTCGGGAAGCGGGCGCCGATCGTCGAATCGAAGATCCGCATGTCGCGGCTGTATGGGCTCTCCGCCTTGCCCATCACGAACGGGGCGCGGCTCATGCTTTCGACACCGCCGGCGACGAACACATCGCCCTCGCCGCAGGTGATGGCTTGCGCCGCCACCGCGATCGCGTTGAGACCGCTGCCGCAATTGCGCTGCAACACCGAGCCCGGGATCTCGATCGGCAGCCCGGCGACGAGCGCGGCGTGGCGGGCGATGCAGCGGCTGTCCTCGCCGCCCTGGTTGGCGCAGCCGACGACGACGTCCTCGATCGATTCCGGAGCAAAGCCGCTCTCGGCGACGACTCGGGCGATGACCCCGGCGAGCATGTCGTCGGGCCGTAGCCGGGCGAGCGCGCCGGCATGGCGTCCAAAGGGGCTGCGCAGACCGGTATACAGATAGGCGTCGAGCATGGTCGGCTCCCGTGCGTTGTCCCGTGGCGTTTGGCCCGTGGAGTTGGTTAGGGGCAGTGAGGCGCGCCGACGCCGCGCTGTCAAGCGCTCGCACGCCGCGCGACAGGGCAATTAGCGACCGCGGTCTGCCCCGCCCGGCTTTGACGGCGGGTGTTGTGCCGATCTTCGGGCTCGCCCTATAAACCGGGCCATGGCAGAGGATGATATCCTGTTCGGCCGCGAGGGCGGGGTGGCCACGGTGACCCTGAACCGGCCGCAGGCGCTCAACGCCTTCACCCTGGGCATGTACCGCCGCTTCGATCCCATGCTGCGCGCCTGGGCCGACGATCCGGCGGTCCATGCCGTGGTGATAAGCGGCGCCGGCGAGCGCGCCTTCTGTGCCGGCGGCGATATCCGCGCGATCTACGAAGCCGGGCGCGGCATCTCCGGGAATCGCGACCTGACCTCGGTCTTCTTCCGCGAGGAATACGAGCTGATCCGGCATATCCACCGCTATGCCAAGCCCTATGTCGCGATCATCGACGGGATCACGATGGGCGGCGGCGTCGGGGTGTCGGTCAACGGCGCCTATCGCGTCGCCACCGAAAAGACCTTGCTGGCGATGCCCGAGACCGGGATCGGCCTCTTTCCCGATGTCGGAGCGACCCGGTTCCTCAATTTGTGCCCGGGGCATGTCGGGCGCTATCTCGGGCTGACCGGAGCACGGTTGGGTCCGGCCGACGCGCTCTATTGCGGTTTCGCCACCCATTTCGCGCCGCGCGAACTTGTGCCGCGTCTGGTCGACGCGCTCGGACATATCGCGTGGCGGGCGCGGGAGGAAGCGGCGCAGGTCGAGGAAACGCTCGCCGCCTTTCACGCCGATCCGGGCGACCCGCCGCTGGCTTCGCGCCGCGCCGCGATCGACCGCTGCTTTGCCGGCGAAACGGTCGAGGCCGTGCTCGCAGCGCTCGCGCGCGAGGCGGAAGCGGCGGGCGAGGATGGCGAATGGGCGGCGCAGACACGCGCCGGGCTGCTCGCCAAATCGCCGACCAGCCTCAAGGTCGCGTTGCGCCAGCTGATCGTCGGGCGCGGGTACGACATCGAGGCGGCGCTCGCGCTCGAATACCGGCTGACCCAGCATTTCATGGTCGGGCACGATTTCTACGAGGGCGTGCGCGCCGTCGTCGTCGACAAGGACCAGAAGCCGCGCTGGCATCCCGCAACGCTCGCCGACATCAGCGAGGCGATGGTCGAAACCTATTTCTCCCCGCTCGGCGACGGCGAAATGCGGTTCGATGCATAAGGCGGTTCGGTGAAATTGCGGCAATCCCGATCATCGCGTCTTTTGATGTCATACCGGCGAAAGCCGGTATCCATGGCCGCCATGGGTCCCGGCTTTCGCCGGGACGACAAGCCGGGGGGACGCTGCGAGCACCCGATTCGGGAGGATTGGGGCTTATCGCGCCTCGCTGTGGAACTGAGGGTCCATACATGGATGCTCGGCGGATTGACCGCGATCGGTATAGGTAATCTGTTTGGATCGCTTCAAATTCAGAGCCGGTTGCAGCACTAAGTTTGAGAGGAACAGCGCCATGGCGACGATCGGCTTTATCGGGCTCGGCAACATGGGCGGGCCGATGGCGGCCAATCTGCTCAAGGCGCAGCATCGCATCGCCGGCTACGATGTCGTCGGCGCCGCCATCGAAGCGCTGGCCGAGAAGGGCGGACATGCCGCCGCCGGCATCGCGCAGGCCGCCGCGGCCGGCGATGTCGTGATCACGATGCTGCCGGCCGGGCCGCAGGTGCGCGACGTTTACCTCGGCCCGGACGGAGTGCTTGCGCATGCGCGGCCGGGCGCGCTCTTGATCGATTGCTCGACGATCGATGTCGAGACCGCGCGCGCGGTAGCCGCTGCCGCTGCCGAAAAAGGCTTGCAGATGCTCGACGCGCCGGTGTCGGGCGGCACGATTGGCGCCGCCGCGGCGACCCTCACCTTCATGATCGGGGGCGATGCGGCGGCGTTCGCGCGCGCCGAACCGATCCTCGCCGCGATGGGACGCACGATCGTCCATGCCGGACCGTCGGGCAGCGGGCAGAGCGCCAAGATCTGCAACAACATGATCCTCGCCGCCTCGATGATCGCGGTATGCGAGGGCTTCGCGCTGGCCGAAAAGCTCGGGCTGCCGGCCCAGACGCTGTTCGACATCGCCAGCAAATCGACCAGCCAGTGCTGGGCGATGACGAATTATTGCCCGGTGCCCGGTCCGGTGCCGGCGGCGCCCTCCAACCGCGACTACGCGCCGGGCTTCACCGCGGCGAACATGCTGAAGGATCTGCGCCTGGCGCAGCAGGCCGCCGGCGCCACCGGGGCGGCGACGCCGCTCGGCGCCGCGGCGGCCAATCTCTACCAGCTCTATGTCGACGGCGGCGGCGGCCCCCGCGATTTTTCCGGGATCATGCGTTTCCTGCGTCGCGAAGAGCCCGGCAGTGGGTCGAGCCCGGCAAATGAAACGAAAATTTAAGGAAGTTAAGGTTAAATCCGATTTGAACAGTCGCAGGCGAGGCGGTGATGGCGAACGGGTATCTCGAGGTGATCTCGCTGGTGGAACGGCTTCACCGGCACTTTCTGGAGGTCGTCAAGCTGGAGCTTGACGGGCTCGGCATCCACGACATCAACAACGTCCAGGGGCTGATGCTGTTCAATATCGGCGACGCCGAGATGACGGTCGGCGAGTTGACGTTGCGCGGCTGCTATCTCGGCTCGAACGTCTCCTACAACGTCAAGAAGATGGTTGAGAACGACTATCTGGTGCAGGAGCGCTCGGTGCACGATCGCCGCTCGATCCACGTCAAGCTGACCGAAAAGGGGCGCGCGCTGCGCGACCAGCTCAGCGAAATGCATCGCCGCCACGTTGAGATGCTGTCGCAGACGGCGGTCACCGACGAGGACCTGCAGAAAATCATTGTAACGTTGCGCCGGCTCGAGCGGTTCTGGGTGCGCGCCAGCGATCTGGTGCAGCGGCCGGGGCAATACGCCGCCTGACAGGTCTCCCGATCCCCTCCTTCGGCATTTTTTGGGTGACGTGGCGGCGGCGGGCTGCGACTCTGCGCGGAGCCCTTTCCGGAGCCGCCCGATGCCAGCTCAACCGCCGCCGCTTGCCGACCTCGCCCCCGGAGTGAGCGCCGCCGGGAAGCTCGACCAGCGCGACATCGAGGGGCTCGCCGCGACCGGCGTGCGCACGATCGTCAATAACCGGCCCGACGACGAAGACCCGGGCCAGCTCCCGGCGGCCGATGCGCGCCGCCTCGCCGAAGCGCTCGGCATTGCCTACCACCATGTCCCGATTACCGCCGCCACGCTGACCCGCGCCGATGTCGATGCGCTCGCCGCGGTGCTGGCCGGGGCGGAGCAGCCGGTCGTCTTGCATTGCCGCAGCGGCACCCGCTCGACCCTTTTATGGTCGCTGATCCGACTGCGCGAGGGCGCCGACCCGTCCGCGCTGGTCGCCGACGCGGCGCGCAACGGCATCGACATTGCCGCCCTGCCGGCGATCGCCGCCCGGCTGGCATAAGGATTGGCCGCCGAGCCGCGCTGGGTGCCGATCGAGGCGGTCATCGCGTTCAACGCCGACGACGTCGCAAAGACCGGCGAACCGCACGAAATGCGGGACCGCAACGCCTTGCAGCGCGCAATCGCGCATCCGTGGAATGTCTGGGTTTATTTCATGGACCGCGACATCGCGGTGCTGGCGGCGCGGCTCTACACCGGCATCGCCGACGCGCGCGCGTTCGCCGCCGGCAACAAGCGCACCGCGTTGCGCGCCGCGATCGCCTTTGTCGAGGCCAACGGCTATGACTTCACGATGCCGTCCCAGCGCCACCCGATCGAACGCCTGCTCGGTTATTTCGACGGCAGACTCGGCCAATCCGGCGTCGTCGAATGGTTCCGCCTCTGGACGACACCACGCTGAGCGGAGGATCGGGACTAGACGCGATCCTCCCTCTCCCTGACCGGAACGATCAGCACTCGGTCGACGCGGCGACCGTCCATCTCAACGACCTCGAAGCGATAATCGTCCGACATGATGCGGTCGGCGACCATCGGCACGCGATTGAGCCGCGCCATCAGATAGCCGCCGAGCGTATGGAACTCGGCATCCTCGCCCGGCAGATGGGCGACGCCCAGCACCTGCTTCAGCTCCTCCAATCCGAGCATACCGTCGACCAGCAACGTGCCGTCCTCGCGGCGGACGATGCGCGGGTCGCCCTCGGCCCCGGACATCTCACCGACCAGCGCCTCGAGTATGTCGGTCTGGGTCAACAGACCTTCGAGATCGCCATATTCATCGACAATCAGTGCCATCGGCTCGCGGCTGGTCTTGAATACCTCGAGCGCGCGCAGCACCGTCACGGTGTTCGGCAGAAACAGCGGCGGGCGCAGCGCCGCGCGCAGGCCGAACTTCTCTCCGGCAAGACACGCGGTCAGCAGGTCCTTCACCTGCACGATGCCGGCGAGCTGGTGGGTGCCGCCCTGTACCACCGGCAGGCGCGAATACTCGCTGTCGCAGATCTGCCGCTGGATCTCCTGATCCGGGTCGTCGAGGTCGAGAAACTCCATCTGGGTGCGCGGCGTCATCACCGCGCTGACCCGGCGGTCGCCGAGCCGCAACGCCATCTCGACGATCGCCGTTTCGGCCGACGGGATGTGCCCGGACGCGACCCCCTCGCGCAGCATGAAGCCGATCTCCTCATCGGTGACCGACGGCGCTTCGCCGCGTAGCGGGACCAGCCGCAGGACCAATTCGGTCGACGCGCTCAACACCCATTCGAGCGGCGCTCCGACCCGCGCCATGCCGCGCATGAAACGGGCAAGCGCGGCGGCGATCGGCTCGGGATGAGCCAGCGCGATCCGCTTTGGCACCAATTCGCCGAAGATCAGCGAGAAATACGAAATGCCGATGACCACCACGGTCATGCTGATCGCGCTGGCGTAATGGGCGAGAAAACCGCCCTGCTCGACAAGATAACGTTGGAACGCTTCGCCGATCGTCGCCTCGCCGATCGTGCCGGACAAGACGGCGATGACCGTGATGCCGATCTGTACCGTCGCGAGCAGCCGCGACGGCTCCGCCTTGAGTTCGAGCGCCGCCTGCGCGCCACGGCTGCCCTCGGCGGCGAGCGGCTGCAACCGCGCCGGTCGCGCCGAGACCAGCGCGATCTCGGCCATCGCGAAAAAGCCGTTCAACAGGATCAGCAGAAAGATGGTCAGCAGCTGCAGGGTCAGCAGCATGGCGAGCCCCGCTAACGAATTGTCCCGGCGCAGGCCGGGACCCACTCTTCAATCCTCTCACAAGCGGATCGGCGGGTCCCGGCCTGCGCCGGGACGACAACCAAAATTGGGAAGCGTCAGCGCGAGTAGTATTCGATGACGAGGTTGGGTTCCATCGTCACCGGATAGGGGACATCGGCGAGTTTGGGCGCCCGGACAAACCGGCCGAGCATCCGCTCGTGGTCGATCTCGATATATCCAGGGATGTCGCGCTCGCTCGACTGGGTTGCCTCGAGGACCAGCGCCATCTCCTTGGCCTTCGCCTTCAATTCGATCGTGTCGCCGTCGCGAAGCTCGTAGGAGGGTATGTTGACCCGCCTTCCATTGACCATGACGTGGCCGTGATTGACCAGTTGGCGGGCCGCGAACGGGGTCGGCACCAGCTTCATGCGGTAGACCGTCGCATCGAGCCGGCGCTCCAGCAGCTCGATCAAATTCTCGCCGGTATCGCCGCGCCGCCGCACCGCTTCCTGATAGAGCCGGCGGAACTGGCGCTCGCCGATATTGGCGTAATAGCCCTTCAGCTTCTGTTTGGCGGCCAGCTGGGTCCCGTAATCCGAAGGCTTCTTGCGGCGCTGGCCGTGTTGACCGGGCCCGTATTCGCGGCGGTTCAGCGGGCTCTTGGCGCGGCCCCACAGGTTGACGCCGAGACGGCGGTTGATCTTGTACTTCGATTCCTCGCGCTTGCTCATGATCGCGGTATCCGCTTTAGGTTGTTGTTGTCCCAATAGGGCCATCCGACACATCGTCGCGCGGAGACCGGGGCTCTCACCCGCGTTCTTGGGAAGGGCAGCACTATAGTCAGCGAGCCGGCCAAGTCAAATCGCTCAACCGAGACACCACAGCCCGGCGTCAAGCTGTCGGCGGCGCATTCCTGGCTGGAAGCAGGGCTGTGCGGCTGCGCGCTGCTGCTGCCGGCAGTCCTCACCCTGGCGCCGCGCGGCGCCGCCCCACTGGCCGGATTTGCCGGGCTATGCGCCGCCGGGCTGATCATGACCGGCGGACCGTACCGCCTCGCCACGCTGCGAGCCCCAGCGGCGCTGCTCGGTGCGCTGATCTTGTGGGGTGGGTTGTCGGCGGCATGGGCGCTCGATCCGTGGCGCAGCCTCGTCATCGACGCGCGGCTCGCCGGGCTGTTCGCCGCTGGGCTGGCACTCGCGACGGCGGCGAGCCGGGTCGCCGCACCCCACCGGCTGACGTGGTTCGTGCTCGCCGGGACGGCCGCCGGCATCGCGCTCGCCGGCTACGAGACCGCCAGCGCCGGCGGATTGCGGCATAATTTGTCGATCCGCCCGTTCGCCGGGCCGAACCTCAATCAGATCGCGGTCTGGCTCGCGATGCTGGTGTTGCCGGTGGCTGCCCTGTTGGTGTGCCGGGGCCAGGCGGTCCTCGGGATTGTCGCCGCCGCCGCGATGGCCGGAACGGTTTACCTGCTCGACGGCACCGCCGCGAAGACCGCACTCGCTTTGAGCTTGCCGGTGGCGGCGCTCCTTTATTTCCGGCAGCGCCTGGTGGCCCGCATCGCCGCGGCGCTGTCGGTCGTCGCGATCCTGACGGCGCCGCTGACCTTGCCAGGTCTCGCGCATGTGCCGGGCGTCTTCGCCGCCGTCGACGGGTTCAAGGATTCCGCCGGGCACCGGCTGCTGATCTGGTCGTTTGCGGGCGAGCGCATCGCCGAGCGGCCGTTCGCCGGCTGGGGGCTCGATGCGGCGCGCGCGATCCCCGGCGCCAAGGACGAGATCCGGCGCGGCCAAACCTGGCTGCCGCTGCACCCGCACAATGCGGCGCTGCAGCTATGGCTGGAGCTCGGGCTGCCCGGCGCGGCGCTGTTCGCGCTGTTCGTCGGATGGTTGTGGCTGTGCCTGGCCGAGGCGCGCTGGCCCCGGCTCTACGCCGCGGCCGCCGGCGGCTGTTTGGCCGCCGCCCTTGCGGTCGCCCTGGCCGGCTGGGGAATCTGGCAGGAATGGTGGCTCGGCACGCTCGGCGTCGCGGCGTTCGGGGTCCTCGTCATGGCCCGCGCCGCCGAGGAAGCCCCCAGGATAGAGCCCGCTATTCCGCCGCCGACGCGCGATTGGCCCGCTTCCGGTCGTTGATGTCGAGGAGCCGCTTGCGCAGGCGGATCGCCTTCGGCGTGACCTCGACCAGCTCCTCGTCCTCGATATAGGCGATCGCCTCTTCGAGGGTCATCTGTATCGGCGGGGTCAGCCGCACCGCCTCGTCTTTCGAGGTCGTGCGGATGTTGGTGAGCTGCTTGCCCTTGACCGGGTTGACGTCGAGGTCGTTGCCGCGGCTGTGCGCGCCGATGATCATGCCGGGATAGACGTCGACGCCGGGGCTGACGAATAACGGGCCGCGCTCTTCGAGGTTCCACAGCGCGTACGCCACCGCGGCGCCCTGCGAATTCGAGATCAGGACGCCGGTGCGGCGGCCCTCGATCGGCCCCTTGTATGGCGCATAGCCGTGGAACAGCCGGCTCATCACGCCGCTGCCGCTGGTATCGGTCAGGAACTCGCCGTGATAGCCAATGAGGCCCCGCGTCGGGGCCAGAAACGAGAGGCGCAGCTTGCCGCCGCCCGAGGGCCGCATGTCCTGCAATTCGGCCTTGCGGCGGCTCATCTTGTCGACGACCACGCCGGCGTAATCCTCGTCGACGTCGACGATGATCTCCTCGATCGGCTCGAGCCGCTGGCCGCTGACCGGATCGGTCTTGAACAGCACGCGCGGGCGCGAGATCGAGAGTTCGAAGCCCTCGCGGCGCATCTGCTCGATCAGGACGCCGAGCTGCAATTCGCCGCGTCCGGCGACCTCGACCGCATCGCGCTCGGCGCTCTCGCGCACCCGGATCGCGACATTGCCCTCGGCTTCGCGGTAGAGCCGCTCGGCGATGACGCGCGAGGTCACCTTGCCGCCGTCGCGCCCGGCGAGCGGGCCGTCATTGACCGAGAAGGTCATGGCGAGGGTCGGCGGATCGATCGGGTCGGCCGGCAGCGCCTCGGTCACCTCGGGCGCGCAGATCGTGTCGGCGACGGTCGTCTCGGCGAGGCCGGCGACCGCGATGATGTCGCCCGCGCGCGCTTCGACGATCGGCCGCCGCTCAAGCCCGCGATAGGCAAGGAGCTTGGTCAGCCGCGCCTGTTCGATCGTGCGCCCGTCGCGGCTCAGCGACTTGACCGGCATGTTGAGCCGGGCGACCCCGGAATGAATGAGGCCGGTCAGCACCCGCCCCAGAAACGGATCGTAGTCGAGCGTCGTCGCCAGCATCGCGAACGGCGCCTCGTCATCGGCCTCCGGCGCAGGCACATGCGCGACGATCAACTCGAACAGCGGCGACAAATCGCTCCCCCGCCCGTCGCGCAACTCGGCGAAATCGGCGATCGCCCAGCCATCGCGGCCCGAGGCGAACAGGGTCGGGAAATCGAGCTGCGCCTCGCTCGCGTCGAGCAGCCCAAACAAATCGAAGATCTCGTTGTGGACCGCCTCGGCGCGCGCGTCCGGCCGGTCGACCTTGTTGATCACGACGATCGGCTTGAGGCCGCGGGCCAACGCCTTGGCGACGACGAACTTGGTCTGCGGCATCGGGCCCTCGGCGGCGTCGACCAGCACGAGGACGCCGTCGACCATGCTGAGGATGCGCTCGACCTCGCCGCCGAAATCGGCGTGGCCCGGCGTGTCGACGATGTTGATGCGGACGTCTTCTCCGTGGCTGCGCCAGACGACCGAGGTGCATTTGGCGAGGATCGTGATGCCGCGCTCGCGCTCCAGTTCGTTCGAATCGAGGGCGCGCTCGGCAACCTGCTGGTTGGCGCGGAACGAGCCGCTCTGGCGCAGCAATTGGTCGACAAGAGTCGTTTTGCCATGATCGACGTGCGCGATAATCGCGATATTGCGTATTTCCATCGAACCTGGTGAACCCTGAAAACTGAAATGGCAGCGGTGGCTCAGAGCACACAAGCTGCCTTGACAAGCCCTGCGAGGGCGACCTCGGGCCGCGCGCCGACATGGCTGATGATTTCGGCCGCGCACAAGCTGCCGACTGCTCCGCAGGTGGGGAGGGCCAGGCCGCGGGTCAAGCCGTAGAGGAAGCCTGCGGCGTAAAGGTCGCCCGCCCCGGTCGTATCGACGATTCGCGCCACCGGCGCCGCGGCGACAACGTGGCTCTCCGCGCCGGCCAATATGACGCTGCCGACGGCGCTGCGGGTCAGGGCGGCAACCGCGACCTGGCCGCGCACCGCAGCCGCGGCCGCCGCGAAATCCTCGGTCTCGTAAAGCGAGCAGATCTCGGCCTCGTTGGCGAACAGGATGTCGATGTCGCCCGCGACCAGCTCGCGGAACGCCGCGCGGTGGCGCCCGACACAGAACGGGTCGGACAGGCTCAGCGCGACCTGACGCCCGGCGCGGTGGGCGATCGCCGCCGCGGCGCGAAACGCCGCCTGCGCGCGGGGCGGATCGAACAGATAGCCTTCGAGATATGTGATTTGCGCCGCGCCGATCAGATCGGCGTCGATGTCCTCGGGGCCGAGATCGACGCAGGCCCCCAGATAGGTGGCCATCGTGCGCTGGCCATCTTGCGTGACCATCACCAGGCAGCGCGCGGTGCCGGGCCCGGCGGTCGCGGCCGGGGTATCGAACCGCACCCCGATCGCGGTGATGTCGTGGCGGAACACCTCGCCCAGGAGATCGTCGCGCACCTTGCCGATATAGCCGCCCGCGCCGCCGAGGGAGGCGATGCCGGCCATCGTGTTGCCGGCCGAGCCGCCCGAACTCTCGATCGCCGGCCCCATCTTGCGATAAAGGGCCTCGGCCCGCTCCGCGTCGATCAGCGTCATCGCGCCGGAGGCGAAGCCCTCGTCGACAAGAAACCGCTCGTCGGCGTGCGCGATCACGTCGACGATCGCGTTGCCGATGCCGACGACATCGAATGCGGCAGAATTCATGCGCGTAATCTCACCTGCTCTGGAAAGGCGGCGGAGTATAGGGGCAATCCCCGAGGTCACAAGTGACGGTTAGGCCCGCCTCTGCGTCGCCATTGGCCCGATGTCGCGATTCGCGTACAAGCCTGCCGGCCATGCTGTCCGCTCTGTTCCGCGCGTTTTCCGATCTGTCCGCGCCGGCCTTGCGCCGGTTCGTCTGGCTCGGCCTTGCCCTCGCGCTGGCGAGCTTCACCGTGCTTTGGGTCGGGGTTGCGGTCATCCTCGACCACACCGCCCTGTTCGACTGGCGCCCGCTCAACTGGCTCGTCAATGTGCTGGGCGCGCTCGGGGTGCTGGTGTTGAGCTGGCTGTTGTTTCCGGCGGTCGTGACAATGCTGATGGGGTTCTTTCTCGACCGAATCGCCGCCGCGGTCGAGGCGCTCGACTATCCCGGGCGCGGCCCGGCGCGGCGCCCACCGATTACCGAGACGATGATCACAACCGTTCGGCTAATGGGTTCGACGATATTCCTTAACCTGTTGGCCCTGCCGATTTACCTATTGATGCCCGGGATAAATTTTTTTGTTTTCCTCGGCCTGAACGGATATCTTTTCGGTCGCGAATATTTCGAGGTGGTTGCGTTGAGACGACTGGACCCGACGGCAGCCCGCGCGGCCCGCCGGCGCTCCGCCGGACGGGTCTTCTTCGGCGGCGTCATGATCGCCGGGCTGTTTGCGGTGCCGTTCGTCAACCTGATCGCGCCGGTGGTCGCCACCGCGTTCATGGTGCATCTGTTCGAGGGGTTGCGCCGCGCCGAGCCGCCGCTCCCGGCCTCCTGACGATCGAGAACCTCCGCCCCCCGCAATTTATCGCCCCGCAATTTCTCCTTTCGCCATCTGATGGAATACCCCATCCATGTTCAGCCGGAAGAAACCCGAGACAGAGGATCGCAAGATGTCGGACGCGCCTGACGATCTGGGGATTCCGATGAAGCCCGCGCGCAGCTCGGGACCGGCCGCCACGGTGGCGCCGCTCGGCCGCGCGCCGACCCCGGTGCCGCCGCGTACGCCCGACCCGCCGCGTCCTTCGGGCGAGGCGTCGCGCCCGGCCGATGGCGGCATGCGCCCAGGCGGTCCGCTGGGCGGCCCGTTGCCGGCGCCGCGACACAGCGAGGCCGAACTGCGCAAGCTGATCGTCGGCCGCGAGATCTCGCTCTCCGGCGAGATCACCTCCTGCGACAAGCTGATCGTCGAGGGCAGCGTCGAAGCCAATCTGCAGAATTGCAAAGATGTCGACATCGCCGAATCGGGGCTGTTCAAGGGCTCGGCCACGATCGACGAGATCGAGGTGCGCGGCCGCTTCGAGGGTAATTTGATCGTGCGCCAGCGACTGCTCATTCGCGCCAGCGGCCGGGTCTCGGGGACAATCCGCTACGGCCAAATCGAGATCGAGTGCGGCGGCCAGATATCAGGCGATATTCAGGCGCAATCGGGCGACGATTTCGTCCAGGACCTGCCCGGCGCCCGTGTCGCGTTCTGACGACACCCTCCAATCGTCGCCCCGGCGCAGGCCCAGCGGCTGATTTAGCGGATAAATCCTACTGGTCGTGGTGGTCGTGGTGCAGCACGACCCGGCCGCGCACCTTGCCGCCGCTTTTCAGGTCGCTCAGCGCCGCGCTCGCCTGGTCGGCCGGGCGCGATTCGATCGGGATCGGCGGCACCTTGCCGGCCTGCACCAGCGCGAGGAGTTCGCGCAGATCATCGAGCGTGCCGACATACGATCCCTCGATCGTCATCATCTTGAACGGGAAGAGGACGGTCGAAATCGGCTGGGCGCCGCCATAGAGCCCGACCATCACCAGCTTGCCGCCCTTGCGCAGGATGTTGACGCCAAACTCCATCGTCTTCGGCGAGCCGACGAAATCGATCGCCGCGGCGGCGCCGCCGCCGGTCGCCTCCATGACCTGCTTGACCGCGTCGGGCGCGGAATTGTCGATCGTCGCGACGGCGCCCATCTGGCGGGCGTGCGCGCGTTTTTGCGCGTCGATGTCGGCGACGATGATTTTGCCGGCGACCGCGGCCGGCGCGATGTGCACGGCGCTGCCGCCGACGCCGCCCGCGCCGATGATCACCAAATGGTCGTCGGCGCCGAGATGGCCGCGCGTTTTCTTCAGCGCCGAGAACGCGGTGATCCCGGAGCACGTATAGGTGGCGGCGAGACCCTGCGGCACGCCCTCATGCGGCAGCAGATAACACCCGTGCGGCACCAGGACGTGCGTGCCATAGCCGCCGGCGCGGCGCGTGCCTAACGTGCGCGGGTTGAGGCACAGCAGTTCCTCGCCCTTCCGGCACACCGCGCACTGGCCGCAGCCGATCCACGGATAGGCCACCACCTTGTCTCCGACCGCGACCCCCGCGGCCTGCGGCCCGAGCGCCACGACCTCGCCGGCGATCTCGTGCCCCATTGTAAATGGTAGATGCACGCCGCGCGAGGCGAGCGAGATCTGCTTGCCGTCGCCCAGATCGAAATGCCCGTCCCAGATGTGGACGTCGCTGTGGCAGACGCCGGCCGCCTCGACGCGCAGCAGCACCTCCTCGCCCTGGGGTTCGGGATCGGGGTAGTCGCGCGCTTCGAGCGGCTGACCCCATTCGATGATCTGCATCGCACGCATGTTTGCGTCCTCCCTCGTAGGGCGGGTCTCGACCCGCCGATACCGCAAGGCGAATCGAGATCCGCCCTACATGAAAGCCGGCTGCTCCGATCAGGCGGGGCGGGCGCTACGGATCGCCTGCCAGACGCGCTCGGGGGTGGCGGGCATGTCGATGTGGCGGATGCCGAGTTCCGCCAGCGCGTCGACCAGCGCGTTCATCACCGACGGCAGGGCGCCGGCGCAGCCGGCCTCGCCGCAGCCCTTGGCGCCGAGCGGGTTGGTCGTCGCCGGCACCGGGTGGCTGGCGTTGACGAAGAGCGGCGCGTCGTCAGCCCGCGGCATCGCATAATCCATGTAGGAGCCGGTCAGCAACTGTCCGTCATCATCGTAGACGGTGCGCTCGCGCAACGCTTGGCCGATCCCCTGCACGATGCCGCCATGCGCCTGGCCGTCGACCAAAAGCGGGTTGATGACCACGCCAAAATCGTTGACGAAGGTGTAGCGCACCACGTCGACCATCCCGGTATCGGGGTCGACTTCAACTTCGGCGATATGACAGCCATTCGGGAAGGCCGAGGGCGGGCCGTTGGCGATGTGCGCCACATCGAGGCTTTGCGGCAGGTCCGGCGGCAATGCGAGACCGGCATGGATCTTCCCGGCCAATTCCATCAGCCCGACCGAGCGGTCGGTGCCGGCGATGACGAAGCGGCCGGCGCGGAATTCGATGTCGGGCGCCGCCGCCTCCAGGACATGCGCGGCGATTTGCCGTCCGACCTCGACGACCTTGTCGCTCGCCTCGACGATCGCGGCGCCGCTCGTCATCATCGATTTGGAACCGCCGGTGCCGCCGCCGGCGATCAATTCGTCGCTGTCGCCCTGCAGCAGACGAACCCGCTGAAAGGGGATGCCGAGCCGGGACGCGAGCACCTGAGCGAAGGGCGAGGCATGACCCTGGCCGTAGTCGAGGGTGCCGGTGATCAAGGTCACATCGCCGTTGGGCTCGAAGCGGATGCCGCCCATCTCGCGGCCCGACACGCCGGTCAATTCGAGATAATCGCCGATCCCCCGCCCGCGCAGCCGCCCGCGCGCGCGGCTCTCCGCCTTGCGCGCGGCAAACCCGTCCCAATCGGCCAGCGCCAGCGCCTTGTCGAGCAGCGCGGTGAATTCGCCGCTGTCATAGGTGTTGCCGTTCGGGCTCTTGTACGGCATCGCCCCGGACGGGATATGGTTGCGGCGACGCAACGCGACGCGGTCGATCCCGGTTTCGGCCGCGGCGCTGTCGACCAGCCGCTCCATGTAATAATTGGCCTCCGGCCGCCCGGCACCGCGATAGGCGCCAACCGGGGTCGTGGTCGTGAAGACGCATTTCGTCGCCACTTCAATCAGCGGCGTTTTGTAGACGCCGAGGGTGTTCCTGACCGCGTTGTTGGTCGCCGGACCCGGCGCGCCGTAGGTGGCACCCAGATTGCCGTATCCGTTCAACCGGACCGCGAGGAAATTGCCGTCAGCGTCGAGCGCCAGTTCGGCGGTCATCTCGTGGTCGCGGCCGTGGCTGTCCGACACAAAGCTCCCCGACCGTTCGTCGGTCCATTTGACCGGGCGGCCAAGTTCGCGCGCTCCGTGCAGGATGCAGTAATATTCCGCATAGGTCGCCTGCTTCATCCCGAACGAGCCGCCGACCCGGTCGGTCAGCACCCGCACCTTGTCGCGGCCGACGCCGAGAACGTCGGCGATATAGTTGCGGAACCCGAACACCCCCTGGCAACCCACATTGAGCGTCCAATGCCCCCGACCGGGATCGTATTGCGCGACCGCCGAGCGCGGCTCCATCGCATTGACGACGATGCGGTTGCTGCGCAGCTTGAGCCGCGTGACATGGGCGGCGGCGGCAAAGGCGGCGGCGACCTTGTCGCTGTCGCCGTAATGGAAATCGAGCCCGACATTGCCCGGCGCCTCGTCATAGAGGAGCGGGGCGCCCGGTGCGTCCGCCTCGCCAGGCTCGGTCACCGCCGGCAGCGGATCGATGTCGACGGCGACGGCTTCGGCCGCGTCCTTGGCCGCGGCAACGCTGTCGGCGATCACGGCCGCGATCGCTTCGCCGACATACCGCACCTTGTCGGCAGCAAGCGCATGGCGGGTCGGGCTCAGCATCGGGGTCCCGTCGCGGTTCTTCAGGACCTGGCGCGGTACCAACGGTCCGATGCCGCCAGCCGCCAGATCGGCGGCCGTGTAGATCGCCAGCACACCCGGCATCGCGCGCGCCGCCGCGGTATCGACATGCCGGATCACGCCATGCGCGCGGGGGCTGCGCACCATCACCGCATAGGCCTGGCCGGGCAGGCTTACATCATCGGCGTAGCGCCCTTCGCCGCGCAACAGCACCGGGTCTTCCGAGCGCGGAACCGGCTGCCCGATCGCGAAGCGCTCGTCGAAGCCGAATTCGCTCGGGTCGATATAGTCGTCCATGCGTCACCTCTTCCAGCGCAACCATCCCGCTCGACCCCCGTCACCTCGGCGCCAAGGCCCGTAACTTCTCATTTGATATCGTATGGGCGTGCTCGCTGCGCGCTCAAAGATCGGCGTAGGCTCTCCTGATGCCCCCAGCATCGCAGAGGCGCGCCCTGAGGGATTGCGGAATCGCGCGCGTCCGGGCCGAGGCCGAACGGTGTGAATTCCGTTTAAGGAATCGCGCCGGGCGTGTCATCCTGGGGCCATCCAACGCATTGAAGAGAGGGAATCATGGCAAAATACATGCTGGTCAGCTTCAAGACCTGCCCGTGGGTGCAGCGCTCGGCGATCATCCTGCGCGAGAAGAACGCGCCGTTCGAGCTGCGCCACATCGAGAGCGACAACCGGCCCGACTGGTTCCTCGCGATCTCGCCGCACAAGAAGGTGCCGGTGCTGACGATCGACGACAAGGTGACCCTGTTCGAATCGAACGCGATCAACGAATACCTCGACGAGCAGGTCAGCCCGCAGCTGCATCCGGCGGACCCGATCCAGCGCGCGATCAACCGGGCCTGGACCGACTATGTCCCGACCTTTGCCTCGGCGGTCACCGGCTGCGCCTATGCCGCGACCGAAGCCGATTACACCAAGGCGATCGCCAAGATCCCCGACGCGTTCGACCGGCTCGAAAAGGCGCTCGAAAAGCAGGGCAGCGGGCCGTTCTTCAATGGCGCCAAATACTCGCTGGTCGATTCCGCCTATGCGCCGTTCCTGCAGCGCTATGTCTTCCTCAACCGGATCAAGAAGCTCGGCGTGATGGAGAAATACCCGCGGCTCAAGGCGTGGTGCGATGCGCTGATGGCGCGGCCCTCGACCCACTCCTTCCCCGAGGCCGAATTCGAGGCGATGTACCGCGAGGGCCTGCGCAAGCGTGGCAGCTACCTGTCGCAGTTCGTCGAAGCCCCGCGGGCGGCGGCGGAATAGCTCGTTTTGAATAGTCGTCCCGGCGGAGGCCGGGACCCATTTCTCAACCATCCTGCCGGTGGATGAATGGGTCCCGGCCTTCGCCGGAACGACAATCTTGTCGAGTGCTCGCGCTTATTCGGCCGCCGCGACTTGGTCGCGCCAGCCGAGGTGCTTGAGGCAGCGGTCGATCCATAGTTTGGTCAGCTTTTCCTGGGCGCCGTTTTGGCTGAGGCGGCGGCGCAGGGTCGGGAAATCGACGCGGTCGAGGTCCTGGTCCTGGTTGAAGCAGGAAAAGACGATTGTTTCGGCGCCGGTCGCCGGGTCGTAATGGCGCTGCAGGCACTGCGCGCAGATTTCCTTCATCATGCATTGCATCGGCGAGTTGATCGACGCGATCGCGCGGTGTCCCGGGCGGAAATAGCGCTTCAGCGCGGCGCGGCGCGCTTCGCCGACCGCGGCCATCATCCCGTCCGAGCCGATCGCGATGATGCGGTCGACCGCCTGCAGCGGGATATCGACCGGCCCCAGCGTGCCGGCGCCGTAAGCCTCGATCGCGGCGACGATGTTGCCGACAAAGGCGAAATCCTGCGGCCGGGCCGGCGCGAAGCCGGGCGCCTCGTCGCAGCACCACACGACGCTGTCGGCGGCGCGCTCGATATCGGCCAATTTGTAGCGGTCCTCGATCTCCTTGTAGCCGGCGAAATAAAGGACGCGGGAGCCCGCGGCGCGGAATGCCGCGCCGATCGAGAACAGCACCGCGTTGCCGAGCCCGCCGCCGACTAAAAGCACGGTCTCGCCGGACGGGGTCTCGGTCGCGGCGCCGGTCGGGCCCATCAAAATCACCGGCTCGCCGGGCTTCAGCAGCGCGCACAGATCGGACGAACCGCCCATTTCGAGGACGATCGTCGATAGGAGGCCCTGGTCGCGGTCGATCCAGGCGCCGGTCAATGCCAGCCCCTCCATCGCCAAAATCGTACCGTCGACCCGCGGCGCGTAGGTTTCGTAATTCTGCAAGCGGTAGAACTGCCCGGGCTGAAAGGCGCGCGCCGCTATCGGGGCCTTGACGACGATCTCGACGATCTTCGGGGTCAGCCGCTCGACCGCGTGCACAACAGCGCGCAATTCGTCGTCGAGCCGGGCATTGAGCGCGGCGAGGCCGGGCATTGCCGGCGCCCGTCGGCCCAGCACGCGGCTGACGACCGGATAGCCCTGCTTCGCGCCGCCCATCGCCTTGACGACATTGCCGGCGAAGCTCGGGTGCAGATCGCCGAAGAAGCTGACCGCGCGGCCATCCGGCAGGAGGCTCATCAGCACCCGCACCGCTTGCGGTTTGGCGACCCGCTCCGGCGTCGCGGGTTGGCCCGCCTCGTCGAGGGCGCGGAAATAGCGGCCGTCGAGCGTCACATGCTCGGGGTCCTCGCGCGCCAGCACGGTGTTGGGCTGGGTCCCGGCGGCAACGAGGATCGTGCGCGCCGGCAACAATATTTCCTCGCCCGCACCCTGATCGGGCTCGGGACGATGACCGCCCACCTCCGCCGCTTCGTGGCGGGTCATGCGCAGCGCCGCGGCCTGGTCGAACACATCGATTTCGACCGCGACCGGGGTCAGCATCTCGGCGAAGCGTATCCCCTCCTCCATCGCCTTCGCCACCTCCTCGTGGTTGAGGGTGTAGCTCGGCGCGTCGACGAGGCGGCGGCGATAGGCGATCGTGACCCCGCCCCAGCCGTCGATCAGCTTCGCGAAACGCGGCGCCCTGCCCTCGCGCGTCGCCGTTTCGCGCTCGGCGCGCAGGGCGCGGGCATGGGCGATGAACTCCGCAACGACTTCGCGCTCGGCGCCGTTCCACGCGGCGCGCACAGCTTCGGCGCCGCGCTCGGCGACCAGGGTTTCATAGCGCCACAGGAACTTCTCGACCTGCACCGGGTAATAGGCGAGCGCCTCGGTCGCGGTGTCGATCGCGGTCAGGCCACCGCCGATCACCACCACGGGGAGGCGCACGGTCAGGTTGGCGATGCTGTCGGTCTTCGCGGCGCCGGTCAGCTGCAGCGCCATCAGGAAATCGGAGGCCTGCCGCACCCCCGGCACGAGGCCGTTCTGCATCGGGATCACGGTCGGGCGGCCGGCGCCGGCGCACAGCGCGATGTGGTCGAAACCGAGCGCGAAGGCGCTGTCGATCGTCAGGGTGCCGCCGAAGCGTACCCCGCCATACATCGAAAACCCGGCGCGGCGCTCCAGCAACAGCCGGATCAGCTTCAGGAAATTCTTGTCCCAGCGCACCGTGATGCCGTATTCGGCGACGCCGCCGAACCCGGCCATCGTGCGGCTGTCGAGCCGCTCGTAGAGGCTGGCGACATCACGAATCGGCGCGAAGGCGACGCGCTCGCCGGTGCTGGCGACGCCGCAAATCTCGGGCGGCAGCGGCTCGATCTTGAGCCCGTCAATCGCCGCGACGAAATGGCCATCATTGATCAAATGATGGGTCAGGTTGAACCCGGCCGGGCCGAGCCCGACCACCAGCACCTTGTAGCCCGATTGCGGCTTCGGCAGCGGCCGGCGCAAATCGAGCGGGTTCCACCGGGTCAGCAGGCCATAGATCTCGAAGCCCCAGGGCAGGTCGAGCACATCCTTCAGCGTGCGGGTCTCGACCTGCGGAATATCGACCGGCTCCTGGCGCTGATAGATGCAGGATTTCATGCAATCGTTGCAGATGCGGTGCCCGGTGGCGGCGCAGAGCGGGTTGTCGACCGCGACGACCGCCAGCGCGCCGATGCTGTTGCCGCGCGCCTTGACCAGGTTCATCTCGGAAATCTTCTCGTCGAGCGGGCAACCGGCGAGGGTCACGCCGAACGCGCTCTTGCGGAAGCTGCCATCCTTGTCGTGGAGACCGGTGCGGCAGCTGTCCTTCTGCTGGTTGTGGCACCAGATGCAGTAATTGGCCTGGTCCTGCGCGCCGGCGAGGTCGGTGCCGGCATCGGTCAGGGCAAACCCGTCGCGCGCCCGCCATTCCTCCTCGGGCAGACGCAGCATCGTCACCCCGTGGCGCTCGATCGTTTCGACCGGCACGAGGTGGTGCGGGTCCACCCGGTGCGGCACCCGGAACAACAGGCCGCGCTTGTGTCGGGCGCGGCCTTCCGGCGATAGCGTCGCCCAGGCGGCGTATTCGAGCGCGGCCTTGAGCGACAATCGGTGCGCCGCCTCGTCGTCGAGCCAGCGCGCCACCCCCGCGGCATAGCGCAATTCCCAGGCGAGCACGCCCTGGCGCGTATCGAAATTTTCCGTCACGCCGCCGATCAGGGTGTCCAATTCCTGCCCCAGCTTGCGGCCGTTGAGCCGGAGGGCGTCGGGCTCCTTGATCTCCTTGACGGCCCGGCGCTGGACAAACAGGCGCTTCACCGAATAGAGCGGCGCCAGCCTGTCGTGCCGCGCCTGCAGCGCCCGCACCTCGCCGGCAATGCCGAACAATTCACCGATAAAATCCTCGAGATGGGGCGCGAGATCGACGAGGAGGTCCGATTCGGCCTTGCGGTCGACCGCATCGGGCGCCGCGCGGGCCGCCATCAGCCGGTCGTGCAATGGCACATCGGCCGCTACGAGGTGCATGACAAAGGCGCGGTCGAGCCGGACCAGCCCGTCACGCTCGTAAAGATCGGCGAAAGCCAGCCCGTATTTCAGGGCGAGTTCGGTCATGGGTGCTTGCTACGCGATCTAAGGATTGGAAACCATCCGGCAAATCGCCGCGACAGGGTTGCGGCTGCTTCGCAGCTGCACAATAGATTGGCGCACCAATCGCAGCCGCAACCCAGACCCCTGGAAGGCCAGCCTACTCCTGCTTCCGACGAGACACCGCAATCCAGAATTATTCAACAGTTGAAATTTGGAGAATCGTCCGCCACACCCCCGCCCGCGTATGCCGCCGTCAACTCTTCCCGGCAGGCTGCTTCCAAGGGGGCCAGATCCTCCTGGACGAGCTTCCACAAAATATCGGCCGCGATCCGTTCATACTCGTGCCGCAAAATATTTCCGATCCCGGCCACCTTGGTCCATGGGATTTCCGGGTGGCGCGCCTTCAGTTCGTCAGCGAGATGGCGGCTCGCCTCGGAGATGATTTCTATCCCGCGCTCGACCAGCCAGCGCTTTTGCCAATCCGCTTCAAAGTCGTCGAGTGACGCATCGGCAGTCACCGTGCGGATGTGCTCAATCGCCTGGATGATGTCGCCAAGACGTGGAATGGGCGAGCGCGGGACCATTAAAAAACACGCACCGCCGACGCTTCGATCTGTTTCCGCAAGGCAGGATGCAGGCTCGACCTTGTCATGATGTCGGTTCGGCAGCCAAGTATTCGGCACGCCAACAGCTTGACATCCATCAATTGGTAAAGTCCTAGACTTCCTCTGATGTGATCGAAGAACAGATCAACATCCGAATCCTCACGAGCTTCGTTTCGCGCCGTCGATCCAAACAGATAGAGATGGATCACGCCGAGCCGCTTCAGCTCGGTCTCGTTTTCCTTGAGAAGCCTTGTCGCCACAATGCTTTCCACGCAGCGATAATAACGCAAATCGGCGGTTCGGGTCAGATGCGATTGACACCGCGGGCCGTCAGCGCCGAACATTCCCGGGCTGGAGTGGGGGCCGGAGCTGGCGGAAAGGCGTATCGCGATGGAGATGCAGGACCGCGCCGTCATTGTCACCGGCGGCGCTTCGGGGATTGGGCGGGCGACGGCGCTGTTGCTGGCGCGCGAGGGGGCGCGGGTGTTTGTCGGCGACATCGACGCGGCGGGCGGACAGCGGGTCGCGGCACAGGCGGCGACCGAAGGACTCAACCTGGAATTTCTGCCGCTCGACCTGACGCAGATTGCGTCGATCGGCGCGTTCGCCGCGACGGTGCATCAGCGCGTCGAGCAGGTCGACGGCCTCGTCAACGGCGCCGGCTGGGACCGCATCCAGCCGTTTCTCGACAATCCACCCGAAATGTGGGACCAGCTGATCGAGATCAATCTGTTGGGCGCGATCCGGCTGACCCGCGCGGTGCTGTCGCCGATGGTCGCGGCGCAAGCGGGCAAGATCGTCAACATTTCGAGCGATGCCGGTCGGGTTGGCAGCACCGGCGAGACGGTCTACGCGGCGGCCAAGGGCGGATTGATCGCGTTTACCAAATCCTTGGCACGCGAACTGGCGCGCTACCGTATAAACGTCAACTGCGTCTGCCCCGGCCCAACCGACACCCCGCTGTTCGAAGCGCAGCCCGAACGCATGCGCCAGGCGCTGACCCGGGCGATCCCGTTCCGCCGGATCGCCCAGCCCGAGGAGATTGCCGAGGCGGTCATGTTCTTTTTGAGCCGGCGCTCGGATTACATTACCGGGCAGGTATTGAGCGTCAGCGGCGGCTTGACGATGGTCGGCTAGCCGCCGCACCGCAACAGCAAAGGGAATGAAGCAATGCGCGCAGCCTATTGGACGTGTCTTGTCGCCGCCGCGTTGGTGGCCGCGGCCGGAACGGCTCGGGCGCAATCGCGCGCTCCGGAGAGCGCCGACCAGAACGTGCGCCAGAGCCAGCAATATGAAAGCCTCGTATGCTCGAACCCGGCGTTTCGGGCCAATCGGATCAAGCAGGAATGCGGGCCGATAACCGACCCGCAGCTGCATCAGAGCTGCCTCGCCTCGTTCCAATGCGGCGACGCCGCGCCCAAGGGGGCCAATTGGCGCAAGGCGCCGCCCTCCGAAACCATTCGCTGAGCAAACCTGACAAGACTGCGGAACAGAGGAGACAAGCGATGCCCAACCCCGCCCCCGGCTACGCGAAAAAGCCCGAGCACCGGGTCGATTTGTTGCCCGAGACAAGGCGGATGCGCGTGACCTTCGCCGGCACCGTGATCGCCGACAGCGCCGCCGCCGTGCGCTGCGAGGAGACCGGGCACGAGCCGGTCCATTATTTTCCCGAGAAAGACGTGCGGCTCGATCTGATGCGTCCGACCGAACACAAGACCTATTGCCCGTTCAAGGGCGAGTGCTCCTATTGGACGATCGAGATCCCGGGCGGCGACAAGCAGGCCGAAAACGCGGTCTGGGGCTATCGCGCGCCCTACGACGAGGCGTCGGGCATGGCCGGTCACTATGCGTTCTATAAAAGCCGGGTCGACACGATCGAGGCGCCGTAACATGACGCAGCTGATGCAGAACTGGGTCGTCCGCAAACCCGTCGCCGTGTCGCGCGGCGGCGTCGTCGCGGCGCAGAACGGGGTGGCCGCCGCGGTCGGCGCCGAGATGTTGGCGGCGGGCGGCAGCGCGGTCGATGCGGTGGTGGCGACCGCTTTCGCCCTCGCCGTGCGCGAGCCGTGGAACAGCGGGCTCGGCTCCATCGGCTTCATGGTCGTCAACCCGCCGGGCGGCGGCCGTTCGGAAGTCGTCGATTTCGGCCCGATCGCGCCGGCTGGGCTCGACCCCGCTTTGTATCCGCTGACCGGCGAGACGATCACCGAGCTGTTCACCTGGCCGCGCGTCGAGGGCGACCGCAACATGCACGGTCCGCTCTCGTTCGCGATCCCGAGCGCGGTGCGCGGCTATGCCGCCGCGGTCGAGCGGTTCGGGCGCATGCCGTGGCGCGACCTCTTGGCTCCGGCGGTTCGGCTGGCGCAACAAGGGCTGCCGATCGACTGGTGGGTGACGCTGAAGACCGCCGGCGCCGCCGAGGATCTGCGCCGCTATGACGAAAGCGCGCGGGTCTGGCTGCCGGACGGGTTGCCGCCGGTCCCGCCGGCCAACGGCGAGTCGCCGCCCCTGATGCTCGGCCGCCTCGCCGAGACGCTGGCGCGCCTTGCCGAATATGGGCCCGACGATTTCTACCGGGGCGAGATCGCGCAGGCGATAGCCGGGGATGTGCGGGAAGCGGGCGGGGTCCTGTCGGCCGCCGATCTCGCGGGCTGCCGGGCGCGCATCGTGCCCTCGCTCGAGATCCCCTATCGCGGGTATTCGTTTCATTCGGCGCGCGGGCTGACGGCGGCGCCGACCCTCGCCAACGTCCTCGACCGGATGTCGACCCGGCGCTTCGGGCAGGTGCCGGACGCGGTTTATTTCGAAACGCTGATCGACGCGCTGCAGCAGGCCTATCACGCAAGGCTCGAAGGGCTCGGCGACATCAATCCGCCGGGCGAGAGCTGCACGACGCACATCACCGCGGTCGACCGGGAAGGCGGCATCGCCTCGCTGACGACGACACTGCTGTCGACCTTCGGCAGCCGCTATGTGCTGCCGCGGACCGGCATTTTGATGAATAACGGGGTGATGTGGTTCGACCCGCGGCCGGACCGTCCCAATTCGATGGGGCCGGGGAAGCGCGCGCTGACCAATATGTGCCCGGTGATCGGCGCCCGCGACGGGCGCGCCCGGTTTGGGGTCGGGGCGTCCGGCGGGCGGCGCATCCTCGCCTCGGTCGTGCAGCTGGCGAGCTTTATCGTCGATTTCGCGATGCCCGCGGAAGAGGCCGCGCACCAGCCGCGCATCGACGTCAGCGGCGAAACCGGCATCGCGATCGACCGGCGTCTGCCCGAGGCGGTGCGCAGCCGGCTGGCATCGCGACCCGGCGCGGCACTGGTCGAGCACACTGTGTGGCCGTCGCTTTTCGCCTGCCCGAACCTCGTGCTGCGCGGCGAGGACGGGCTCAATTACGGCGTTAGCGATGTGATGTCGCCGTGGTCGGCGGCGGTCGCCGAACCGGGCAAGGAGGCTTAGCCGCCAGCCGGTATGGCCAAGACAGCCGGCTGCACGAGCGCTGCGCGTCCTTCGAGACGCGCCCCTCCGGGGCGCTCCTCAGGATGAGGAAAATTGTAAATGATATTAGGGCCTTGCCTCATCCCCGAGAGCGTGTGAATCGATCGGCGCTCGGCTGGATCAGCGCCGTGCGTCCTTC
>CAMATN010000013.1 GCA_945861155.1 Rhizobium sp. Q54
CGTGGATGGCCGGGTCAAGCCCGGCCATGACGAATGATGAACGAGGGCGCCCGCTCCACCCATTGCACTACGCGTCGCGCGGCGCGGCGGCGATTTCGGCCTTGACCTGCTCCAATAGCTTGGCCGCCTCGCTGCCCTGGATGCGGGCGATGTCGTCCTGGTATTTGAGCAAGACGCCTAATGTGTCGTTGATCGCCTCGGGGGTCAGTTCGAGCACGTCGAGCTGCATCAGCGCCTCGGCCCAGTCGATCGTCTCGGCAATGCCGGGCAGCTTGAACAGATCCATCTTGCGCAACCTCTGCACAAACTCGACGACCTCGCGCGACATCTCGGCGCTCGCCCGCGGCGCCTTGCGGTGCAGGATTTCAAGCTCGCGCTCGGCGTTCGGGTAATCGACCCAATAATAGAAACAGCGCCGCTTCAACGCGTCGTGGATCTCGCGGGTGCGGTTCGAGGTAATCACGACGATCGGCGGGTGTTCGGCGCGGATCGTACCGATCTCGGGGATCGTCACCTGGAAATCGGAGAGGAGTTCGAGCAGGAACGCCTCGAACGGCTCGTCGGTGCGGTCGAGTTCGTCGATCAGCAAGACCGGCGGCCCGTCGATCTCCGGCGCCAGCGCCTGCAACAGCGGCCGCTTGATCAGAAATCGGTCGGAAAAGATCGTGTTCTCGATCTCGCTGCGGTCCTCCTCACCCGCTTCGGCGAGGCGGATCTCGATCATCTGGCGCGCGTAATCCCATTCGTAGACGGCCGAGGAGACATCAAGCCCCTCGTAGCATTGCAGGCGAATGAGTCGGCGCTTCAGCGAACTCGCCAGCACCTTGGCGATCTCGGTCTTGCCGACCCCGGCCTCGCCTTCCAGGAACAACGGCCGCTTCAGATGCAGCGACAAATGCACCGCGGTCGCCAAGCTCCGGTCGGCGACGTAATCGGCGCTGCCGAGAAGGGCGAGCGTGTCGCCGACGGAGGCGGGTAAGGCGATCATTGGCGGCTGTGCATCCCGATGAGGTCCCGATCGCAACAAAATCCCTCTCCCGGCGGGAGAGGGCGAACGGACAACGCGACCCTGGGCAGGCCAGGCACCCGTTCTCCGCTGTCAGATATCTAATCCCTCAACCGCGCCCGCGCCACCCCGGGATTTGCGCTTCCCCGCCGGTTGCTCACATGAGAATGTCACCCCTTCCGTGTCATCCCGGCGAAGGCCGGGATGACAATTGTGTGTGCTGGGGGAATCGCCAGGATCGCGACGAGCGGTGACTACCCGCAAGCCGCGACGGCGCGGCGGGCCATCACGGTGACGAGGTGGGCGCGGTATTCGGCGCTGGCGTGGATGTCGCTGTTGAGGCCGTCATCCGGGATCGCGATGTCCTTGATCGCGTCGGCCGTGAAGGAGGCGGTGAGGGCGGCTTCCATCGCCGGCACGCGGAAGACGCTCGCGCCGGCGCCGGTTACCGCGACCCGCACCCCCGCGGACGTGCGCGCGACGAAGACGCCGACGATCGCGTAGCGCGACGCCGGATTGCGGAATTTCTGGTAGTTCGCCATCGCCACTTTCGGGAAGCGCACCGCGGTGACGATCTCGCCGGGTTCGAGCGCGGTCTCGAACAATCCGGTGAAGAAATCGTCGGCGGCGATCTCGCGCTTGTTGGTGCGCACCGTCGCGTTGAGCGCGACGACCCCCGCGGGATAATCGGCCGCCGGGTCGTTGTTAGCGATCGAGCCGCCGATCGTGCCGCGGTTGCGCACCGCCGGGTCGCCGATCAGGCCGGCCATCGCCGCGAGCGCCGGGACGACGCGCTTGACGACCTCCGAGCGGTTGACGTCGGCATGCCGGGTCATTCCGCCGATCACCACCGAATCACCGTCCTCGGTAATGCCGGTCAGCCCGGGAAGGGCGCCCAAATCGATCAGCTGCGTCGGTTTCGCGAGGCGCAGCTTTAGGGTCGGGATCAGCGTCATGCCGCCGGCGACCAGCTTGGCGTCCTCGTCGCTGAGCCGGCCGGCGGCATCGTCGAGGCTCGTCGGGCGGTGATAATCGAATTCGTACATCGGGCCTCTCCCTCTCCCATCCCTTCACTCGTCATGCCCGGGCTTGATCCGGCCATCCACGAGATGCGGTCTCCGGCCTGGGCCGGCAGGCGTGGATGGCCGGGACAAGCCCGGCCATGACGATGAAATACTAATCCGCGGCGGCTCGCGTCTGGTGCTCTTGGATCGTGCGCCACAGCCGTTCCGGGGTCGCCGGCATCTCGACATGCCGCACCCCGAGATGCTTCAGCGCGTCGACGATCGCGTTGGCGATCGCCGCCGGTGCGCCGATCGCGCCCGCTTCGCCGCAGCCTTTGACCCCGAGCGGGTTGTGCGTGCACAGCGTCACATGCGTCGACAGCACGAAATTCGGAAAATCGGCGGCTCGCGGCATCGCGTAGTCGTTATAGGAGCCGGTCAGCAACTGCCCGGTTTCCGTGTCGTAGACGCAGCCTTCGAGCAATGCCTGGCCGATCCCCTGGGCAAGGCCGCCATGCACCTGCCCAGCGACGATCATCGGGTTGACGATGCGCCCGAAATCGTCCGACGCGGTGAAGTTGAGGACCGTCAGGTGGCCGGTATCGGGATCGATCTCGATTTCGGCGATATGCGCGCCCGACGGGAAGGTAAAGTTCTTCGGGTCGTAGAACGCGGTCTCATCGAGGCCGGGCTCCAATTCGTCATGCGGGAAATTGTGCGGTACATAGGCGGTCAGCGCGACCTCGCCCAGCGATTTCGACCGGTCGGTGCCCGCGACAGTGAACTCGCCGTCCTTGAACTCGATATCGGCTTCGGCCGCCTCGAGCAGATGCGCGGCGATCTTGCGGCCCTTGGCGATCACCTTGTCCATTGCCTTGATGATCGCGCTGCCGCCGACCGCCAGCGAGCGCGAGCCGTAGGTCCCCATGCCGTAGGGGATTTTGGCGGTGTCGCCGTGCACGATCTCGATCGAGTCGATCGGGATGCCGAGATGGTCGGAGACGAGCTGCGCGAAGGTCGTCTCGTGGCCCTGGCCGTGGCTGTGCGAGCCGGTCAGGATGCTGACGCTGCCGGTCGGGTGAACCCGCACGGCCGCCGATTCAAAAAGACCGGCGCGGGCGCCCAATGACCCGACCACCGCCGACGGCGCGATGCCGCAGGCCTCGATATAGGTCGCGATACCGATGCCGCGCAATTTGCCACGGCCGGCCGCCTCACGGCGGCGCGCCTCGAAACCGGCGTAACCCGCCGCTTCCATCGCCATGTCGAGCGTTGTCTGATAGTCGCCGCTGTCATATTGCAGCGCGACCGGGGTCTGGTACGGGAAGGCGTCGCGCGCGATGAAGTTGCGACGGCGCAATTCGGCCGGGTCGATGCCAAGCTCGTCGGCGGCAAGATCGACAATGCGCTCCAGCAGGAACGTCGCCTCCGGCCGCCCGGCGCCACGATAGGCGTCCACCGGCACGGTGTTGGTGAACACCGCCTTCGTTTCGACGTAAATCGCCGGGGTCGTATAGGTCCCGGCCAGCAATGTCCCGTACAGATAGGTCGGGATGCAGGTCGAGAAGGTCGACAGATAGGCGCCCATATTGGCCAGGGTCGAGACCTTGAGCGCGAGGAATTTGGCGTCGGCGTCGAGCGCCAGCTCGACATGGGTCACATGGTCGCGGCCATGCGCGTCCGACATGAAGCTTTCGGAGCGGTCGGCGGTCCATTTGATCGGCCGGCGCACCTTGGCGGCGGCCCAGGTGACGATCGCCTCCTCGGCGTAATGATAGATCTTCGACCCGAAGCCGCCGCCGACATCGGGCGCGACGACGCGCAACCGCGCTTCCGGGATGTGCAGCACGAAGGCGCCCATCAGCAGCCGGATCACATGCGGGTTCTGGCTCGTCGTGTAGAGCGTATATTCGCCGGTGGCGCGGTTGAACTCGCCGATCGCGGCGCGCGGCTCCATCGCATTGGGGACGAGCCGGTTGTTGACGAGGTCCAGTTTGACGACCCGCGCCGCCTTGCCGATCGCGGTCTCGACCGCGGCGGAATCGCCCAGATGCCAGTCGTAGCAAACATTGCCGGGGGCCTGCTCCCACACGAGCGGCGCACCGGGCCGGAGCGCGGCGACCGAATCGACAACCGCCGGCTCGACGGCGTAGTCGATGTCGATCCGCTCGGCCGCGTCGCGCGCCTGTCCGAGGGTTTCGGCGATCACGACCGCGATATGGTCGCCGACATGGCGGACCCGGTCGGTGACCAGCACCGGGTGCGGCGGCTCGGCCATCGGCGAGCCGTCCTTCGAATTGATCAGCCAGCCGCACGGCAGCCCGCCGATGCCGTCGGCCTCCAGATCCTTGCCGGTAAACACCGCGACGACACCGGGCGAGGATGCGGCGGCGCTGGTGTCGATGCCGCCGATCCGCGCGTTGGCGTGCGGGCTCCTGAGGATGTACGCGTAAACTTGGCCGGGCCGGTTGATGTCGTCGGTATAGGTCCCTTGCCCGGTCAGGAACCGATAATCCTCGCGCCGGCGAACTGATGCGCCAATGGCCGGCGTGCCGATCGAGCCGTCAGCCATCGCCGTTACTCCGCCGCCACCCCGTGGGCCGGCCCATGTGGCGCCACTGGCGGAGTCTCGCCGCGCATAACCGTCGCGCCCTCGATGATCGCCAGCACGATGTTGTGATAGCCGGTGCAGCGGCACAGATTGCCTTCGAGGTATTCGCGAACCTCTTTCTCGGTGGGCTTCGGGTTGTTCTTCACCAGGTCGAGCGCGCTCATCACCATGCCCGGCGTGCAGAAGCCGCATTGCAGCGCGTGGTTGTTGCGGAAGGCTTCCTGCATCGGGTGCAGCGTGTCGCCGTCGGCGACGCCCTCGATCGTCAGTACGTTGCGGCCTTCCGCCTGCACCGCCAACAGCGTGCACGCTTTGATCGCCTCGCCATCGACATGAACGACGCAGGCGCCGCATTGGCTGGTGTCGCAGCCGACATGGGTGCCGGTCAGGCCGAGATTTTCGCGAAGCAGCTGCACCAACAGCGTACGCCCCTCGACCGTCGCCGTCGCCGGCTTGCCGTTCACGGTCAGGCTCACCGTCTTCTGCATCGCAACCTCCCCTGACTTACCCCGGCCCCGATTTGGAGGCCCGCTGCCGGGCCGAGTTTCGTGCGCCAACCGCGCCGGGTCAAGGCGCGATGTGCTACGATCCCGTAGCGCTTTCCGGGCTCATCGCGCCGACGAAGCGGGTGAAGAACTCGTCGGCCATCTTGCGGGCGGTGGCGTCTATCAGGCGCGAGCCGATCTGCGCCAGCTTGCCGCCGACCTGGCCCTGGGCGCCGTAGCGCAGCACCGTCTCGGCGCCGTCTTCCTCGAGCGCGACCGTCGCGCTGCCCTTGGCGAAGCCGGCGACCCCGCCGGTACCCTCGCCGCTAATCGTATAGCCGGACGGCGGGTCGAGGTCGGAGAGCGTCACCTTGCCGGAAAAACTCGCCTTGACCGGCCCGACCCTGGCGACGACTTTGGCGGTGAATTCGGTGTCCGAGATCTTTTCGATGCTCTCGCACCCGGGAATGCAGCCCTTCAGCGTCTCGGGGTCGTTGAGCCGCTCCCACACCAGCTGGCGCGGTGCGGGGATGCGACGCTCGCCTTTCATTTCCATCGGCGCATGTCCTCAAAACTCACGATCGAAGTGTGGTTCGGGGCCGGCGCGATTGCAACCGCGGCCAAGCAGGTCGGGTGCGTCACGTCCCTTATTGTCATTGCGAGCGAAGCGACGCAATCTCGGGCCGGTTGCCTCCGTATGATCGAGATTGCTCCGCTCCTCGCAATGACAGCTCCTTCTGCCAGACCTATCCCCGCGCGGATCGAAGACCGGCTGATCGTCGCGCTCGACCTGCCGACCGTTGACGCCGCGCGGGGCATCGTCGAGCGGCTCGACGGGATCGTGTCGTTCTTCAAGCTCGGGCTGTGGCTGATTTTCGCGCCGGGCTTCGAGCGGCTGCTCGACGACATTCTCGGGCGCGGCAACAGGGTGTTCCTCGACGCCAAGATGTTCGACATCGGCGAAACCGTGAAGCAGGGGGTGGCGCGCGCCGCCGAGCGCGGGGTCAGCTTTGTCACGGTGCATGGCGACCACGACATCATCCGCGCCGCGGTCGCGGGCAAGGCCGGCAGCGATCTGCGCATCCTCGCGATCACGGTCCTGACCAGCATAGACGACGCGGGCGCGCGCGAGCTCGGCTACGGCGTCCCGGTCGAGGAGCTGATCCGCCTGCGGGTCGCGGCGTGCACCGATCTGGGGTGCGACGGCATCATCGCCAGCCCGCATGATGTCAGCGCCATCCGCCGCCTGCCCGATGCCGGGAAACTGCTCGTCGTGACCCCCGGAGTGCGGCTCGCCGGCGCGGCGTTCGATGACCATAAGCGCGCCGGCTCGCCCTCCCAGGCGATCGCGGCCGGCGCCGATTATCTCGTCGTCGGCCGGCCGATCGTGCAGGCGGCCGACCCGGCTTCCGCGGCGGCGCAGATCATCGCCGATATGAAAAGCGCGGCCTGAGCCGCAATCGGACCCGGCGACCCTCAGACCGCGAGGCGGTAGGCGTCGCCGTCGCGCACGATATGCCCGGCGGTCGCGCCGGCGAAATGGGTGCCGATCACCAGCACCGGCCGGTCGCACAATTCGCCCAGCATGCGCTCGCGGGTGCGGTGCGCCTCGCGCGGGTCCGTGTCGGCGGTCGAGGACCATTCGGGCCGCGCGATCTGGCACGGGTGGTGGATGAAATCGCCGGTGATCAGCGCCTCCTCGCCTTGCGAGTTGATCCGCACGCTGACGTGGCCGGGAGTGTGCCCAATTGTCGGCACGAGGCTCAACTCGTCGCATATCCGGTGATCGGTCTCGACCAGATCGGCGAGCCCGGCCGCGGCGATCGGCGCCACCGAATCAGCCAAGACCGCGGCCATGTCGTCGCGCCCTTGTTCGTCGCGCCAATGGGCGAACTCGACCCGCCCCATCAGGTAGCGCGCCCGCGGGAACGTCGGAACCCATTTTCCATCAACCAGCATCGTGTTCCAGCCGACATGATCGACATGCAGATGCGTGCACAGCACGGTGTCGATCGATTCGCGCGGGAAACCGGCGGAAGCGAGGTCGGCGAGGAACGGACCCTGCAAATTGTTCCAGGTCGGGATGCGGCGGTTCTCCTTGTCGTTGCCGAGGCAGGTGTCGACGATGAATCCGGCGGGTCGGGGTTTCGACGACCAGCGCGTGGATGCTCATCCTGAGGCGGCCGCGCTCGTCGGCGAAATGCGGCTGCAGCCAGCCGATCGGCAGGATCGCCTCATAAGTCGCCTGCGGCAGGATGAAACGGCTCCCTCCGGTGACTTCCAGTTCGACGATCTTGGTGACGGTCACGTTGCCGATGCGCCATTTCATCCCGCGGCCCCGTCATCGATTGGCATCGTGGTCCCGTCTCGCGTCCCGCCGCGCTCAGCGATGGCGGTCATCCGAGACCGATAGCTGGACCTGGCCGGGGTCGCGTTCAAAGGCGGCGTTTCCGGTCTCGATATTGGTCTCGTCGACCGCGCCGAGATAGCGCGGCAAATAGAGTTTGACCATCGTGCCGTGGCCCGGTTCGCTGTCGATCGTACAATGGCCGCCGGAGCGCGTAACGAAACCGTACACTTGGGACAATCCGAGCCCGGTCCCCTTGCCGGCCTCCTTGGTGGTAAAAAACGGGTCGAAGGCTTTTTCGCGGACCTCCCGCTTCATGCCGTGCCCGGCGTCGGTGACGATGATCGCGACATAGTCACCCGCGACAACGCCGGGGTGAGCCGCCGCATAGGCGTCGTCGATCGGATAATTGAGCGTCGCGATCGTCATGTTGCCGCGCCCGGCCATCGCGTCGCGGGCATTGAGGGCGAGGTTGAGGAGCGCGTTCTCGAGTTGGTGGGGGTCGACAAAGACCGGCCACAGCCCGCCGGACAGCCGGCACTCGGTCACGATCTGATCGCCAAGCGAGCGCCACGGCAGGTCCGACAGGCCGGTCACCACCTCGTTGACGTCGACCGGCCGGGGGTCGATCGGCTCGCGGCGGGCAAAGCTGAGCAGGCGCTGGGTCAACGCCGCGGCGCGTTCGCAGGCGCTGTTCGCCGAGGCGATGAACTTCTGGCGTCGCGCATCCGGGCGTTCCAGATCGGCTTGCATCAACGCGATGTTGCCCGACACGATCGTCAGCAGATTGTTGAAATCGTGCGCGATCCCGGCGGTCAACAATCCGACCGCCTCCATCTTTTGCGCCTGGTGCAGCTGGGCTTCGAGCGCCGCATGCTGGGCGATCGCATCGCGCGCCTGGGCGAGCGCCAGTTGTTCGCGCCGGGTGCGGCGCAGCGCAAGCAGGCTCAGCAGCATGAACCCGACAGCCGCGGGAATGCCGATCGCGGCATAGCCGGCTACCGATTCGAGCCAGTCGCTCAGGATCGAGGCTCGCGTCCGTTCGATCGCGACGTAGACCGGGTAGTTGGCGAGCCGCTTGTAGGCAACGACGCTGCCCCCGTCACCGAACGGCGAGCCGCTGGCGATGATCCCGCCCTTCGCCCGGTCGGCGATCGCCTTTGCCAGCAGGGCGTCGTTTCGCCGTGGCGCGGCGGGGGGCGAGGCTTCGGGATAGCGCGCGAGGCTGGTGCCGTCTTCGCGCAATACGCTGGCGCCATACTGCGCCGAGCCGCCGAGCAGCGAATTGTAGAACGAGGCGAAATAGTCGCCCGCTACGGCGACGACGACGATGCCGCGAAACCCGCCTTCGGTGGTCTGACGGCGGCGGCTGACGGTGAAATATGGCTGAAAGTCGCCGCTGCCGAGACTGCGCGCCCGCAACGCCCAGATGAAGGCCTCCATCCCGGATTGTTGCAGCGCGCGAAAATCGTCGCGGCCCGAATGGTCGAGCGCGTGGTTGACCGGATAGACTCGCGCGCTGACAATCGCCCGCCCGTTCGCGTCGATCACCCAGGCTGCGGCAACCTGCGGTAAATCCTCGATCTGCTGGCCGATCCGATCGTGCAGCGGCTTTTCCTGGGCGCGCAAATCGGCATCGGACAGCGGGGCCAGCAGATCGTCGATCCGCGCCGCGACGAGCATGTGCGTATCGAGGATCTTGGTGGTGTTCTCCGCGGCGACGGCGACCGCCTCGGCGAGCGCGGCGGTGGCGCTGTCGTGACCGGACCGGAACGAGAGATAGCCGGCAATCGCCGCCAGTATCAGCGGCACGACGATCGAGCCGACAACCAAAAGACGCAGCGTCCCGATCGCGCCGAACATCGCTTCCTTGGCGCGCGCCGGCCGTCGGGCCCTGGCCGAGACGACGCCGTCCGTCGGGTCGGGAGCCTCCCGGCCCGTGAACGAATTATCCGCCGGGCTGAAAGAACTGTTCATGGTATGCGCCTGCTCGGGGGCCTCGCCGCCGCGCCCTGATCATGATTTCGCCCGGTTCGTCCGGCATCACCATAGCCCGGATTGCGCGATCAACAACCGCCAACCGGAAAACCCCCGGGAAAAGGCGCGCATTCGAGTTGTTTGGCGGGATTTCGCGGGGCTCGATGCGATAGGCTTCACCGGCGTCCGATGGCGGAACTCGAAGGGGTCGGAAATGCGCGAATGGCGCCGCGGCGGCTTATTGGCATTGGGCGGTCTGGCTCTGCTCCTGGCCGGGCTCCTGGCCGGCTGCGCCGAGCAGCCTCCCGCCGCGATCAGTCCGGCCGATGCGGTGGCTCTGCTGCGCACCGGCCGGCCGCTGCTGAATTGCCGAGACGCCTGCGTCGCCGAATGGCGCGCGGCCCAACCGCAGGCGGCGCAACTCGACCAGGCCGGACGCTGGACGGAACTGGCGGCCCTGGTGGTGCGCATCGGATACCAGGATGACCTGGCGCTGTATTATCTCGGACGGGCGGCCGAGGGGTTGGGGTATCCCGGAGCAGCTTCCAGCTACTACCGCCAGAGCACCTATCTTTCGGGCACCGCAAATGCCTGCGGCCAGCTGAGCCGATTGTGCGGCGGCGTGATCCTGCCGCGAGCGGCTTCCTCGCGCCTGGCGGCAATCGATCGCGACCTCAACCGGCAGCGGCGACCCGGGCCGCCGCTGCCGCGGGGTGCGGCTCCCGCGGCTGGGCCCGCAGCGAGCCCGAGCGAGATCGGATCGCCCGAGATCGGATCGCGATTGTCGCGCGAGCCCGCAACATCGGCGGCCAACGCACCCGGCGCGCCGGGGCCGAGCGACCCTCCGATGGCCATCCCAAGCGCCGCCCCAAGCGCCCTCGGGCAGCCGGTCGCAGACACCGCCCGGCAGCCTCCCTCCGACTATATCGAGCCGCCGCCCGCGGCCCGGTGAGCCCGTCGGAACCCGAAGGCCGGTGCGTCAGCCGATCGATTTCGGCGCGTAGCCCAGCTCGCGCGCTTGGAAGGGTGGCCAAGCCGCGAGCTTTCGCAGCATCAGGCGCAAGAACCAGACCCAGCGAAAGAACAGAAACGCGACCGGAACGCAAAAGACCAGCGCCACCGGTGTCTCGCTAAAAAGGTAAAAAAGGTCGTGCGCCAGCACCGCCGCCATCCCGGTGGAGGCGATCAGTACGATCGACCTGAGCAGAACGATCGTCACGGCCAGAGCCCGGCTCGCGTAGACTCGATCAAGCTTCATGCGACGCACTCCGGCAGAATGATCCGAGGCGCCAGTTTGGAGTGAAGTCGGTTAACGAAATATTACCGGGATGCGGCTATCGCACGGCATTTGAGCAACAGTCCGCTTTCTCAGAGCTTGTGAATCAATCCAAGCGAACCCAAAAAGACCGGCTGCAATACCATCGCGCGTCCTTCGAGACGGCGCTCCGCGCCTCCTCAGGATGAGGATATGTCTTTTATGGGATTAAGAAAGTACCTCATCCTGAGGAGCCCGCAACGCGGGCGTCTCGAAGGACGCACGTCGCTGATCCAGGCGAACGCCAATTCATTCACAGGCTCTCAGGAATCCTCAAGCGGCGGCAGCAGCGGGTGCTTCAGCGAGCGCGGCAGAAAGCCCAAGGTGCGCGGGTCTTCGAAGCGCAAATTCTGCCGCGCGTAGACGACAAACCCGGCGCGCTGGTAAAGCCCCAGCGCCTTCGGGTGATCGAAACTGCGCGTGTGCACCCACAGGCGAGCGATCGGGCGCGACCAGGCCTGCTCGATCGCGGCGCGCAACAGAAACGGCCCGAAGCCGCGGCCGATGAACTTGGGCACCAGCCCGAAATAGCTCAGCTCGGTCTCGCGCCCGGCCGCCGCGTCGAGCTCGAAATAACCGGCCGGCACGCCGCCGACATAGAGCACGAAGATCGCGGTGGTCGGCTTGTTTATCAGCGCGGCGAGTGCGCTGTCGTCGAGGAGGCGCCGCTCGTACCACAGCCAGGGCGTGCCGACCGTCTCGTACAGATAGCGGTAGAACGAGAGCGTGCAATCGTCGGCGCGCATCAGGGCGAGCTTGCCGGGCGGCGTCGGGACCGGCGCCATCGGCGGCCGCTGATGCATCTCCAGATAGGTGATGACGTCGTCGAGCAGGGCCATCGCGGGGATTAGGGCTTTGCCGGGCCGGTTTCGATCGGGGTATCGCCGGGGAGGCCCCATTCCGACCACGAGCCGTCATAGACCGCCGCGCCGGGGTGTCCGATCAGGTGCAGCGCGAACGCAACGGCGCAGGCCGTCACCCCCGAGCCGCAGCTGGTCACCACCGGGCGGTCGAGCCTGACCCCGGCCGCGTCGAACAGGAGCCGCAGCTCGTCGGCGCCGCGCAGCTGTCGGGTGGCGGGATCGGTGACCCGGTCGAACGGCAGGTTGCGGCTGCCCGGAATGTGGCCGCGCCGCCGCCCCGGCCAGGTTTCCTCGGCGGTGCCCTCGAACCGCCCGGCGGCGCGGGCATCGACGACCTGCTCGCGCCCAATGGAGTTGTCTCGGCCGAGATCGGCGAGCAACGCCGCCTTGTCGCGCACCAGGGCCGGGGCGAACCGCGCGGTGAACAGCCGCGGCGGGATCGCCGGGGTCGCGGTTTCGAGCGGCCGGTTCTCTGCCTTCCACTTGGGCAGCCCGCCATCGAGCAGCGCGACATTGTCGTGCCCAAAGAGGCGCAGCATCCACCACGCCCGCCCGGCCGACGACAGCCCGACCGTGTCATAGACGATGACCCGATCATCGTTGCCGATGCCGCGCTCCGCCATCTTGGCCGCGAACCGCTCGGCCGACGGGATCATATGCGGCAGGCTGGTGCCAGGCTCGGCCACGTCGTCGATGTCGAAGAACACCGCGCCGGGAATGTGGCCGGAATCGTAATCCTGGCGCGCGGTCGGGGCGATGCCCGGCTGCTTGTACGAGCAGTCGACAACCCGGACATGCGGGTCGGACAAATGCGCGGCCAGCCATTCGGTGCTGACCAGCGCCTCGGGTCGGGCATAAGGCATCGGGCTTTCCCTTATTCCGCGAACGCGATTATGATCCGGCGGTTCTGGCGGCCCTTGTTCTCGATCTTGGCGATCGTCACCGGGCCGATCTCGGCGGTGTTACTGACGTGGGTGCCGCCGCACGGCTGCAAATCGACAGCGCCATCGGGCCCAACGATCTCCAGCAGGCGGACCTGGCCGGCGCCGGAGGGCGGCTTGACCGACATCGTCCGCACCAGTTCGGGCCGGGCGGCCAGCTCCTCGTCCGCAATCCAGCGCGGCACAACCGGGTGGCCGGCGGCGATCAGCTCGTTGAGCCGGGCTGCGATCACCTCCTTGTCGAGGCTCGACCCGGGCACGTCGAAATCGAGCCGGCCGCGCCCGTCCGAAACCTGACCCCCGGTGACGCCCCCCGGCACCACCGCGCACAGCAGATGCAGGCAGCTGTGCATGCGCATCAGCCGATGCCGGCGCTCCCAGTCGAGTTCGGCGGTAACCTCGGCGCCCGGCTCCGGCGACGCGGCGCCCGGCGCCGGAACATGGATGACCTCGTCAGGCCCCTCTCCCTTGACCGTGTCGACGATCGCGATCGCCGCGCCCGACGCCAACCGCAGTACTCCCACATCTCCCGGCTGACCGCCCCCGGTCGGATAGAACACGGTGCGGTCGAGCCGAATGCCGCGCGCATCGGCGGCGGTCACCCGCGCCGGGCAGGAGCGGATGTAGGCATCGTCGCGGAATAGGAGTTCGGTCATGTCAGCACTGTCCAAAACAAAACTCTTGTCGTCCCGGCGAAAGCCGGGACCCATTTCCGCCACCGGCACGATCTTATGGAGACAGATCACGATAGAGATCCAGCCAGCGCGGGTTTTCCCGCTCGATCATCTCGATTTTCCAATCCCGCTTCCATTCCTTGATCTGCTTCTCACGGCGGATCGCCGACTCCCAGTCTTCGTGATGTTCAAACCAAACGAGGTGATCCACCTGATACTTGGCGGTGAACCCCGGAACCGCTTTGCTTTTATGCTCCCAGACGCGCCGCGCGAGGTCCGTCGTCACGCCAACATACAAAGTTCCGTATGGTTTGCTGGCGAGCAGATAGACGAAAAACATCGTGCGACCCTTGGAATGGGTCCCGGCTTTCGCCGGGACGACAACTGTTACCTAAGCCAGCCCGGCGCCGGCAGGTTTTTCTCCTTCAGGAAGGCCGGGTTGAACAGCTTCGACTGATAGCGCGTGCCGGAATCGGCTAATATCGTCACGATCGTATGGCCCGGCCCCAATTCACGCGCGAGCCGGATCGCGCCGGCGATGTTGATGCCGCTGGAGCCGCCGAGCACCAGCCCCTCTTCCTGGACCAGATCGAACAGGATCGGCAGCGCCTCCTCGTCGGTAATCTGATATTGCCCGTCCGGCGTGAAGCCTTCGAGGTTCTTGGTCTCGCGGTTGTTGCCGATCCCTTCGGTGATCGAACTGCCTTCGGGTTTGAACTCGCGGCGCGCGTACCAGCCGTAGATCCCCGAGCCCATCGGATCGGACAGGTAGATCTTGACCGCCGCGTTGCGCTCCTTCAACGCGATCCCGACCCCCGACAAGGTCCCGCCGGTGCCGACCGAGCAGGTGAAGCCGTCGATTCGGCCGTCGGTCTGGTCCCAGATCTCGGGGCCGGTCGTCTCGTAATGGCCGCGCCGGTTGGCTGGGTTGTCGAACTGGTTGGCCCAGATCGCGCCGTTCGGCTCGGTGGCGGCGATCTCCTCGGCGAGCCGCCCGGAATAGCGCACGTAATTCATCGGATCGGTGTAGGGCACCGCCGGCACGAGCCGCAGATCGGCGCCGCACAACAGCAGCATATCCTTTTTTTCCTGGCTCTGCGTCTCGGGCAGGACGATGACCGTGCGGTAGCCGCGCGCGTTGCCGACCAGCGCCAGGCCGATCCCGGTATTGCCGGCGGTGCCCTCGACGATGACCCCGCCCGGCTTGAGGAGACCGCGCTCCTCGGCGTCCTTGATGATGTAGAGCGCCGCGCGGTCCTTGACCGAGCCGCCGGGGTTCAGGAACTCGGCCTTGCCGAGGATCGTGCACCCGGTCGCCTCCGAGGCGCGGCGCAGCTTGATCAGGGGAGTATTGCCGACCGAGCCGACAAACCCGTCGCTTATATCCATGCCTCGCCTCCGAACCGGGCTGTGCCGCTGGAATTCCAGGGGCCAACACTATCGGGCCACCTTGACCGAGGGCAAGCCGGCCGAACCGCGCGGCCTCAGGGTTCTCCGGGGCCGCGGCGGCGGATGCCTTCGTAGGGGGTGCCGTCGCGGTGCGTATAGGCGGCGGGCTTGCCCTCGGCCGGCGCGATCATGTCGATGTCGGAGTAATGACCGATGTCGCCGGCGGCGCGGGTCCCGATCTCGAGCACCTGAGCCTCGCGGTCGGAGCGGTTCTGCAGGCAATGCCCGTTGGTGTCCCCGGCCGGGAACCCGGCGCCGTCGCCGGCGCGCAGCACCTCGTCGCCCTCGTCCGTGACGAGCACGATTTCGCCGGCGAGGACATAGATGAATTCGTCCCCCGCGGTGTGCCAATGGCGCTGGCTCGACCACGCGCCGGGCGGCAGCCGCAGCAGATTGACCCCGAATTGCGTCAGCCCGGCCGGATCGCCGAGCTTGGTCCGCTCCCGGGCGCGGCACGGTACGTCGAACGGCGGCGGGTAGAGCGTGCCGACAACCCCTTGCAGCGCCGCCACGTCGATGCGCTTTTTCATGCTGGCACTTCTCCTGCCAATTGATTCAGCCGACGATCTCGGCGATTGCTTTCCTGAGCGCGGCCAGGTCGTCGGGAAGGAGCTTACCCAGCTGCCGAAGCACAAGCCTCCGTTCGAGAGTCGCGAACACCGGCTTGATCGCCGAGGCTTTAAGCAATCCCGCTTCTTGCCACTGCTCAACCCAAATTTCGCCCAGCCCGCGGCTCGGACGACGCTGGCTGGTGACCGCCATTACGATCAAGTCGGGCCGCGCTGCGTTGTACGCGGCAGTGCTGACGACGACGGCTGGGCGCTTTTTCGAGGCGATTTGGCTGGTAAATGGAAACGACACCAGGACAATGTCGCCGAAATCAAAGGGCATCGTAGGCGTCGTCGTCGGGATTGCTCCAGATCGCGGCGAATGATGGGGCGCTCGCGGCAGCGGCCGCGCGGATCAGCACCCGCTCCTGCTCGCGCAATCGGATGAAATCGACGAAATCCTCGATCTCGGCAATCCGCTCGGGCGGCAGGCCTTCGATCTTTTCGATCAGGGCCTTTGTGTCGGCGGGCATAGGGTGCGTCCCGTGCAGGCGATCGGCTTCGCGCAGTCTACAACACTGCTCCGGTTTCAGCCTATTTTCGTGCTGCCCGGCATGAACTAGATATCGACGATCAGCGGCGGAGGATTTTTGCGGGATGGCGGGCACACGGGCGGGGGCGCTGTTCCCGATGGCGGAAAGCGAGCGCTCGACCGGGCTGTGGCCGTCGCAGCATCTGCGCGGCGCGGTCATGCTCGGCCACGAGATCATGGCGACCCACCCGATCGAGGACGACCAGATCCAGCCGGCCAGCATCGACCTGCGGCTCGGCGAGGTCGCCTACCGGGTCAGGGCGAGCTTTCTGCCGGGGGCGCGGGCGACGGTGCGCGACAAGCTCGATCGGCTGTCGATGCACCGCATCGACCTGACCCAGGGCGCCGTCCTCGAACGCGACTGCGTCTATATCGTGCCGCTGCTCGAACACCTCGCGTTGCGCAAGCGGGTGTCGGCGATCGCCAACCCGAAAAGCTCGATCGGCCGGCTCGACGTGTTCGCCCGCGTCATCACCGACCACGGCACCGAGTTCGACCGCATCCGCGACGGCTACAGGGGTCCCCTTTATGCCGAATTGTCGCCGCGCGCCTTCGGCATCCTGGTGCGGACGGGCTCTCGGCTCGTGCAGTTGCGTATCCGGCGCGGGTCGCCGCTGTTCCGCGACACCGCGTTGCGCCGCCTCCATGCCGAGACGCCGCTCGCCGAGCCGCCCCATGGCAAGGCGCCCGAGACCGCGCCGCCGCGCGAGACCATCCGCAACGGCCTCGCCTTCACGGTCAACGTGTCGGGCGATGTTTCGGGCGATGGGGGAACCGGGCTGGTCGGCTACAAGGCGCGGCGCCATACCGAATTGATCGATGTAGACCGGATCGACCATTACGACCCGCGCGAGTTCTGGGAGCCGGTCTACCCGCATCGCGGCCCGAAGGGACCCGAGGGCGTCGTGCTCGACCCGAGCGATTTCTACATCCTCGCGACGCGCGAGGCGGTTGTCGTGCCGCCCGACCACGCCGCCGAGATGATCCCCTACGACGCCCTTGTCGGCGAGTTCCGGGTGCATTATGCCGGGTTTTTCGATCCCGGCTTCGGGTCGGCCGAAACCGACGGCGCCGGCAGCCGCGCCGTTCTCGAAGTGCGCTCGCACGGCGTGCCGTTCCTGATCGAGCACGGCCAGGTCATCGCCCGGATGTTGTACGAACCGCTGATCGCGCGCCCCGACAAGCTCTATGGCGGCGCGATCGGCTCGTCCTACCAGCGCCAGGGTCTCGCCCTGTCGAAGCATTTCAAGAAGGTGATTTGGGGATAGGCCGCCAGCGTCATCGCGAGGCTGAAACGCTGGGGGACCTAATCCCCGGTTTCCATCGGCAGGCTGTCGTCGTTCGACCATTCGGACATCGACGCGTCGTAGAGCCGCACGTCCGGGTGCCCGAGCATGACCAGCGCCAGCGCGTCGGTGCTCGCCGCGATGCCGCCGCCGCAATAGGTGATGACCCGCTTCTTGTCGAAGGCGCCGACCGCGTCGAATTTGGCGCGCAGCGCCGCCGGCGGCAGCAGGACGCCGCTCTCGGGATCGATCAGCGAGGCGGCCGGCACGTTGACGCTTTGGGCGATGCGCCCGACCCGGCCGTAGACATTGCCGCCGGTCCCGGCATGCTGCTGCGCGGCGAGCGCGTTGATCGTGCAGGTCGCGCTGTCGCCGATCGCGCCGCGCACCGCCTCCTTGCCGACCATCAGCTTGCGGTCCTCGCGCACGGTGAATGTCGCCGGCGGGCGCGGACGCGCCGGTCCGGTCTCGACCGGCCGCCCCTCGCGCGCCCATTTCTGAAACCCGCCGTTCAGCACCGCGGCGTTGTCGAAGCCGTAATTGCGCAGCATCCACCAGATTCGCGCCGCCCATTGCGGCGCCGCGGTGCTGTAGAGGACGACCCGGCTCTCGTTCCCGACGCCAAACCGCCCGATCGCGGCGGCGAACTCCTCCGCCGTCGGCAGCATGAAGCGCAGCTTGCCGTGGCGGCCTGAATTGTCCGACAGATCGGCCTGGAGGTCGATGAACTGCGCGCCGGGGATATGGCCCTTATCGAAATCCTCGCGGCCCGATTTCACCGTGTAGGTGATCTTCGGGTCGGGGATCAGATGCGTCGTGCAATCAAGCACAACGGTTTTGGGGTCGCCAAGTCGGGCGGCAAGGTCCCCGGTCTCGACCAGGTACTCGGGATGGGCAAAACCATCATTCGCCGTGTTATTCATGCTCGCCTCCGCTGTGAGGGGGAATCGCCGGGTGCGGCCGAGGCCGCCTCTCTTGTGGTGCGGGCGCGCCGGGGCGCCGATCGGCCGCCGGGCCTGCGGCCGGGGCTCAGCACGAGTCGGCCGCCGCGCTCCATCTCGGCCACCACCCGGGTGATCGTGCGGGCCACCGCGTCGCGCGCCAATGACGCGCTGCGGCTGACCCGGACGCCGAGCGCCAAGGTCCGAAAAATCCCGTCGGCGGTGATGCGGTGCGCGTCGATGAGGCCGCTTGCGCATTCCCGAGCGACCGACGAATAGGGCAGGATCGCGGCGGCGGCGCCCGCCTGCACCATCAGCCGGATCGTCTCGTGGTCGTTGATTTCAATCCCGACGTTGAGCGCGATGCCGCGCCCGGCGAGGAGGGCATCCATCGCGGTCCTGAGGCCATCGCCGAGGACGAGCGGCGTGCCGCTCAGTTCGGCGCCGCCGACCGGGCCGCCGGAGCGTCCTTCGGGCCGCGTCACCAGTACCATCTCCTCCTGCGCGAGGCGGGTCGAGACCACGAGCCGGCTGCGCGACAGCTCGGACAGCAAGGCGATGTCGACGCGCCCGTCGATGACGAATTCTTCGAGCCGCACCATCCCGGCATGCATGATCTTGATCTCGATCCGCGGGAAATCCCGGCGCATCCCGGCAAACAGCTCGGGCACCAGCACCGGGCACAATGTCGGGGTGATGCCGAGAATGATGCGCCCGCTGGGATGCGCGTCCTGCGCCCGGATCTCGTCGCCGGTGCGCTCGACGTCGCGCAGGATGCGGGTCGCGCCTTCGAGCAGCTTCTGGCCCGCCTCGGTCAGCCGCACCCCGCGATTGGCGCGGGTGAAAAGGGAGACGCCGAGCTCCTCCTCAAGCCGCTGGACGTGCCGGGTCAGCGCCGGCTGAGCCAAATGGAGGTGCGCCGCCGCGCGGGTGATGCTGCCCAATTCGGCGACGCGCACGAAGTAGTTGAGGCTGCGCAGCTCCATGGCGTCGATCATACCAGTATCAGCCCGCCATGCCGAGCCGTTATGGAGAGGGTCCAAACATCGGCATTTGCGCGATGCCGGCCGCCGTCCTAGCCTGTCGCAAGGATCAGTGTCGAGCGTCGAAGGAGCCGCCATGGAATTCGGCTGGTACCATGAATTTCACCGCCAGGTGGAAGGACAGAGCGATGCCGATGCCTTCGATCAGGGCTTTGAGCAAGTAGAAGCGGCCGATCGCTGGGGTCTCGATGTCTTCTGGCTCGCCGAAATCCACCAGCAGGCGCGCCGCTCGGTATTGAGCGCGCCGCTGAATGTCGCCGGGCAGATCGCGGCCCGCACCAAGCGGATCAAGATCGGCACCGCGGTTCATGTCCTGCCGCTGAACCATCCGCTGCGCCTCGCCGAGGAAACCGCGACGGTCGACCAGGTCAGCCGTGGGCGCTTCATCCTTGGGGCCGGGCGCAGCGGCAACCCGCGCGGCTACGCCGCTTACGGCGTGCCCTATTCGGAAAGCCGCGAGCGCTTCTACGAGACCCTCGAAATCGTCAAGAAGGCGTGGACCGAGGACCAGTTTTCCTACGAGGGCAAGTATCACAGCTTCGACAATGCCCGCGCCGTGCCGCGGCCCTATCAGAAGCCGCACCCGCCGATCCGCATCGCCGGCGCGAGCGAAGATACTTTTCCAATACTCGGCAAGCTCGGTTATCCGCTGTTCGTCTCGGTCCGCAGCGGTTCGCTGATGGGCCTGGCCCCGGACCTCAAAGCCTATCGCGATGCCTATGACGAGGCCGGGCATCCGGGCCACGGCGAAGTCTATCTGCGCCTCTCGATGAGTGTCGGCGACAACGACAAGCGGGCGCTCGAAGAAGGCGAGCCGAGCATCATGGCCGGCTACAAATCGCTGATCGACCGGCTCGAAGGCTCGCCCAATGCGCGCCGTCGCGCCGAAGCCGAAGAAGTGCGCACCGCCACCTACGCGGACGTATTGCGCGACAAGGTCATTGTCGGCGGACCCGAGCGGGTGACCGACCGGCTCAAGGAATTGGAAGAGGGACTCGGCATCGACGGCATCCTGTTCGAGCTCAATTTTGGCGCCGCGATCCCCGCCGAGGTGATGATGCGCTCGCTGCAGCTGATCTGCGAAAAGGTGATGCCGCAGTTCAAGTAGCCGGGTCGGGAATACAAACCCGGGTCGGGAATACAAACTCAGGTCGGGAATACAAACACTGTCATTCCGGGGCGCCGCGCAGCGGCGAACCCGGAATCCATAAACACCGGCCTCTGGAATATGGATTCCGGGTTCGCCCCTTCGGGCCGCCCCGGAATGACAATTCACTCGATAACCGCGATCATCTCGATCTCGACCATCGCCTCGGCCTGGGCGAGGCGGCTGATCTGGATCGTCGTGCTGGTCGGGCTGGCGATTCCGAAATAGCGCATCCGCAGGTCGCTGTGTTTCGAGAATGCCTCGTAATCGGTCACGTAGGTATTGGACTTGACCACGTCGGCCCAGCCGGCCCCGGCGGCTTTGAGGCAGGCATCGAGGTTCTTGAAGGTCTGTTCCAGCTGCGCCCGCATGTCGCCCTTGCCGACGATGTTGCCCTCGGCGTCGCGGGCAAGCTGGCCGGCGATGTAGACCGTCCGGGCCGGGCCGGTGACGGTGACGACATGCGAATAGGCGGGTTTGCCGCCCTGCATCCGCACATTCATGCCCTCGGGCTGCTTGCGCTCGATCGTCACCGCCATAGCCGCTCTCCGCTTCCAAAGGTTTCGTCCCGTCGCAGGATGCCGCTACGATCGCCGGCATTGCAATCCGCGAGCGGGAGGAATTCGCCATGGCGGCAGCACCGTCGGTCGATCGCCACTACGCCAGCCCGGGTATCGCCGAGCGGATACTCGCGGCGTTGCGCGCCGCGAACGGCGCGGCGGCGCCAGTCAACCCCGAAACGCTGGCGCCGATCGATCATTTCCACGGGCGCGGCGTCGTCGCGACCGAGGAGCTGGTGGTGCTGCTCGACCCGCAACCGGGCGAGCGCATTCTCGACATCGGCTCCGGCATCGGCGGACCGGCGCGCTGGATCGCCGCGAAACGCGGATGCCATGTCACCGGGGTCGATCTGACCGCCGAATTCTGCGACGCGGCTCGGGCGCTCAACGCCGCGACCGGCATGGCCGACCGGGTCACGATCATCGACGGCAGCGCGCTCGACCTGCCGGTGCCCGATGCGAGCTTCGACCGGGCCTATTCGCAGAACGTCGTGATGAACATCGCCGATAAGACGCGCTGCTATCGCGAGGCGTTTCGCGTGCTGCGCCCCGGCGGCGTCCTGGCAATGTCGAACATATGCGCCGGGGAGGGCGGGGAGATTTATTTCCCGGTGCCGTGGGCGGCAACGCCGACGACCAGTTTCCTCGCGACGCCCGAGGAGACGCGCGCCGATCTCGCGGAAGCGGGGTTCGAGATCGTCAGCTTCCGCGACACGTCAGACGGGCTGTTGCCGGCGATCATCCGCGACCGCGAGCGCGTCGAACGCGACGGGCTGCCGCCGCTCGGGATTCATCTGATCATGGGCGAGCGCATCCGCGAGATGCGGATCAACTCGGCGCGCAACGCCGAGGATGGGCGGGTGCGGTCGATCGAGGCGCTGGTCAGGAAGCCGGGATGACCGGGTCGGTCCGGCGCAGTGGCGGCCGGCGCAAGGCCCAGAACGCGACGACGCCGCAAACATAGGCCGCGATCGACAGCATGAAGGCGAGCCGGTAGCTGCCGGAGATGTCGAATATCCAGCCGGCGCCCCACGACCCGAGCGCCGCGCCGAGCCCGCTGCCGATCGTGATGACGCCGAGGATCGTCCCGAGCTGTGGGCCCGGAAACAGATCGGCGGTCTTGGCGGTGATCGCCGGGCCGCGCGCCCCCCAGGTCAGCCCGAAAAAGCAGGCGTGCAGCCACAGCAGCAGATGCTGGTCGGGGCCGGTGATCAACAGCGCGCAGACCACCCCGACGATCGACACCCCATAGGCCAGGATCGCCGAAATCTCGCGGCCGAGATAATCCGACAGGATGCCGGTCACGACGATGCCGGGGACCGCGAGAAACGAGCCGATGCCGAGCACCTGCGCGGCGTAGAGCTTGTCGAAGCCGATATCGGCGGCAAAGGCGAGTTGATGCAGCGACACGAAAAAGCTGCCGAGCCCGGTGCACAGATAGACGACGAACAACAGCCAGAAATGCGGCGTCTGGACCGCTTCCCTGAGGCTCCACCCCGGAGGCAAGGCGGCCGACGGCCCTGACGACGCATCATCGGCGACCGGTTGCGGAGTCTGGTCGCGGCCGCCCTCTCTCAGTGGCGGGTCGGCCCTTCGGAACAACGCCGCCAGCGGCAGCACGACCAGCGCCATCAGCACCGCCTGAACCAGATAGGTGGTGCGCCAGCCGATCGTCGAGATCGCCAGCTGGACGAGCGGCGCCGAGGCACCGCGCGCGATCCCGTTGGCCGATTGCACGATCGCGATCGCCATGCCGCGCCGGCGCACGAAATGGCGCGACAACAGCGGCACGAAGACGACGAGCCCGAGACAGTTCGCCCCGATCGTCATGACGATGCCGTAGAGCACGGTCACCTGCCAAAGCGCATTCGCGAAGGCGCTGGCGATGAGCCCCAGAACCAGCAAAAAACTGCCAAGCAGCAACAGCCGGCGCGGCCCGAGCCGGTCGACCAGCACCCCGACAAATGGCGAACTGACCCCGCCCACCAGCTGCGACACCGAATAGGCGATCGAGGTCTCGGCCCGGCTCCAGCCGAATTCCTCGATATAGGCGACGAGATAAACCGGGTAGGAATGCATCAGCGCCGCGCTGACCGTAAACGCGGTGAAGGCGCCGCCGAGCATCAGCCAGGCGGAGCGCGCAGCCGATTGTCGCGGTGTCGCTTGCGGGTCGCTCATCGCCGGCAAACTGCGCGAAATCGCGCCGCGCGTCATCCGCGATACCGCGCCGGCTCACGCGACGACCGGCGATGGCGGGGTTGCGTTGCCCCGGCGCAACCGCCAATTCTGCCCCTGGATGTTGTCAGGAGATCGCGATGACCGAATTTTACCGCCCATCGCTCGACGGGTTCGAGGAAAACCCGTTCGCACGCGATAACGAGGACAAGCTGATCCGGCGGGGCTATTGGCTCGGGCTCAGCGACCGCTCGCTGGTGCAGCTGATGGTTCAGGGGCTCGGCACGCGCCTCAGCGCCGACCAGAAACGCGCGCACCTCAAGGATATCGGCCGCGAGAAACTGGGCGAACAGATCCTCGCCCCCGAGATCCTGCCGCCCGAGCCGCGATCCTAGCGGACGGTTGTCGCCCCGGCTTTCGCCTGGCTTTCGCCGGGACGACATTGGGAGTAGCGTCGAGACACGCAGCAGCAGGGCGCAAATCGATGTCTCAGCCCGAGCCAGCCGAGCGCGCGATCACTCGCGACGCCGCTTACCAAGCCGTGGCGCCGGGCGATTTCGCGGCGATGCTGGCGGTCGAGCGCTATGGCCGCCGCTCCGACGCGTTCGACGCGATCATCGGCGCGACCCACGACCATTTCTGGGACCCGCACAACCCGGCCTATCTCGATTACGCAACGCCGTTCGACCTCGAGCGCGACAGCATCCTTCCGCTCGAGCGTTTCCCAGAACTCAACTGCGCCGCGACCGAGCATCTCGACGAGCGGCAAAAGATCCGCCTCGCCAACGAAATCCAGCGCTGGAACCTGTCCAACATCTTGCATGGCGAGCAGGGCGCGCTGTCGCTGTCCGCCTCGCTGTGCGACATCCTGATTGATCCCGGCGCCCAGGAATATGCCGCCAACCAGACTCGCGAGGAGGCGCGCCACGTCGCCGCGTTCGGCCGCTACATCGCGGTGCGCTGGGGCAAGCCGTATCCGGTCGGGGCATTGCTCGGCGCGTTCCTCGACGACATCGTGCGCTCGCCGCTGGTCTATAAAAAGCTCGTCGGCATGCAGATCTTGTTGGAAGGGCTGGCGATGGGCGCCTTTGCCGATCTGCATGCGCACGCCCGCGACCCGTTGCTGAAGCGGCTGGTCCAACTGGTCATGACCGACGAGGCGTTCCACCACAAATTCGGCAAGATCTGGGCCGACCGCACCCTGCCCAGGCTGAGCCCCGACGAGCACGAACGGGTCGAGGATTGGACCGCGCAAATCTTCGAGACGCTGCTCTTTAACCTGTCGAGCCTGGCGCAGCGGGCTTACATCTATCAGGCGTTCGGGCTCGATCCCGCGGTGCTGCGCGCGTCGGTGCGCGAGAGCTTCAGCGGCGGCCGCAAGCGCGCGATGCGCGAGAGCACCAACGTCTTCCGCGTGCTGGTCAAGACGCTGTTCAAATCAGGCATCATCACCGACCGGACGATTCATGTGTATGCCGCCTGGCTCGACACCGAGGCCCTTGAAGCCGAGGGCGACGCGATGGTCGGCGATGCGATCGCCGCCGAGGGCATCGAATACCTGCGCGAGATCAACGCCAGGCGCCGGGTGATCGGGCAGAAGCCGCTCGCGGTTTGAACTCCCGGCTTGCCGGCCGGCGTCGCCGTGCTACGGTGCCGGCGCCCAATCATCCCGCTCATATACCGGAGGAAAACCATGGCCCAATCGCAACCGACCTCTGCGCGCGACGCCGTTCGCGACATCGTCCCGGACCTGATCAAGTACAGCGAAACCGTCCTGTTCGGCGAAGTGTGGGAGCGCCCCGGCCTCTCCAAGCGCGACCGCAGCCTGATCGTCGTGGCGACCTTGATCGCGCTTGGTCGCGAGCGCCAGCTGGTCGGCCATCTCGAACGCGCCCTCAACAACGGCGTCACCAAGAACGAGATCAGCGAAATCATCACCCATCTCGCCTTCTATGCCGGCTGGCCGGCCGCGATGACCGCGGCGACGATCGCCAAGGACGTGTTCGCGGATAAGAAATAGGGTCGGGGGCGGCAAAAACCCTCTCCCGCATTGCGGGAGAGGGAGGGGCCCGGCGCGAAGCGCTGGGAGGGTGAGGGATGTACGGTCGCCCGTACCCTCACCCGGCTCGCTCCGCTCGCCACCCTCTCCCGCAATGCGGGAGAGGGTAAATTTTCGGGAGAATAACCATGAAAGTCGGTTTCATCGGGCTCGGCACGATGGGCGCCAGCATGGCGTCGAACCTGCAAAAGGCGGGGCATGAGCTCGTCGTCCATGACGTCCGCCGCGCCGCGGCCGAGCCTCATCTGGCCGCCGGCGCGGTCTGGGCCGACTCGCCGAAAGCGCTGGCCGAGCAATGCGAGGTCATTTTCACCTCGCTGCCGGGGCCGCCCGAAGTCGAGGAGGTGGCGCTCGGCGCCAATGGCCTGCTGGCCGGGATGAAGGACGGCAGCGCGTATTTCGACCTGTCGACCAACTCGCCGACCCTGGTGCGCGAGATCAACCGCCGCTTCGCCGAAAAGCATGTCTACATGCTCGACGCCCCGGTCAGCGGCGGCCCGAAAGGCGCCGCCTCCGGCCGCTTGGCGCTGTGGATCGGCGGCGACGAGCAGATCTTCAACCGCCACAAAAAGGTGCTCGACGCGATCGGCGACCAGGCCCGCTATATCGGCCCGATCGGCGCCGGCTCGGTCGCGAAGCTCGTGCATAATTGCGCCGGCTATGCGGTCCAGTGCTGTCTTGCCGAAGTGTTCACGATGGGGGTCAAGGCCGGGGTCGAGCCGCTGGCGCTGTGGGAAGCGGTGCGCCAGGGCGCGGGCGGCAGGCGGCGCAGCTTCGACGGCCTGGTCGACCAGTTCCTGCCCAACAAATACGACCCGCCGGCCTTCGCCTTGCGCCTCGCGCACAAGGACGTGACCCTGGCAACCCAGCTCGGGCGCGAGCTGAAGGTGCCGATGCACATGGCCAATCTGGCACTCGACGAGTTGACCGAGGCGCTGAACCGCGGCTGGGGCAACCGCGACTCCCGCGTCGCGATGCTGCTGCAGCAGGAGCGCGCCGGCGTCAAGATCGAGGTCCCCGAGGCGGAATTGAAGGCCGCGATCGAGCGCGACGGCAAGTAGTTAAATGCGGTGGCGGTCGCCGTTCGGGCGCCGCCGCAGCTTGTATGTAGCACATAGCGTGCTACATTCGCGCGCATGAGCAAGACGATCAGCCTGCGCGAAGCGAACCAGGCCTTTTCCCGCTGCATCCGCGAGGTTGAGGCGGGCGAGGAATTTGTCATCACCAAGAATGGCCAGCCAGTGGCCCGCCTTTCGCCGGTCCGGGCAAGCCGTATCCTCTCTCCTCAGCAGGAAGCCGCTGTAGTACGGATGCGGGCGATCATGGAAGAGGGCTTGCCGCTCAACGTCGGTCGGCTCAATCGCGATGAGTTGCACGACCGTGAGTTTGATCGTAAGCGCTAACCTGCGCTTCACTCTCGACACCAACGTTCTTGTTTATAGCATCGACAGTGCGGCTGGGATGCGACACCGCTCGGCCGGTGAAATACTGGCCGGCGCCGTTCGCGCCGACTGTTGGTTGATGTTGCAGGCCATCTCTGAATTCTTCGTCGTCGTCAGACGAAAAGGCATGGCATCGGCACCTCAAGCAGCCGCACTCGCCGAAACCTGGCTCACAGTTTTTCCTTGTGCGGCGGTATCGCCGGGAGCCGTCCGCACCGCGCTCGCCGATGCAGTTGGCGGTCGCGCATCTTACTGGGACGCCCTGCTTATCGCGACCGCGGCCGAGGCCGGGTGTACCCTGATCCTCACCGAGGATCTGGCGGACGGCTCCGCCTTAGGCGGCGTCGAAATCCACAACCCGTTCGACCCGGCCGGGGGCCTGACCGAGCGCGCACGGCAGTTGCTCGGGCTGTGATTCGGATCGGCATCGATGTCGGCGGCACCTTCACCGACCTTGTTGCGGTCGATGAGGCGAGCGGGCTGGCGCGCCATTTCAAATTGCCGTCGACCCCGGCCGACCCGGCGCTCGCAATCGCCGACGGGGTCGCCGCGCTGCTTGATCAGATCGGCGCCCCGGGCGAGGCAATCGCGTTTCTCGGCCACGGCACGACGGTCGTCACCAACCTGATCATCGAGCGCAGCGGCGCGCGTTGCGCGCTGTTGACCACGGCGGGATTTCGCGACGTTCTTGAAATCGGCCGCCAGACCCGGCCCGACCTCTACGACTACACGGTCGAACGCGCGCCGCCTTTGGTGCCGCGGCATCTGCGGATCGAGATTGCCGAGCGGCTCGACGCCGATGGCAGGGTACTCGTGGCGCTCGACGAGGCGGCGGTCGCCGATGCCGCCGAGGCGCTCGCCGGGGCCGGGATCGAGGCGGTCGCGGTCGGCTTCCTGCATTCCTACAAGAACGACGTGCATGAGCGCCGCGCCGGCGAGATCCTGCGCCGCCTGATGCCGCACGCCTTTATCGCGCTGTCGTCGGAAGTGTTGCCCGAGTTCCGCGAGTTCGAGCGGCTGTCGACGACCGTCATCAACGCCTATGCCGGGCCACGCATGGTGCGCTACCTCGACGGTTTCGCCGAGCGGATGGCAGGGCAGGGCGCGCGCGTCACCCCGCTGATCTTTCATTCGAATGGCGGGTTGATGTCGGTCGCGACGGCGGCGCGCTTTCCGGTGCGGACCTGCGTGTCGGGGCCGGCCGCCGGGGTGGTCGGCGCCGCCGCGATCGGGCTGGAGGCCGGGTTTCCCGATTTGGTGACGTTCGATGTCGGCGGCACCAGCACCGACGTGTCGCTGGTCGAGGCCGGCCACCCCGCCTTCACCGCCGAGCGGATGGTAGCCGGCTTTCCAGTGCGGGTGCCGATGATCGACATCGAGGCGATCGGCGCCGGCGGCGGCAGCATCGCCCGGCTCGATCCGGCCGGGGCGCTGAAGGTCGGGCCGCTGAGCGCCGGCGCCGAACCCGGCCCGGCCGCCTATGGACGCGGCGGCATGGCGGCGACGATCACCGACGCCAATCTGGTGCTCGGGCGGCTCAACCCGGCGGCGCTGCTCGGCGGGCGCCTGACGCTTGATGTCGCGGCGGCAAGACGAGCGGTGGCCGAACAGATCGCCGCGCCGCTTGGCCTTTCGCTCGAACGGGCGGCCGACGGCATCCTGCGCATCGCCACGGCGGGCATGGCGCGGGCGATCCGCTCGATCTCGACCGAGCGCGGCCGCGACCTGCGGCGGTTTGCGCTGTTCGCCTATGGCGGCGCCGGGCCGCTCCATGCCGGCGACGTGGCCCGCGAACTCGGCATTCCGCGCATCGTCGTGCCGGCCGAGCCGGGGACGTTGTGCGCGCGCGGCATCCTGCATTCCGATCTGAGCTTCGATCTGGTGCAGACCCGCATCGCGATCGCCGGCCCGGAGGCGTGGCCCGACATCGCGACGCGCTTCGACGACATGACCCGCTCGGCCGGCGCAATGCTCGACCGCGAGCGGGTCGCCGCTCACGACCGGCAAGCCCATCTCGGTGTCGATGCGCGCTATGAAGGTCAGAATTTCGAGGTCTACGTCGCGCTCGACGGTGTCGGTATGGGAGGCGAGGCGGGGCCGCTCGATGCCGAGTTCGTCCGCCGTTTCCGCGCCGCCCATGCCGCCCTTTACGGCTATGACATCCCGGGTCGGGCGATCGAGATCGTCACCCTGCGCCTGAAGGCCGTGGGCGTCGTCGCGAAGCCGAAAATTGCCGCCCCGGCCAGTGCCCCGGCCAATGACCGCGCGGGCGGGATCGGGCGCCGCCGGGTCTATTTCGACGCGTCCTGGGTAGAGATTCCGGTCTACCAGCGCGCCGGCATCGCCGCGGGTGCGCAAATCGACGGGCCGGCGGTCATCGAGGAGATGAGCGCGACGACGCTGGTCCATCCGGGGCAGCGCGCCACCGCCGACCCGGCCGGCAATCTGATTATTGCGCTGTAACGGCAAGACAGCGCGCGCTCCTAGACGAGCGCCAAGTAAATAACCTTAAGTTTATTTACTTTCCTGTTCCCTCCAGTCGAGGCGAACACACGTGGAGTATTGTCACGTCGTTGGCTAATTTTTGCCGTAATTGATCGGTATCAGCTACACCGAGTCACACATACTTACAATTACCCAACAAATTCGGGGCTTTTGTAAATGCTGATAGCTGCGTCGCTGCTGCTGCTGCCGATGATCATGACCACCAGCGAAGATCCGAAAACCCCGCCTTCGTACCAGCAGGTCCGGGCCTTCGTCACCGGCTACAACACGACCGTCGCGCAGACCGACAGCACGCCGTGCATCGGCGCGTCGGGAACCAATATCTGCGGCCGTCGCGATGCCGTCGCCTGTCCGCGCCGGATCGGGCTCGGCACCGTCGTCGAGATCAGGGGCACGACCTATGTTTGCGAGGATCGTCTGGCCCGGAAATATGACCGGCGTTTCGACATCAGCTGCGACAAGGACAAGAGCTGCCCGACCGAGGTCACCGGCTGGGCGACGATCAGAATCTACAACTGACAATTAGCCGCCCGCCACGCGGTTGGCCGCGGGACAGGGGTCAGTAGTACCCCGTCCCGCCGTTGACGTGGATGGTCTGGCCGGTGATGAAGCCGCCGTCGTCGGTGACCAGGAACAGGCAGGTGGCGGCGATCTCCTCGGCCTTTCCCTGACGCCCCAGCGGAATGCCGGCGGCGCTCGGCGCGCGCCCCTGATACCACTCGGGATTGTCGCGCCTGGTGTCGATGCTGCCCGGCGAGACGACGTTGACCCGGATGTTCTGAGCCGCGAACTCGGAGGCCAGCGCCCGCGCGAACCCGACCAGACCCATCTTTGCCGCCGAGACGTGGGCGCGTCCGCTGCCGCCGGTAAAGGCTCCCTCGCCGGTAAAGAACAGGATGCGCCCGTATTGGTTTTTGACCATCGACGCGATCAGTGCGCGCGTCAGGTAGACAGGGCCGTCGAGGACGACCCCCCGGACCGCCTCCCAGTCCGCGTCCGTCACCTCGGTGAAGGGCTTATGCGGCCGGATCGCGGCATTGTTGATCAGGATGTCGACGCGGCCGAACTCGGACAATGCCCGCGCCGCCATTGCTTCGACCTGATCCTTCCTCGCCATGTCGGCCATGACGGCGAGCGCCTTGACCCCAAGCTCCCGCGCTTCCTTGACGACGGCGTCGGCCTCGGCTTGGTTCGAGCGGGCGTTGACGACAACAGTGGCGCCCTCTCCGGCCAGCTTCAACACCGTCGCGCGGCCGATATTGCGGCCGGAGCCCGTTACCAGCGCGACTTTCCCCTCCAGTTTACCCATGAGCCCACCTCCATGACGATCGTTCGAGAGGTAGAGGCAATCGGCAGCTGATGGCAACGGCAATCCGCTCCTCCTCGCCGACTTGACCGCGATACCCCAAAACGAGACCCCAGAACGAGAATTGAGTGGACGCTACCGAACTTAACCCCTATGCGCGAAAGCGGGGGCCGGGGCGAGGGATGTCCGACGCCCCGGATTTTCGTTTTGTGGGACTGAAAACCGCTAGCTGAAGCTGAGGAGGATCTCGTGTCCGCTGTTCTTGACGGCATTCGAATCCTCGATTTCGGGCGCTATATCGCGGGGCCGTTCTGCGCCGCGCTGCTCGGCGATCTGGGCGCCGAGGTGATCCGCGTCGAGCGTTTAGGCGGCGGCGAGGACCGCTCGTTCATCCCGGTCGGCGCTGGTCCTGAGGGCGGCGGCGCGATGTTCCTCGCGATGAACCGCAACAAGCTCGGCATGACCCTCGACCCGGCGGCGCCCAAGGGCCGCGAGATCGTGCGCAAGCTCGTCGCCACCGCCGATGTCGTCGTCGCCAACCTGCCGCCGGCGGTGTTGCGCTCGCTGGCGCTCGACCTCGACAGCCTGCGCGCCGTCAAGCCCGACATCATCCTGACGACGGTGACCGGGTTCGGCGCCGGCGGGCCGCTCTCCCACAAGCACGGGTTCGACGGCATCGGCCAGGCGATGAGCGGCGCGGTCTATCTTTCCGGAACACCGGAGCAGCCGATCGCGCTGAAGGTGCCGTGGGTCGATTTCGGCACCGCGTGCCTCTCCGCCTTCGGCACGATGGCGGCGCTGTTGGAGCGCGGCAAATCGGGCCGGGGCCAAAAGGTCGAGGGCGCCCTCCTGCGCACCGCGATGGCCTTTGCCAATGCCGCGCTGATCGAACAGTCGCTGACGCAAGCCGACCGCTCCGCGATCCGCAACCGCGGCTTCAACTCGGCGCCGGCCGATGTCTTCCGAACCAATGATGGGTGGATCATCGCGACCGTGATCGGCCAGCCGATGTTTCGGCGCTGGTGCCGGATGGTCGGCGAGGCGGGCTGGCTGGCCGACCCGCGTTTCGCCGACGATCAGGCGCGCGCCGATCACGGCGAAATTGTTTCGGCGCGGATGGGGGAATGGTGCGCCGCCCGCAGCTGCGCCGAGGCGCTGGCCGAGCTTGAAAAGGCCAGCATCGTCGCCGGCCAGGTCTATTCGCCGCAGCAGGCGCTCGATGACGAGCATATCCGCGCCGCGCATCTGCTCGAGGAGCGGGAATATCCCGGGCTCGACCGCACCGTGCCCTTGGCGCCGACCCCGATCGAATTGTCGGAAACGCCCGGCACCTATCGCCGCCCGGCGCCGCTGCTCGGCGAGCACACCGACGAGATCCTCGCGAGCCTCGGCTACGATGCGGCCGAGATCGCCGCGCTGCGCGCCGATAAGGTGGTGTGATGAGCAAGGCCTTCGTCAAGGAAACCGACGCGGACGACGACACCGAGCTGCCCGACGACGACATCGCCGCCATCCCGGCCGGGGTCAAGAACTACATGACGCCGCAAGGGTATCGCCGCATGCAGGACGAGCGGCGCCGCCTCGCGCGCGAAGAGCGTCCGAAGGTGGTGGAGATCGTCTCCTGGGCGGCCGGCAACGGCGACCGCTCGGAAAACGGCGACTATCTCTATGGCAAGAAGCGACTGCGCGAGATCGACCGGCGCATCCGCTTTCTGACGAAACGGTTGGAGAGCGCCGAATTGGTCGATCCGAGCCGGCAGGCCCGGCACGACCAGGTGTTTTTTGGCGCGACCGTGACCTACGCCAACCAGCACGGCGCCGAAAAGACGGTCACGATCGTCGGCATCGACGAATCCGACCTCGACCAGGGCCGGGTCAGCTGGATTTCGCCGATCGCGCGGGCGCTGTTGAAGGCGCGGGAGGGCGATGTCGTGGAATTGCGCACCCCGGCCGGCATCGAGCAGATCGAGGTAATCGAAATCCGCTACGGCGCCGCGTGACGCGTGCGCGCCGGTAGTCCGAAACCGGCCCACTCTCCCAATGTCGTCCCGGCGAAAGCCGGGACCCATCCGTCAACCGCTCGTGCGACGGAACCGTGGATACCGGCTTTCGCCGGTATGACAGAAATGGGGTATGTCCTCTCGGACGGAGTTACCGGCACGCGTCACTTGAGCTGGTCGGCGACCTTGTCGATGCCGGCCTTGGCGCAGGCCTCGTCCTTCACGCCGCCGGGCACGGCGGGCGTGGTGGGCGTGCCGGTCACGCCGGACACGCCGACCGCGCCGATCACCTCGTCGCCGACCTTGATCGGCAAAGCGCCCTGGGAAGCGACGATGCCGCTCAGATGCACCTGGCCGCTCGTCGGGTTGTCCTTGACGCGCTGAGCGAACTCGCCCGACGGGATGCGGAAGGTGCGCGAGGTGTAGGCCTTGCGCTGGCTGTTCTCGATCGTATGCGGCGAGGAATCGTCGCCGCGTAGCTGGACGATAACCTCGCCGTTGCGGCCGACCACGGTGACCGAGACGCGATATCCCTGGCCCTTGCAGGTCTCGGCCGCGGTTGTCGCGATCGTCAACGCGGTCGCCAGCGACAGATCCTTGTGGTTCAGCAATTGCGCGCTCGCCGGCGTTGCAAGCGCCGCCGCCAGGGCGATCCCGGCAAGACCCTTGGCAAACATCGATGCTCCCTCCCTGTCATGCCGATATCGTCGTCTCGTGGGACGAGAATGATACGGTTGGTCGTCCGGGTGAAAGCCGGACCGACCTATCAATAGCAATTTGCAGCGCCTTGCGGTACGTCTTGCTGGGCTTGTACCGCACTCAGGCGCTCGAAGAACATTGGGGGCTGGAATGGCGGAAGACCAATCGACAAATTTTTGGTCGAAGCTGGCCGCCATAACCGCGTTCCTGACGGCAGTTGGCGGTCTGGCAACCATCCTGGTGCAGTGCACCACCGAGAAGTCAGCCCCGTCCGCCCAGCAAAAGCCGGTAGGCGGCGGCGGCCCAATGGCCGTGGCGGGACCGCAATCTCCCGCCACGGCCAACATCGCCGGCAGGTGGCGCGATAATCTGGGCGTCGTCTACGAGATCGACCAGCAAGGGAATCGGTTCACCTATACCGCCCACGGAGTGTCTTGTATGGGGCGAACGTTCCGATCTCAGGGTCAGGGGACCGTGACCGGCAACGATGTCGCCAGCGTTTACGAATCCAATATCAGCTCGCGCGGCACATGCCGGGCAGCGATCTCGAATTCGGGAATGACGGCGGACTGTACCGACACGGTATGTGGCGCACTTTCGGTGTCAGTAGTCCGGTACTGACGGCGGTCCAAGCAGGCCAGGCGATCGGCGCGCCGTGGCGCATTACCCGGTCGTCGCGAGGGCATTACCCCTCGCCGCCGGCCGTTGCGAAATAGAGCCGGGGGTCGGCGGCGCGCACGCGGGCCTCGGGGAGGCCGAGTTCGCGGCGCACGATGTTGGTGCCCTCGACCAGCGCCACGCATTTGTAATAGGCGATGCGGCGGCTCAATCCCTCGCGGCCGAAGCCGCAATCGGTGGTGACGACCAGCTGCTCGACCGGGATGTATTCGAGCGCCCGGCGGATCAGGTTGGCGACGTGCTCGGCCGGCTCGACGATTGTGTTGCAGTGGCTGACGACACCGATGCCGATCTTCTTGTCGGTCTTGTACTGGGCGAACAAGGGCAGATCCTTGCCGTCGCTGCTGGCGCATTCGAAAGTGATCACGTCGGCGTTCAGTTGCAGCAGATGCGGCAGCGCCCGCTCATAGCTCGGCACCTCCCAATAGACGCGCTGCTGATTGGGGTTGCCCCAGCAGGTATGCACCCAGATCTCGGCATCGACCCCGTCGAGCTGGCGGTTGAACGCCTCTGTCTGGAATTCGAGGTCATGGTCGGTGCAGTCGGCCAAGGTCGAGAGCCCGTGATGGCGCGGCTCCTCGACCTGGATCACCGGACAGCCGGCCGCCGCCAGTTCCTTGAACTCGGCGTTCATGATGTCGCACATGTCGAGGACCAGCGCCTTGTCGTCGTGGTAATGCTCGTCCCACAGCATGCTGGCGAGCGCCGGGGCGCAGATCGCGCCGAACTTGACCGGGCGGTCGCTGAGGCGCTGGGCGATCTGCCAGATCGCGGTGTATTCGAGCGGGCCTCGGGTCAGCCTGTCGGTGACGACGCCCGGCTGGTAGGCCTCCTGCACCTCCCACAGGATCTTGCCGGGCCTGAGGCCATGCCGCGCCATCCAGCCGCGCGAGGTGTCGCGGTGGCCGGTGATGCCGCCCATCCGCTCGATCGGGTAGAAGAACCACGATTTGCCGCCGACCGCGAGGTCGAAGCGGCTGTCGCCGTCGGTGACGATGTCCAGCCCGGCGGCCTCCTGCGCGTTGATGACCGCCGCGACCGCGTCGAGATACTGCTCGCGGAACAGCGAATCCCCCATCACCGTCTTGAACGAGCGCCCGCCAAGGCTCGCGTCGAACCACAGGGGCCGCGGATACGACCCGGTGATCGCGGTCGGCAGGATCATGTCGCGTGTGGTGGTCAGCATCGGCCCGTTCTCATCTTTGATCAACCGATGGCATCATACCGGCAAATTGATTGGCAGGATCATGGCATGAAGAACCAGAATATGTATCCGCTGCGCCATCCGACGCAACCCGCGAGCATTTTTTATTGACTTTCTTCAGCAGCCGGTCATATGCCGCGCTGAATGTCACAGAGCGGAAGTAGTGTCATGTCGGCTCGCGTAAGGATAAATCACCAGGGCCGGATCGTCATTCCGGCCGAGTGCCGGGCGGCGGCCGGCCTGAAGCCTGGAGATGACCTCCTGATCGAGGCGGTCGGGGAGGGCGAACTGCGGCTGCGGACGCGACGGCAAGCACTCAAGGAGGCCCAGGCCATCGTCGCGCGGTATAGTTCGGGGCGCGATCTCGTGGCGGAGTTGATCGCCGAACGACGCGAAGAGGCAGCGCGTGAATGAGGATGAATTCGTCGCCGACGCCTCGGCGATACTCGCGGCATTAAAGAATGAACCTTTTGACAAATTCGATCCCGAACGCCTCGACGGGACGTCGATCAGTGCCGTAAATCTTTGCGAGGTATTGACCAAGCTGCGTTCGGACGGTCTGACCCAAGAGCAAGCCCTTACAGCGGCAGCGAGATTGAATTGCAAATCGTCGTATTTGACTCACGTCAAGCGGAGATCGCGGTGGATCTGTGGTCGCAGACCCGCCAAGCCGGCCTTTCGCTTGGTGATCGCGCGTGCTTGGCGCTCGGGCTTGCGCGCGGCAGCCCGGTCGTGACCGCCGACCGTGCATGGGCAAATTGCGATGTCGGTGTGGCGGTGGTTCTGATTCGCTAAACAGTCCCCGCTCCGCTCTCAATCGAAAATCAGCACCGTCCTTGCGACTTCGCCCGCTTTCATCGCGCGGAAGGCCTCGTTGATGTCGCCGAGATGGCCGCGCTTCGTAACCATGCTGTCGAGGTCGAGCCGGCCCTGGCGGTAGAAGTCGAGATAGAGCGGGATGTCGATGCGGAAGCGGTTGGAGCCCATGCGCGAGGTCTGCACCTTGCATTCCGGGCGGATCGCCATCCACGGAAACTCGATCGTCGCGTCGGGCGGCAATACGCCGACGATCGTCGCGGTGCCGCGGATGGCGAGGCTCTCGATCGCCTGGCGGCAGAGCTTCGCGAGTCCGACCGCCTCGAAAGCATGATCGACCCCGAGCCCGCCGGTCAGCGCGCGCACCGCCTTGACCGGATCGTCTTCGCCGCTGTTGACGAAATGGGTGGCGCCGGCGCGCTTCGCCATCTCCTCCTTCGCGGCGAACATATCGACGGCGATGATCTGCCGCGCCGCGCCGATCCGCGCGCCCTGGATGATCGACAGCCCGACCCCGCCGCAGCCGAACACCGCCACGGTCTGCCCGGCCTGGAGCCCTGAGGTGCGCAACGCCGCGCCGACCCCGGTCAACACGCCGCAGCCAACCAGCGCGGCGCGGTCGAGCGGGATCTCCTTGTCGATCTTCACTAGCGAATTCTCGTGCAGCAGCATCTTTTCGGCATAGCTCGATATGCCGATGAACTGCCGGACCGGGGCGCCGTTCTGGGAGAGCCGCGGCACCCCGCTATCGGGCCGGGTGACGAGACCGCCGGTGCACAGATTGGGGTGGCCGCCGAGGCATTGCGGGCAGCTGCCGCAAAACCCCGACAAGCAGGCGACGACATGGTCGCCGACACGCACCGCCGTCACATCGTCGCCGACCGCCTCGACCACGCCGGCGCCCTCGTGCCCAAGCACGATCGGCCGGTCGAGCGGGAAGCGGCCCTGCCCATCGACGACATGCAGATCGCTATGGCAGACCCCGCTCGCGACCGTGCGCACCAGCACCTCGCGCCGCGCCGGCTTGTCGATATCGACCGCCTCGATCGTCAGCGGGTCGTGCGGCTTGCGAAACACGGCGGCCTCGATCTGCATGGGTAGGTCCTCCTTGATTCAGGCGAGGATTTGCCGAACGCGGCATCGCGTCAAGCCGCTCCCGCGGTCCGTGAGCCGCACGCAGTTGTCATCCCGGCGAAGGCCGGGATCCACCGTCGGGCGGCTCTAATCTTTGGCCTAAATGTGCCGCGTTCGGTGCGATCTTGGTGAGATCGCGAAAATGCAGCCATGGATCCCGGCCTTCGCCGGGATGACATTGGGGATTGAGGATAATGGGACTGTATGGACCATTTGGGCTATTGCGTCTTCCGGGCCTTCCCTCGGTGCGCTATCCCTTCGGCCAACATTGGCGCGTAAGGAATTTCAAATGAGCCGCACCGTCGCCCGCCTGCTGGCGGAAAGCCTCGAAGCGCATGATGTCGACCAAGTCTATTGCGTGCCGGGCGAAAGCTATATCGGGCTGACCAGCGCGTTGATCGACCGCAACTCGATCCGCGTCATCGTGTGTCGCCACGAGGCCGGCGCCGGCTATATGGCGGTGGCCGACGGCAGGCTGCGCCAGCGCGCCGGGGTCGTCATGGTGTCGCGCGGGCCGGGCCTGTCGAACGCGATGGTGGCGCTGCATACGGCCTATCACGACGCGACCCCGCTGGTGGTGCTGGTCGGCCAGGTCGAGCGCCAGGATTTCGGCCGGCTCGCGTTGCAGGAGCAGAATTATTCGCGGCTCCTGTCCGACGTGACCAAGGAGGTTATCGAGGTCAACCAGCCGGAACAGGCGTCGGAAGCGATCGCCCGCGCCTTTCACCTGGCGGAAAGCGGGACCCAAGGGCCGGTCGCGGTCATTCTGCCCGAAGACATCTTCGACGAGGAGACCGCGGCCGACATTGATGCGGCGCGGCCGCATGTCGTCGCCGGGCCGCGCCCCGAGGATCTCGACCGCCTCGCCGACATGCTCGGACGCGCCGAGAGGCCGCTGGTGGTGGTCGGCGGCGCGCTGATGGCCGAGGCGGTGCGCGACACGGCGGCGCTCGGCGATCTCAACCGGCTCGCCGAGGAATGGGTATTGCCGGTCAGCCCGACCCATCGCCGGCCGCATCTGTTCGACGCGACGCACCCCAATTACGGCGGCTACATGGGGATAAGGGTGCCGCCGGCATTGCTCGGCGAGATGAAGCGCGCCGATCTGATGGTGGCGCTCGGCGAACGCATGACCGACTCGGTCAGCCAGTCCTACAGCTTTCCGAAGGCGCCGATGCCGCAATTGCCCTTTGTGCATGTGTGGCCCGATGCCGACGAGGTCGGCCGGGTGTGGCGCCCCGATCTCGGCATGCCGTGCAGCCCGCACGAAGTCATCAAGGCGCTGTTGAAGCGCGGCGCGCCGGCCGATGCAGCCAAGCGCCGGGGTTGGGTCGCCGGGCTCAACGCGATCCACCGGAAGCTGCTCGCCAAGGAATGGGAGCCAACCGATGACGGGGTCAATTTCGCGGCGATCGTGTGCGAAATCGACAAGCACCTGGCGCCTGACGCGACGGTGACGACCGACGCCGGCAATTTCGGCAGTTTCGTGCACCGCTATATCGGCTTCCGCCAGGGCCAGGTGTTCCTGTCGTCGGTGGTCGGCGCGATGGGTTCGGGGATGCCGATGGCGGTGGCGGCGGCGTTGCGCCGGCCGGGCACGCAGGTGGTCGCGTTTGTCGGCGATGGCGGCGCCTTGATGATGGGCAACGAGATCGCCACCGCGGTCCAGTACGGCGCCAACCCGATCATGATCATCTCGGACAACAAGATGTACGGCACGATCGGCATGCATTCCTACGTGCGCTATCCCGAGCGCGCGTTCATGGAAGGGACGCGCCTGACCAACCCCGATTTCGCCGCCTGGGGCCGCTCGTTCGGCGCCGAGGGGATCACGATCCGCACCGAAGCCGAAGTCGCTGACGGCATCGCCCGCGCCTTCGCGGTCAAGACCCGGCCGGTCGTCGTGCACTGCCTCACGTCGGCGATCCAGATGAGCGCCTGGCGCCGGTATACAGGGTCGGAGAGCTTGCCGTAGAGCGCACCGGCGCCAGAAGTTGACGGAGCGCCCAGCGTTGGTATAAACGCCAACATGAGGGCGCGGGCGCGGCTCCTGCTTCGAGAAAGGCGGATTGTCGGCGAAAGCGGGTTCGCCGATATAGTGATCTGGCAGTTGCCCAATCCGCTTCCGGGGAGCAGCCACGGCTTCAAATACCGCTTGGCCTTCGTGGTCGATCAGTTATGCGTTCTGCGCTTCGACAATGAAACCGGAAAGGGCGATCACAAGCACATCGGCGCGGACGAAGTACCCTACGACTTCACCACATTTGGATCAACTGGTGACGGATTTCTGGAGCGAGATCGCCGAATGGAGCCATCCGTGAGCACGGTAACGATCGGCATTGCCGCGATGGAGGACACGAAGGCGAGAATGCTGCGCGCGTTCCAAGGTGAGCGACAAGGCGCCTTTATCAGCTTCGCGACGGTTGAGTTGCTCTGGAAAGTGATCACGCCGAAGCGATGGGAGGTCCTGCTGGCACTGACCGGTGCCGGGCCGATCGCAATACGGGAGGTCTCTCGCCGGGTCGGCCGAGACGTGAAATCGGTCCACGGCGACATTCAGGTATTGCTGAAGGCTGGGGTTGTCGAGCGCGCCGACGACGGACGAATTCTGTTTCCCTACAACGAAATCCATGTGGATTTCGTATTGCGCGCGGCTTGAGCGTAAGAGCCGCTTGAGCGTATGACAGGCGAACGTGGGGCACGGCGGAGCTGACATGGCGATGATTGATGCGGCGATCTGGCCGGCGCTCGACTATAGCCGGGTGCCGTACCGGCTCTACCACGATAGCGAGCTTTACGCCCGCGAGCAGGAGGCGGTGTTCCGCGGTCCGGTGTGGAACTACCTCGCGCTCGAAGCGGAGATACCCGAACCCGGCGATTTCCGCGCGTCCTATGTCGGCGACACACCGGTCATCGTCAACCGCGACCGCAATGGCGACATCCACGCCTTCGTCAATCGCTGCGCCCATCGCGGCGCGCTGGTGCGGAGGGAACTCTCGGGCAACGCCGAGGAGCATGTCTGCGTCTATCACCAATGGTGCTATGGCCTCGACGGCGGGCTGAATGCGATCCCGTTTCGCCGCGGCGTGCGCGGCAAGGGCGGGCTCGACCCGGGCTTCGACATGGGGGCGCACGGCTTGCGCAAGCTGCGGATCGGCACCGTCAACGGCGCGATCTTCGGCACCCTCGCGACCGATTCGGAGCCGCTCGACGCCTATCTCGGCGCGCCGATCCTGGCCGAGATCCGCCGCATGCTGCACCGCCCAATTCGCGTGCTCGGCTATACCCGGCAGCGCATCCGCGCCAATTGGAAGCTCTACGCCGAGAACACCCGCGACAATTACCACGCCAGCCTGCTGCACGAATTTCTGGTCACGTTCGGGCTCGACCGCGCGACCCAAATCGGCGGCGTCCGGATGGATGCGCGCCATCGCCACAACGTCACCTGGGCCGAAGCCGACAGCGACACCGCCGAGATGGCGCGCGAGGCCTATAACAGCGCGCGGGTGCGCAACGACCGGCTGACCCTGCGCGAGCCCTCGATGGTCAAGTTCCGTCGCGACCGCGACGACAATTTCAACCTGCTGGTCACCTCGGTGTTCCCCGGCGCGGTGTTCGCGCAGATCAGCAACAGCCTGGCGATCCGCCAGATCCGGCCGCGCGGCGTCGATATGGTCGAGGTGCATCAGACGATGCTCGGCTATGCCGACGAGCCGCCCGAGATGCATCTGCACCGGCTGCGTCAGGCCAATCTGGTCGGCCCGGCCGGGCTCGTGTCGATGGAGGACGGTGAGGCGATCGAACTGGTGCACCGCGCCTCGGAGCCCGACCGCGACCGGTCGACCGTGATCGAATTGGGCGGCGCCGGAATCATCTCCGACCGCGACTACCGCGTCAACGACGTGCCGTTGCGCGGCTTCTGGTCGTATTACGCCGAGCTTCTCGGGATCGAGCCGGCCGGTGCGGTGCGATGAGTGTCGAGCGCCTGGGCGACCCACTTGGCGTGCATGCGTTGCTCGCCGAATACGGGGGGTTGCTCGACCTTGGCCGCTACGACGACTGGCTCGGCCTCTTCGCCGCGACCTGCCGCTATAGCGTGATGCCGCGCGAGAATTACGACGCCGGATTGCCGGTCGCGCTGATCTTGTGCGACAGCCGCGCGATGCTCGAGGACCGCATCCAGGCATTGCGCGAGGCCAACAAGTACAACATCCATATTGATCGCCACATCATCGGCCTGCCGCGCATCGTCACCGAACAAGCCGGCGGGATCGAGATCGAGGCGCCGTTCGCGGTCTATCAAACCGACCAGGAGGGCGAGACAAGGCTGTTCGTGACCGGCCTCTATCGCGACCGGCTGCAACGGGCGGGCGACGCGCTGCGCATCGCCGACAAGCTGGTCCTGCTCGACACCTCGGCGGTCCCGACCCTGCTCGCGACGCCGCTGTAACGCCATATCGGCCTATTTCATGGGCCCCTACCGTCGTCGTCGCGGCAGAGGCCCATGGCCACGAACACACACGAGTGCTCCGCGGCAACGGCCCCTCACCCTGTCCCTCTCCCCGCAAGCGGGGCGAGGGAACCCAATTGCAAGACCGTGCGAACCCATCGCGGCGATACTCAGGAAGCGCCGCCTCTCTCCCTCGCCCCGCTTGCGGGGAGAGGGACAGGGTGAGGGGTGGCGACGAACGGAAATCTCTCGCCGGCTATAATAGAGCGACACAGCTAAGCTAGCGCCTGCCGGCGAAGGCCGGGACCCGTTTCTGCGGTGGAAGAAATTGCCGGTGCCCGCGCAATGGGCATGGCTGCCCAGCAAATGGGCAAGCGGGGTCGACAGCGCTCTCATCGCCGGGTTGGATGCGCCTTTGGGGGGAAATCCGACTTTGGCGTGGGTGTGATGTTCCGGTTCGCGATGCTGGCGCCGTTTCAGGTGCGCAGCTTCCGCTTTCAATTCCCGGCCGACCTCGCGACCTCCTGGGCGATCGAGATGGAGAACCTCGTCCTCGGCTGGTACATCCTGGTCGAGACCGGCTCGGTCCTGGCGCTGACCCTCTATTGGGCGCTGCTCTATCTCGGGACGTTGCTCGCGCCGATGTTCGGCATGCTGGGCGACCGGATCGGCCAGCGCACCGTCTTGTGCGCGATGCGGGCCGCGTATGCGAGCCTCGGCATCGCCGTCGCGACGCTGGCCTTCGCCGGGGTGCTGCGCCCCTACCACGTGTTCATCATCGCCGCCTTATCGGGTCTGATCCGGCCGTCGGACCAGGGGATGCGCAGCGCGCTCGTCGCCGCGACGATGCCCGGCGACCGGCTGATGGCGACGATGGGAGTGTCGCGCACGACCTCGGATCTGGCGCGGATCGTCGGCGCGCTGTCCGGCGCCGGCCTGTTCGCCGTTTTTGGACTGGCGCCGGTCTATCTCGCGATCGCCGGCTTTTACGCGACCGGTTTCCTGTTCACCCTCGGGGTTTCGCGGCCCCCGGCCCGGCCCGTTTCGGCGGGCGCCGCCCGGCCCTCGCCGGGGCGCGACCTGCGCGAGGGGCTGGTCCATGTCTGGGACACGCCGTGTCTGCTGGCCGGGATGTGGCTGGCGTTCCTGGTCAACCTGACCGCCTTTCCACTGACCAGCGGTCTGCTTCCGTATGTGGCCAAGGAGATATACGGCATCGGCCAGACCGGGCTCGGCACCCTCGTCGCGTGTTTTTCGTTCGGATCGCTGATGGGCTCGATCACGGTCAGCATCGCCGGTCGCGCATTGCGACCCGGCCGCATGATGATCCTGTTCGCGCTGGGCTGGTACGCGGCATTGCTCGTCTTCGTCAATCTGGAAAGCCCGATCAGCGGCCGCATGGTGCTCGTCATCGCCGGGATCACCCAGGCCCTCAGCCTCGTGCCGATGAACGTGATGCTGCTGCACAGCGCCGGGGAGCGCTTTCGCGGCCGGGTCATGGGGGTGCGGATGCTGGCGATTTACGGGGTGCCGATCGGGCTCCTCACCGCCGGAGTGCTGATCGAGCGCCTCGGCTTCGCGGCGACGACCTCGCTCTATTGCCTGGTTGGCGCCGTGCTGACCTTGGTGATCGCGCTGCGCTGGCGCTCGGCGTTGTGGCCGCTCGACGCGCCGGCCAACAATCGATGAAATTCTTCCCACATGGCGCGGATTGCCGGAGGCGCCGGCACTACCCATAATTCTCGGCATGGATTTCGCCCTGTCCGACGAGCAGCTGGCGTTCGAGGAGACCGCGCGCCAATTCGCCCGCGAGGAATGGCTGCCGCACGCGCCGGGCTGGGACGAGCGCGAGGAGTTCCCCGAGGCGGCGTTGCGCCAGGCGGCGGCGCTCGGCTTTGCCGGCATCTATGTGCGCGACGAGTTCGGCGGCAGCGGCCTCAGCCGGCTCGACGCGACGATCATCTTCGAGGAACTGGCGACCGCCTGCGTTTCGACCGCGGCGTATCTGTCGATCCACAACATGGCGGCGTGGATGATCGACCGCTTCGGCAACGAGGCACAGCGCGCGCGCTTGCTGCCGAAGCTGATGTCGATGGAGCATTTCGCCAGCTATTGCCTGACCGAGCCCAATAGCGGCTCGGACGCGGCGGCATTGCAGACCCGCGCCCGGCGGGACGGCGACGATTACGTGCTGAACGGTACGAAGGCGTTCATCTCCGGCGGCGGGCGCAGCGACCTCTATGTCGTCATGGTGCGCACCGGCGAACCCGGCCCGAAGGGCATTTCCTGCCTCGTCGTCGAGAACGGCACCCCCGGCCTTTCCTTCGGCAGACCGGAGAAAAAGCTCGGCTGGCATAGCCAGCCGACCACCGGCGTGATGTTCGAGGATTGCCGCGTGGCCGTAGCCAACCGCCTCGGCGCCGAGGGCGAGGGTTTCTCCATTGCGATGATGGGGCTCGACGGCGGCCGACTCAATATCGGCGCCTGCTCATTGGGCGGGGCGCGCGCGTGCTACGAGGCGGCGCGCGGCTACATGCTGGAGCGCCGCCAGTTCGGCCAGCGCCTCGCCGATTTCCAGGCCTTGCAGTTCAAATTAGCCGACATGGCGACCGAGCTCGACGCCGCCCGCCTGATGCTGCGCCGCGCCGCCGCCAGCCTCGACAAGGGCGACCCGGACGCGACCCTCCATTGCGCGATGGCCAAGCGCCTCGCCACCGATGCCGGCTTTCGTGTCGCCAACGAAGCGCTGCAACTGCACGGCGGCTACGGCTACCTCCGGGATTTCCCGATCGAGCGCCATTTGCGCGACGTTCGGGTGCACCAGATCCTCGAAGGCACCAACGAAATCATGCGCGTCATCATTGCCCGGCGGCTGCTGCGGCAGTGAGCGGGGCCGGGTTACGACAGGCATGTAATCGCATATTGTATGAGAAAGGCGGAATCCGGTCAGGTCGTACTGACGGGACGGGCGGGAGTTTGCAGCGGACCATGCGTTTCGGCGACTCTGATCTTCAGCAAGCCCTGACCGAATGGCGGGCGTCCGCGAATGCCACGGAGCGTTCCGCCGCCGACAACATCTGGTTTGAACAGCGAGTCAGCGGCGAGAGGCAGCAGGCTTTCGAGAATAGGGCGCTGGGAGCGCGAGGCGCGGATGACCTGCGCAAACGCCATGTGGACTATTGGAAGGAGTACGTCCAGGTTGACAACGACATAGCGCATACATTCGATGTCGCGCTCGTTCCCGCCGATCTCGGTTCGATTGATCAAACGCAACGAATTATTAGGATTGAAGACCTCAGCAGGCCGCTCGGGAAAATAGCCACGCCTATGTCGTTTAGCCGGCTGAAAAGGGCAGTCGCGGACAACGAGACCGCTTTGATTGACGCTTTCCTCAGAACTTGGGATCAGTCTAATGTTAGAGATTGGCGTCCATCTTTCGGTGCATTCAAGGATGAAGTCATCGACGATCTTGCGAAACCGGATTGGCCGACGCGGCTACGCGACCGGCTGGGCCTTGCGCATTTTGATTGCGCAGCGGGACCGGTGCCAATCGCGTTGATGGAGTATTCTGTCGGCGAGGTGGTGGCGGCCGCGACAGCCTTCGGTGCCTCGTGCGCCGTTACGGCCCCGACGGTGTTCGACAGCGGACCGTGGCCGCATTTCTTTCCGGCCCCCCGGAAGTTGACGTGCGGCAGGGCCATGCCGCTGTTCGAGGTGCAGGATGATAAGGAATTGCTCGCGGAGCTCCTTCATTTTCGGCTAACTTACAAGCGTGAGCACATCGCACGCCTGGACGAGATCACCGTGCCGCCTCAGCCCTTTGAGCTGAAATCGTTGCGCAATCATCATCTTGTCGCCGTGCAATTGGCGTCTGATTGCTACGACTTCGGAGAAGAAATCCCTTAGATGGCCCTGACGGCTACCCACTCGCCCGGCCGCCGCCATCCCTGGCTGGCCGAGTTCGAGAAGGCTCCTGTCGACGCCTTCGGCGATCTGCTGTCCGGCTATGCGAAGATATTTCCGTACGACCGCGCGGATGCGCCCGATGCCGCTCGGATGTTGTTTGGACCGCTCCCCGCCGATGATCCGTTGCTCGTCGCGCTCGATCACGCGGTGATGTCGTGGCTGGAGCAGCGCAGGAAGGGTCCGCTCCCGAGGGAACGCCCCAAACTTCAACGAGCCATACGGGAGATTTGCGAGGCGTTCGAGATTATCGCGCTTTTAGGTCTCCCGGATGCCGCAACCGACCTGCGCCGCCGGTTCGTTGTTTGGAACGAGTGGGTGGCTCGGCTCGTGCTGTCGCCCGCGCGCGACGCCCGCGCCGAGTATTGGCGCTCGATCGCACTGACTCAGCCCTTGGTAGCCGAGGCTTCCGCCGGCACCGAGGCGCACGGTCTCGAGCCCCTTTGGTACCGTCTCTGTCGGGCGGCCGGTGGATTCCTGCCAAAGCGCTATCTCGACATCGGCATCCTGGGCCTCCGGCGTCTTCCCGGAACCGAAAGCGGGCCCGAGGTGCCATGGCTCGCCGGTTTGGCCCAGTGGGCGCTTGCGCAGGACCCGTCAGAGGCCGAATTCAAAGCCGAGTGGCTTGCGCTCAAGTCGCTTTATCCTCGCAGTCCCCACCATTGGCGCGAGGTGATTGCCGCATTGCTATCGACATCGGCCTTCGCCGCAGTCGATGCTCCCGGTTGGTGGAAGTCCGATAGCGAGCTTCGATGGGGGGGCGCCTCCCGTCGTGCCATTTTGTTGCGATCACCCTCGCCCGAGGAAGCACGAAGCCTCATCGCGCGGTTCGGCGAGCCATTTATCGATATAGGGCCGAGGATTGATGCTCTTTTCGAACCGCATCGTCGTTTCGTGAGCCAAACCGGCGACGCCCGATATTTCGTGAGAGCCGCCCATATTATAGGCCAAGCGTTGGTCGATCGGGGCGGTGACGATCGGCACGCTCGCGCTCGCAAAGCGCAATTCCTGGCGCGGGAGGGGATCGCTTGGGCGCCTCGCGACCCTTTTCTGTGGTCGCTCTGGCGAGACGCGCTCACGGCAGATGGTCAGCTGGAAGCCGCCGAATTGGTTGGTTGGGAATTCGTGCACCGGCTTCGCAACAACGTTCAAGGCTACGATCAGCTTGCGGGTCTGCTCGCCCGGCAGCCGAATCGGCGCGGCGATGCTGAAACGCTGTTCAGGCACGCGATCACTCGGTTCCCCCAAAGCGTTTACCCACGAACGCGATTGGCCGAGCTTCTGATCGCCGAGGATCACATCCCTGAAGCCATCGCCGTCGTCGACGCTATATTCAGCGCGGGACTTGAAGACGCCGTTTCCTACGCGCTGCGTGCGCGTTTCTACTCCCAAGAAGGCAAGGATGAACTCGCAAGAGATGCGGTTCGGAGAGGCCTCGAACTGGATTCCCATAGCGGTGCTTTGTTGCAGTTGCAGCACCATCTTGATCAGGGCTGGTCCCTGACTCTGAGGAGCATTGCATTCGCAGAGCCGCTTCCGTCGCCTTCCGGAGCGCAAGCCTTTCAACCCGATCCGGCGCTGGAAGCGGTTCTGCGATCGGGCAATGTGCGACGGCTTCGGTTCCGGCTGGAAAGCGAAACCGGTGCGGCATCGGAAGCCGAGGCGTTGGCGGAGTTGCGCCAGATTCTGAAAGACGATCCGGCCTTCGCCTATGCCGAGATCCTGGCCGCTCGCCATGGCGCCTGGGAAGCGGAGAGTAGCACCCTGCCGAGTTTCGCGTCGGTGTTTGAAGAGGCGCTTCGGGCCGAGGACCGAGCGAGGCTGGAGCAACTCGCCCAGCTCCAGCCGAGGCTGGCGGCGCTGATCCTGGTAGCGCGCGCCGTTCTCGGTGACGCGGATGCTGCTTTGGAAGTCGAGGCATGGCTCCGCGCCGAACCGGTCACCGCAGAAGCGCCAGCCGTCAGCACGCTTCGCGCAGGGCTGCGCCCCATCCTTCAGGTCATCGAGTGCGGGCTCTCGCCTCGCGAAGCTTTCGTCTCGCATCGCGAAACGGTCGTGACAACGCTGCATGATGCGACCGAGGCAAGCCTGGACGACGACACACTGCTCGCCGCGTAGCGACTCGCTTCGCCGCGCGATTGCGGGCCGCTATCGCCTCGACTACCGGATGGACGCGCCCCGGGCGCGAAGCGCATATTCCGCTGATCTGATCGCCCAGCGAGGAGGGCCGAGGCATGTCCGTGCAAGATTTCGAGATTGAGCGTCCGGTCAATTGGCCGTCGAACGGGATCAGCGAGGTGCCGTTCCGGCTCTATACCGACCCCGACCAGTACCGGGTCGAGCAGGAGCGGATCTTCAAGGGGCCGACGTGGAATTACCTGTGCCTGGCGGCGGAGGTTCCGGAGCCGGGCGACTGGGTCGCGACGACGCTCGGCGAGGTCGCGGTCATCGTGGCGCGGGGGCCCGACGGCGCGGTCAACGCCTTCGTCAACCGCTGCGCCCACCGCGGCAACCTCCTGTGCCTGACCCGGAAGGGTCACGCGAAGGAGATCACCTGCATCTATCACGGTTGGAGCTACGATCTCGAAGGCAAGCTGACCGGGGTCGCCTTCGAGAAGGGCGTCAAGCGCCAGGGCGGCATGCCTCCCGAATTCCACAAGGACGACCACCATCTGCAACGGCTGCTTGTGGCCGAGGAATCCGGGCTGGTGTTCGGCTCGCTCGACGAGGACGTACCCGACCTCGCGACCTATCTCGGCCCTGTCGTGATCGGCGGCCTGCGCCGCGTGCTCAACCGGCCCTATCACGTGATCGGCCGCAGCACCCAGATATTGCCGAACAACTGGAAGCTCTATTTCGAGAACGTCAAGGACACCTATCACGCCAGCATCCTGCATTCCTTTCTGACGACCTTCCGCATCAACCGGCTGAGCATGCCCGGCAGCATCAATATCGATGAGAGCGGCGGCAACCATTTCAGCCAAGCCAAGCTCGACTACGCCGCCGAGGATGCCGACTACAAGGCGGCGGCGCTACGCGCCGACACCGATATGCGGCTGGAGGACAATTCGGTCATCGAATCGGTCGACGAATACGGCGACCAGGTCTCGGTGCAGATCCTGACCGTGTTCCCGAACATGGTGTTGCAGCAGGTGCGCAACACGATCGCGGTGCGGGTGATCCGGCCGCGCGGGGTCGAGCGTACCGAACTCGACTGGGTCCATCTCGGCTTTGCCGATGACGATTCGGCGATGGTCGAGCGCAGGCTGCGCCAGGGCAATCTGATCGGCGCCGCCGGCTACATCTCGATGGAAGACGGCTGCGTCGGCGGCTTTGTCCAGCGCGCGCTGCAATACAACGACGAAGGCAGCGGCGTCGTGATGATGGGCGGGCATGACGCCGAGTCGCAGAATTTCCGCGCCAGCGAGGCGGCGATCCGCGGATTCTGGAAGAAATACCGCGCGCTGACCGGCACCTGACCGACTTCGTGATCGCGCTGGGGCGGGGAGAGATGGACGACGCAACGCTGCGGCATGGGATCGGCGAGCTGATCGCCGCCTATGCCGATTGCATCGACGACGACCGGCTGGAGGAATGGCCGGATTTTTTCGTCGATGACTGCCATTACCTGATCACCGATCGCGAGAGCCATCGGGCGGGGTTGCGTCACGGCATCATCTATTGCGCCTCGCGCGGCATGCTGGTCGATCGGGTAACGACGCTGCGCCGGGTGCTGATGTTCGAGGCGCACCGCTATCGCCACATCGTCGGCCCGACCCGCATCGAACGGGTCGCGGGCGATGTCGTCGAGGCGCGCTCGAACTTTCTCGCGGTGCGCATCATGCATGACGGCGCCAGCGATCTGTTCGCCACCGGCCGCTACCTCGACCGCATCGATGTCAGCCGCACCCCCTACCGCTTCAAGGAGCGACTCGTCGTGCTCGACAGCCAGAAGATCGATACCCTGCTGGTGATCCCGCTGTGATCGATTACCGCAGCGACAATACCGGGCGCGCCGCGCCGGAGATCCTCGATGCGCTGGTGCGCGCCAATACCGGCACCGCGCTCGGCTATGGCGGCGACGAGTGGACGGCGCGGCTGCAACAGCGTTTTTCCGAGCTGTTCGAGGCGCCGGTGCGGGTCTTTCCGGTGGCGACCGGCACCGCCGCCAACGCGTTGTCGCTGGCCGCGATCAGCCCGTCCTGGGGCCTCGTCTATTGCAGCGAGTCGGCGCACATCAACACCTCGGAAGCCAATGCCGCCGGGTTTTTCGGCGGCGGGCTGAAGCTGGTGCCGGTGGCTGGCAATCACGGCCGGATTAGCGCCGAGGCGCTGCGCGAGACGCTGGCCGCGATCCCGCCGGGCCAGCTCCATCGCGGCCAGCCGGCGGCGGTCAACCTGACCCAGGCCAGCGATCTCGGCGCGGTCTACCGGGTCGACGAGATCGCCGCGATCGCCGCGATTGCCAAGGCGCGCGGCCTCCGGGTCCAGATGGATGGGGCGCGCTTCGCCAACGCGCTGGCGCGCCTCCAGTGCAGCCCGGCCGAGATGAGCTGGCGCGCCGGGGTCGACATCCTGTCGTTCGGCGCGACCAAGAACGGCGGCGCGCTGTGCGATGCGATAATCGTGTTCGCGCCGGAACTGGCCGACGGGCTGGCGGTGCAATTGCGCCGGGCTGGCCAGGTCTGGTCGAAGATGCGCTTCGCCTCGGCCCAGCTGATGGCCTATGTCGAAAACGGGCTGTGGCTTAGGCTCGCGCAGGCGTCGAACGCGGCGGCGGCACGGATCGCGGCGGGGATCGAGGGCCTGCCGGGATTGCGCCTGATCGCGCCGGTCGAGGCCAACGAGCTTTTTGTCGAAGCCACGAGCGACGTCCTGGACGCGCTCGAACGTGACGGCGTCCAGTTCTACCGCCGCAGCAAAACCCTCGGCCGCTTCGTTTGCCGCTTCGACATAAGCGACGCCGAGACCGACGCCCTCGTCACCGCCCTCAAGCGCCATTGCGCCGCCCCGGCTCGCGCCGCCGAATAGGTCGGTGGAGAGCGTCGCCGAGCGCCTCGTCGCGGCGTTGACGCGCATGGGCACCATCGCGGCGCCAGGGCGTTGAAATGGGCGTGAAATGACAGCGCCGGCTAAAGCTCCGCCGGAGACCAAGCCGGACGGCAGGAAGGTGGCGAGATGACCAATCCGCTGAGGAATCTTCAGGAATACGGCCAATCGGTGTGGCTCGACTTTGTCAGCCGCGAATTGTTGCGCAGCGGCGAACTGAGCCGCCTGATCGCGGATGACGGGATCCGGGGGGTCACATCGAACCCGTCGATCTTCGAAAAGGCGATCGGGCACGGCGATGATTACGACGAATTGATCGCCGCCGCGCAAAAAGCCGGCGACCTCGATCCCGGCGCGCTGTTCGAGGGTCTCGCGATCCGCGACATCCAGGACGGCGCCGACGCCCTCGACGTCGTCTATGAGCAGACCCAGGGCCGCGACGGCTATATCTCGATCGAAGTCTCGCCCTATCTGGCGATGCAGACCCACGAGACGATCGAGGAAGCGCGGCGGCTGTGGCGCAATATCGGCCGCCGCAATTTGATGGTGAAGGTCCCGGCGACGCGGCCCGGTCTGCCGACGATCCGCACGCTGATCGGCGAGGGCATCAACGTCAACATCACCCTGTTGTTTTCGCAGAAAATCTATGCCGAGGTCGCCGACGCCTACATCTCCGGCCTCGAAGACCTCGTCGCCAAGGGCGGCGACCCGCACAAGGTGGCGAGCGTCGCGAGCTTTTTCGTCAGCCGCATCGATACGCTGGTCGACGAGGCGCTCGATAGGCAAATCGCCGCCGCCAACGACCCGGCCGCGAAGCAGCGCCTCGCCGCGCTCAAGGGCAAGGTGGCGATCGCCAACGCCAAGCTCGCCTACCGGCTGTACCAGCGGGTCTTCAACGACGAGCGCTGGCAGCGCCTGGCACAACACGGCGCCCAAAGCCAGCGCTTGCTGTGGGCCAGCACCGGCACCAAGAACAAGGATTATAGCGACGTCCTCTATGTCGAGGAGCTGATCGGGGCGGACACGGTCAACACGATGCCGCCGGCGACGATGGATGCGTTCCGCGACCATGGGCGCCCGCGCGCCAGCCTCGACGAGGATGTCGCCGCGGCCGAGGCGGTCATGGCGGCGCTGCCCGGCGCCGGCATCGCGATCGACGACATCACCGACCGCCTGGTCGATGACGGGGTGCGCCTCTTTGCCGACGCGGCCGACCAGCTTTACGCCGCCGTCCAGAAAAAGCGCCGCGCCGTGCTCGGCGGCAGGCTCAACGCGATGAGCTATAAGCTGCCCAAGGAGCTCGATGACGGCGTCAAGGCGGCGCTCGAAGACTGGCGCAAGGAGGGCAAGGTCCGCCGGCTATGGGCCGGCGACGCCACGCTGTGGACCGGCACCGACGAGGCGCGATGGCTCGGCTGGCTCGGCGTCGTCGACGCCCAGCTCAAGGCGATCGGGCATCTCGATTCGTTCGCCGCCGAGGTAAAGCGGGCCGGGTTCACCGATATGCTGCTGTTGGGCATGGGCGGGTCGAGCCTCGGCGCCGAGGTGCTGGCGCAAAGCTTTGGCAACAAACCGGGCTTCCCGCTTCTTCAGATCGTCGATTCGACCGACCCGGCGCAGATCAGGCGCATCGAAAACTCGATCGATCTGAAACGCACCCTGTTCATCGTGTCGAGCAAATCGGGCAGCACGCTCGAACCCCACGTCCTCAAGCAATATTTCTACGACCGCGCCAAGGCGGTGCTCGGCGACGCGGCGGCGGCGCATTTTGTCGCGATCACCGATCCCGGGTCGCCGGTCGAGAAAATGGCGCACGCGCAAGGCTTCCGCCACGTCTTCCACGGCGTGCCGACGATCGGCGGGCGCTATTCGGTGCTGTCGGATTTCGGCATGGCGCCGGCCGCCGCGCTCGGCATCGACGTCAGCGCCTTCCTCGAACGCGCCGCCGAGATGGTCCGCTCCTGCGCGGCGAGCGCGCCGCCGGTCGAGAACCCCGGCGTGATCCTCGGCGCGATCCTCGGCGTCGCGGCGCAACAGGGCCGCGACAAGCTGACGATCGTCGCGTCCTCCGGCATCGCCGCGCTCGGCGCCTGGCTCGAACAACTTCTCGCCGAATCGACCGGGAAGCTCGGCCGCGGCATCGTGCCGGTCGACGCCGAACCCTTGGGGTCGCCGGCGGTCTATGGCAGGGACCGGCTGTTCGCCTATCTGCGCCTCGCCTCCGACCAGGATAGCGAGAACGAGAGCGCCGTCGCGGCGCTCGAAGCGGCCGGGCAGCCGGTGGTGCGGATCACGATCCCCGAGACGGGCCAGCTCGGCCAGGAATTCTTCCGCTGGCAGATGGCGACCGCGGTGGCCGGCGCGATAATCGGCATCAACCCGTTCGACCAGCCCGATGTCGAGGCGCAGAAGGCCAAGACGCGCGAGCTGACCGCCGCTTACGAGACATCGGGCAAGTTGCCGGCCGAGGCGCCTCTCTTTGTCGAGGACGGGATCGCGCTGTTCGCCGACCCCGCCACCGCGGCCGCGCTCAAAACCGGGGCGCCCAGTCTTGCCGGGGCATTGAAGGCCCATCTCGGCCGGGTCGGCGCCGGCGACTACGTGGCGCTCCTCGCCTATATCGACCGCAACCCGGCGAACACCGACGCGTTGCAGCGCCTGCGCCGGATGATCCGCGATCGACTCACGGTCGCGACCTGCCTGGGCTTCGGGCCGCGTTTCCTGCATTCGACCGGGCAGGCCTATAAAGGCGGCCCCAACAGCGGCGTCTTCGTGCAGATCACATCGCAGGATGCCGAGGATCTCCCGGTCCCCGGCCAGGCCTACAGCTTCGGCGTGGTCAAGGCGGCGCAGGCCCGCGGCGATTTCGACGTGCTGGCCGAACGCGGCCGGCGGCTGCTGCGCGTACACCTGTCGGGCGATCTCGACGCCGGGTTGAAAGCGCTCGGCCGCGCCATCGAACAGGCGCTGAAATGAGGTTGCGCCGTCAAAACCCCCACCCTCCCACGCCTCCGGCGCGGGTCCCTCCCTCCCCCGCAAGCGGGGGAGGGTTGGGGTGGGGGCTTTTGCTCGCCAAGCTTCCGCTTTCAGCTGCCGCCGGCGAAATTAACTCAGGAGATTTTTGATGCAGCTTGGGATGATCGGCCTTGGCCGGATGGGCGGCAATATCGTGCGGCGGCTGATGCGCGCCGGCCATCACTGCGTCGTCTATGACAAGAGCGGCGACGCGGTGCGGGGGCTCGCCGGCGAAGGGGCGGCGCCGAGCCGGGACCTCGCCGATTTCGTGGCGCAGCTCGAAAAGCCGCGCGCGGTCTGGGTCATGCTGCCGGCGGGCGCGATCACCCACGGCACGGTCGTCGAGCTGGCCGGGCTGCTTGACGCCGGCGACACGCTGATCGACGGCGGCAACTCGCATTTCCACGACGATGTCGCACATGCGGAAATGCTCAACGCCAAGGGCATCCGCTATCTCGATGTCGGCACCAGCGGCGGCGTCTGGGGCCTCGAGCGCGGCTATTGCATGATGATCGGCGGCGACAAGGAATCCGCCGACCGCCTCGACCCGATCTTCGCGGCGCTGGCGCCGGGGCGCGGCTCGATCCCGCCGACGCCGGGCCGGGACGGGCGCGATCCCCGGGTCGAACAGGGCTACCTCTATTGCGGCCCGGCCGGCTCCGGGCATTTCGTCAAGATGATCCATAACGGCATCGAATACGGGATGATGCAGGCCTTCGCCGAGGGCTTCGACATTCTGCGCAATGTCAACTCGCCGGCGGTGCCGGAGAACCGCCGCTATAAGCTGGAACTGGCCGATATCGCCGAAGTATGGCGGCGCGGCAGCGTCGTCTCGTCGTGGCTGCTGGACCTCACCGCGATAGCGCTCGCCGAGGATGCCGACCTCAAGGAATTCTCCGGCCATGTCGAGGATTCGGGCGAGGGTCGCTGGACGATCCAAGCGGCGATCGAGCAGGCGGTGCCGGCCGAGGTTTTATCCGCCGCGCTCTTTGCCCGCTTCCGCTCGCGCCAGGATCACACCTTCGCCGAGAAGATCCTGTCGGCGATGCGCAAGCAGTTCGGCGGCCACCAGGAGCCGCCCAAGGGATAAAAATATGGACAGCGGGCTCGATTCTCCGGCTGGCCGGCCGCAACGCGGGCACCGGGCGCCGCCCTGCGCGATGGTGATCTTCGGTGCGAGCGGGGACCTGACCAAGCGCCTGTTGATGCCGGCCCTCTACAACCTGGTCCGAGCCCGTCGGATTCCCGACCATTTCGCGGTGATCGGAATCGATCGCTCCGAATGGTCGGAAGAGAATTTTCGCGCCCATCTCGCCGAGGGGGTGCGCAGCTTCGTGTCCGATACCGCGGCGGGTGCGATCACCGAGGCCTTCGACGCCGATACCTGGGATTTCCTCGCCCAGCGCATGACGCACATCGATGGCGATGCGACCAACCCCGAGCTCTATGTCAGCCTCGCCCAGGAACTCAAATCAGCCGAAGCCGAATACGGCACCGCCGGCAACGTGATCTTTTATCTCGCGGTCGCCAGCTCGCTGTTCGGCACGATCGTCGAGCGGCTTGCCGAAGCCGGGCTCACCGAGGAGAAAGACGGCGCCTGGCGCCGCATCATCATCGAAAAGCCGTTCGGCACCGACCTGCCCTCGGCGCGCGCGCTCGATGCCCGCATCTTGAAGGTGGTGTCGGAATCGCAGATCTACCGGATGGACCATTTCCTGGGGAAGGAGACGGTCCAGAACATCATGGTGCTGCGCTTTGCCAACGGCATCTTCGAGCCGCTGTGGAACCGCGACCACATCGATCACGTGCAGATCACGGTGGCCGAGACGGTCGGGGTCGAGCGCCGCGCCGCCTTTTACGAGGCGACCGGCGCGTTGCGCGACATGGTCCCGAACCACGTCTTTCAGCTGCTGAGCCTGACCGCGATGGAGCCGCCCAACTCGTTCGCCGCAGATGCGGTGCGCACCGAGAAGGACAAGGTGCTCGAAGCCGTTCTGCCGCTCGCCGGCGACGATTCCAGGCGCAACGTCGTGCGCGGGCAATATACCGCCGGGATCGTCAAGGGCCAGCCGGTGCGGGCCTACCGCGACGAGGACGGCGTCGCACCGGACAGCATGGCCGAGACCTATGTCGCGATGCGGCTCGGCATCGACAATTGGCGCTGGGCCGACGTGCCGTTCTATCTGCGGACCGGCAAGTCGCTGACCCGGCGCACGACCGAGATCGCGATCCAGTTCAAGCGCGTGCCGTTCGCGCTGTTCCGCGACACCCCGGTCGACGCGCTGACCCCCAATGTGCTGGCGTTGCAGATCCAGCCCGACGAGGGGATATCGCTGCAATTCGGCGCGAAGAAGCCGGGGCCCGAGATCAGCCTCGGCGGGGTGCGGATGGATTTCCGCTATCGCGATTATTTCCACACCGAACCGAGCACCGGCTACGAGACGCTGGTCTATGACTGCATGATCGGCGACGCGATGCTGTTCCAGCGCGCCGACAGCGTCGAAGCGGGCTGGGCGGTGGTGCAGCCGGTGCTGGATCTGTGGCAGAACGACAGAAGCGTGCCCCTCGAATTCTACCCCGCCGGCACCGCCGGCCCGGACGAAGCCGAACAGCTGCTGTGGCGTGGCGGCCGCAAGTGGCGCCCGATCAGCTGATGCTGCGCGTTGCTTGTCATCGCGGCGATGATCCTTACTTCGAGAGCGCGACGAAGACGCCGTCCCAGTCGGCGGCCGGCGGATTGTCGGCGAAATACGCCAGGCGCTCCTCGTAGAGATCGTAGAGCCCCTCAAGCCGCGCATCCTGACCCCGGCATTGGACCAAGGCGGCGCGGGCGCTCGCCCAATCCTGCCCGCGGTAGTGCGCCAGCATCGCCCTGTGGCGTTCCGCGAGCGCGCTGAACCCGGCCGAGCGCGCATGGGCCGAATCGCCGAGCAGCGTATAGATACGGACCGCGTCCTCCTTGCCCTTGACCGCGATCAGGTCGAGTTCCAGCGCGGCCCAGGACGGGGCGGCGGCGCGCGTCGCCTCGCTGACGACGATCGCCAGCCCGTAGGTCTTGCTCTGGCCCTCGAGGCGCGAGGCGAGGTTCACCGCATCGCCCATCGCGGTGTACGAAAAGCGCTCGTCGGAACCCATGTTGCCGACAACGCACTCGCCGGTATTGAGGCCGATTCCGATATGGATCGGGTGGAAAACGCGGTTTTCCGCCTCGGCCTCGACCACCAGATCGCGGTTGATCCGGTCGAGTTCGGCGAGCATCGCCAGCGCGCTGTCGCAGGCGTGGTCGGCGTGGTCCCAATCGTCGAGCGGCGCGTTCCAGAACGCCATCACGCAATCGCCGATATATTTGTCGATCGTACCCTGGCGCGCCATGATCAGCTTTGTCATCGGACTCAGAAAGCCGCGGTTGATCAGCCGGCTGAGGCCCTGCGGGTCGGCCTTGAAACTCTCCGAGATCGAGGTGAAGCCACGAATGTCGGAGAACATGATCGTCAGCATGCGGGTCTCGCCGCCGAGCTGCAGGCGCTCGGGATGGGCCGCCAGCGCGTTGACCAGATCCGGGGCGAGATAATGTCGGAACGCCGATTGGACGGCCCGGCGCTGGCGATCGACAAAGCCGTAGCGGAACAGCAGCACGCCGGCCGTCGCCGCGGTCAGCGCGGCGACCGGGACCACCAGCGGCAGCCACAGCCCGTGCGCGAAGGCGAGTTGCGCGCCCCCCGCCCAGCCGAGGAGCGGCACGGTTCCGCCGAGCAGCGCCAGCCGGGTCGGCAAGAACGCCGCCGCGATCCCGGCCGCGACGGCCAGCACCGCGACCAGCCCGATCACGATCGACGGCCAGGGCGGCGGGTTGTCACGGATGAAATCGCGCGCCAGGATCGTGTCGACGATATTGCCGAGGCGCTCGGTGCCGGGGATCGGCGTGTGGCCGAACGGACCGGGATAGGCGTCCGAGCTGCCGGTGAACGAGGCGCCGATCAGCACGATGCGATCTTTGAACAGAGCGGCATCGAGCTTTCCCTCGAACAGGTCGGCAAAGGAATAAGTCGGGATCGTGCGCGCCGGTCCGCGATAATTGATGAGGAGCCGCATCCCCGGGTCGGTGGGGATCAGCCTATCGCCGAGCCGTACCCCTTCGCCGAGCGCCAAGCCGATTTCGCTCCACGGCAGCCCGAGATAGGAAGCGGCGGCGCGGAGCGGCAGCGACGCGACGAAATCGCCGCCGAACGGCAACGCCAGATAGTCGTATCGGGGCGCGCCGTCGAGGTCGAAGGCCATGTTGACATGGCCAAGACCGGCGGCGGACTCGGCCAGCACCGCGATCGGCAGCAACGCCGCGGTCGGTTGCAGCGGGAAAAACGGCTCGATCGGGCTCTGGTCCAGCTTCAGATACGCCTGTTCGGCTAGCACCGGCGGCGCGTCCTCGGCGGGCCCTTTGAACA